>JAIXOO010000404.1 GCA_027486765.1 Saprospiraceae bacterium
AAAAAGTTCAAAGCGGTCAAAAAACACATTCAAACCAAAATTGCCACTGATCCCTGCGCCAATGTAATCTTCGTAGCGGCCGCGCTCATAAAAGGAGATGAACGCCCCGGGGCCATAAAAGAAATTGACATTGCGGGCACCGCCCAGGGGTTTGTGGTACAAGGCGTGGACATTGACGAACAAATAATCGTTCAAGTCCCAGGCGGCTAAAATATCGACCGAGGCTTTGCCTCCATTGTAAAATTTCAGGGTCAAACCACTTGGGTCACCGACCTGTAAACCCAGGCCAACACTGCCACTTTTCACTTGCCCTTGTACCGCAACTGTGCTCAGTCCAAACAAGACGAGCAGTAAAACGAGTAGGATCTTTTTCATTTGATTAAAATTTGGGTGTTACTAGAGGGGACTAGATCAGCAGTCAAACGTATAAAAGAATTAGGTAAGTGTACGTTGGTGGGCAAAAAAAAGGCCGACTACATCTGGTAGTCGGCAATGATATTGGGTACTCTAACTCTAAATCAACCTAGGTCAAGCCGTTGGCCAGGGCCAGGACTCGGTGACGCTTTTGCCAATCACAGGCTTCCAATTCTTCTTTGGATTGGCCTTGATTTGGCGCGCCAGTTCAATCTGCCGAGGCGACAACACCTCTTCTGGCGACTTACCTCCAGCCAAAAGGCTATTGGCACGCGCAGCTTGCAACTCCGTCATCGGCAGATAACGATAATGACTTTGATAAAGGTAATATTTACTTTCGGGATCAGGGCGATAAGTTGAAGGTTCTTTTACTTTGCCTTTTCCCAAGACCTTTTCTACTTTGACTTGCTCTTGTGCATCAGCGGTGAAAACGCCATCGGCACATTTCACTTTACTGCCCAATTCAACCAGGTTTTCAAAAGAAAGCAAGCGGGGATTGTACTCCACATTGACAACTTCCCGGCCCCCCATAAAACCAGCTTCGGTAGCCATTACTCCCGGGAGTTTCCCCAGTTCTTTTTCGCCAGTCCAAAAACAGTACATGGATAAGGTAGCTGTTTTGGTGCCCAAGGCTTTGCTCTGGAGTTCTTCCCGCAACAGAGCGAGGTAAGTGGGTACGACCAAATTGCTTTTTTCCAGCGCAACCAACATCGAATTCAATACCGCCAGGGGTGTATAATTTCCTGAAACGCGCTCGGCCAGGTTCTTTTTACCCGCATCCACAATGCGCACCACCGGGTTGTTCCAGGCAGGTTCATTGTAAAATTTGAGCACTTCGGCGTCTTTGCCTCCTTTGTTGTTGTAAATCGCTACGGGTACAAACAGGGATTCGATCGCTTCAGCAATCAAGGGGTGACTGAGTACTTCTGCGCCATAACGCTGACAAGTACTACATCCGGGAACCTCTTGGAAGAGCAAAAACACGGGTTTTTGTTCCTTTTTGGCCTGAGCCAAACCTTGTTCAAAATCGCGTACCCACGTAACTTTCCCCAACTCCGCCGGAGTATGGGTGCCCTGGGACAGGGCGATACTAGAGAAACCCAGCATCAAGGTTAATATCGTTACGGTGTGTCTGAACATACAAGCGATCAAAATTGTGCCTGCAAAATGGAACTATTACAGCACTTGAAATGTAGCGGTGGAGACAGTTTGGAAATAGTTTTTCAAGAATTGTATATTTGTTTCAATTCACCTCAACTTATGGAAAACATTTCGGTCACTCGTGACAATTACCTCATTACCACGGACAAAGCCCCATCGCCATTTGAGGGAAAGCCCTACACCTTCAACAACCGTTCCTTCAAACCAGGATTATCCTCAAAAAAAGAATAAAACCGACTTGGACTAGGAATAAAAGTGATACTCTTGCCAAAACTCCCTTTGCCCTTCAAATGTAGGGTACCCACCGAAAACAGCAACAGGGAAGTAGTGGTAATGCCATCAACTTCACTGAAAGGGTAGCGTACATTTTTGAAATAATTGGTCACGTATACCCCTTCCTGACCTACCTCTATCCTTTTGAGGCGCATCAAGGTGAATGCCAGGAACAGGGTTCCCGTAGTGAATACAAACAAGATCACTGCCTTCACTGCCCACGAAGAGGTATTGCCAATGCCCGCAAATTTGCTCAGCATGATGGCCACTGTAACACCGCCCATAAACACAATCCAAAAAATGGGCAGTACAATTTTATACATCAGGGTAAGGTTACTCGAAATCCGTTCCATCGACTAGAAGTTGAGGAGGTGAGAGGGTTGAGGAGCTGAGTCGCTGCGGTAGCCTAAACTCCTCAACTTCTCAACTCCTCAACCTTTTCAACTATGAAGGAGTTACTGCTTTTGAAGGTGTTTCATCATCGTCATCATCGCGAGGGGCAACCCTTTTGGCAATAATAATGCTGACTTCGTACAAGGTATACAAGGGTATGGTTACCAACATTTGGGATACCACATCTGGTGGGGTGATGATCCCGGCCACAATCAAGATAACCACAATGGCTTGCCGACGGAAAGCACGCATGTCCTGTGCAGTGATGAGGCCAATTCTAGCCAAAATATAGACCACTACCGGCAACTCAAATACCAACCCCAATGGCAAAGTGAACATCACCATATAGTTGATGTACGAGTTGAGTGTAGGGACGTTGGTTACCCCAGGGATCGTATAGCCGATCAGGAAGTTGATGGCAAAAGGGGCCATCAGGAAATAGCCAAAAACCACTCCCAACAGGAACAAGAATGAGCATACAGCTACTGCGCCAGTGGCCGCTTTTTGTTCTTTCGGCAATAAACCTGGGCTGACAAAGCGCCAGATTTCCCACAATACATAGGGTGCAGCCAGGATCAAACCCACCACAAAGGAAACCCACATACTGGTCACAAAGGGTTCGGCAAAACCAATGGTCTGTAAATTGACTTTAGTGGCCGCAAAACACATGGTATCACCCAGGCCCATACTTTTTGAAAACGAGCAAAGTACCCGATAGGTAATAAAATCTTGCTTGGATGGGCCAAAAATCAATACGTTGAACATCCAATCCTGTTTGATAAATAGGACTATGCCAAAAACAGAAATGACCGACAAAGAGCGGATGATGTGCCAACGCAACTCCTCCAAGTGGTCTAGAAAAGACATTTCTTTACCCACCTTTTTTTCTTCCTGATCTACATCAACTTGATCCAAAGCCATAATGGCGCTATTTTACGCAGTAAGTAGAATTTGTGCTCCCGTGTACGAACCCTAATTGATTACAGTTCGGTACTAATGCCAAAACAGTTTTATGCTGTAACTGGTTTAACGGGCACAAATGTATAAAATACTGTCGTTTCCTGTACGTTCTGTTATATCTTCGCACATATTTTACCGACAAAAAAACCGTACCATGTTTGGACTTGAAAACATGTTTGGCGATATGGAGGCCCAACAAAAGGCCATGCGCGAAAAACTGGCCGCACTCATTGTAGAAAGTGAGGCTGGCGACGGCGCCATTAAAATCAGTGCCAACGCCAACCGCGAAATCACCAACATCAGCATTGACCCCACTTTTTTAAAAAATGCGGAAGCGGAAGAGTTGGAGGACTTGCTCTTGGTCGCCATCAATCGTGCGCTCAACAGTGCCCTGGAAAAAGAAGCGGCCGAAACCCAACTATTGCTCAAAGACATGATGCCTCCAGGGCTGGATGGTTTCTTCAAATAGGGTTGCTGAAGGAAACGCAACAAAATAAGCCTTCCCTTCCTTCGTTTTTTAGAGTGTGTTTGGATTTCTGGTTCGCAAGCGAAAATGAGCTAAAATTTGTAGCGCGAAGCTGAATTCCAAACACACTCTGATCGGAATCCGATTTGCTGCGGATGCGCAGCCATCAGCCATTATTTTGCCAATTCCAAAAATACCATGAGAATACTTGCATTTTTATTCTGCCTCTGTTTCAGCGTTGCTTTATTCGCCCAACCCACGGCTGGTTTGGTGGCTTTTTACCCTTTTGAAAACAGCAATGCCGATGCCGCAGGGAATACGGCCAATGCATTTCAACCAGCCCTCAATCGGAGTTATGAATGTGGCGTAGAAGGGAAAGCACTGGAATTTTCCGGGGCCATCGGTAACGCAGTCGTAATGGGGCCCGCCAACGACGAGTTCACCACCGAAGATTTCAGCCTGAGTTTTTATTTTAAATCAACCAACTCCAATGGCATTCAATACCTGGTGCACAAACTTACCAGCAATTGTGCAACCAATGGCAATCTTTTTTACATCCGTTATCGGCCTTTTACCCGTACGTTGAACGTATTTTTGGGGGAAGGCGCTAAAACGGTGAATTTGATTGGTGAAGTTCCCGCTGGAAAATGTTGGCACCACGTTGCGGTGATTCGGGAAGCGAATAAAGTCAAACTGTACATCAATGGTGTAAAAATTCAGGAATTGAATACCCAGGGACGAATCAATCTATCCAACGATGGGAAATTCACCATGGGAAATTCACCTTGTGCACCAGTTGCCAATCAAGCCCCTTTTGAAGGCTATCTGGACGAAGTAAGGCTGTACAACCGCTCCTTGAACGACAATGAAATCAAAACACTGTATACCGTAGAACCTGATAACATCGTAACACGCGATACCAGTATTTTTGTCGGTGGCGCAGTGAAAATCAAAGTGGGACCTACTTGTAATTATATTTTCAACTGGTCGCCCACCCTCGATGTGGTTTCCCCTTTTGAAAAAGAACCTGTGATTCAACCCCTGACCCCAGGTATCCATTTTTACACCGTCGATATGTCGGATGATAGTGGAGCTTGTGTGGCTACGGATTCGATCAGAATCACCGTGATTGACCCCAATACATTGGATTGTGGACAGGTGCTATTGCCCAAAGCTTTTACGCCCAATGGCGATGGTTTGAATGAAACCTTTGGCATCAGCAATCCTTTTGTCATCCAGGAATTGATAGCCTTTGAAATTTTTGACCGTTGGGGAAGCCGGGTATTTGGCTCCGCCGATGCTTTTTCCCGTTGGGATGGAAAGTTTCAGGGTAAAGAAGTTAACCCTGGCGTAATGTTGTACAAAATTCGCTACCGTTGCAAAGGAGAGGAAAAATTGGCAACGGGCAGCGTGATGGTACTACGATAAAAGGTTCCAGGGTTCCAAAGTTCCAGGGTTCCAGGGTTCGGGGTTCCAAAGTTCCAGGGTTCAGCGCTGAACCCTGGAACTTTGGAACCTAGGAACCCTGGAACCTTTTGTTTTAACGAATCAACCCCACATCTCCCCGATACAATAACTTCACATCGTCGAGGAATTCCACTTCAATAATGTACACATATACACCTTGATTGGCCAGTTTGGAGGACAATAAACCGTCCCAAACAATGGTCCCGCCAGCACAATCCGGCACAATCCCTTCGGCTTGCATGATCAAGTTGCCCCAACGGTCAAACATCCGGGCGTAGTTGATGGCTTTTACCCCTTTGCACCCGAATACTCGGAATTCATCATTTCGGCCATCACCATTCGGTGTGAATGCGTTGGGGATGAAGAAATTGCGGTTGCGATCGAGCTCCACAAAGATGGTTCCTTCCGCTTTACAACCGCTGGTATCCGTCACTGTCAGGATAAATTCAGTATCATCGCGCATGTCGCGTTCCGTACGGGTAGCGGTAATCACGTATGGACTTTCGATTTTATTGTTGGAGAGCCCTCTTACGGGGAGCCATTCGTAGCCCGTAATGGGTTTGGTACTGGTTACGATCGGGGTCAGTTGCAAACTATCGCCCAATTCTACTGTAACCTGGTTGGGATTAAAGGCCACAGTCAATTGCTCTGGTTGATTGACTACAATGGTGTCGATGTATTGACAACCCAATTGATCTTCAATCGCGATGACATGTTGGCCGGCAAAGATATTTGCCGCTTGATTTAGCGGGAAGCTGATGCCATTGTTGTCTACTGTAAAGGTGAAATCGGTCAAATCAACACCGTTGCCACCATAAGCTGTATCTACAGTAATTGTGGTTGCATCTCCAAAACAGCGTGGTTCGGTTACTGGGTTAAGTAGACCAATCACTGGTGGTGGGGATACTACCGTATAACTAGTTGAATCTGTACAATTTTTGGTATCAGTCACAGTCACCGAGTAAGTACCTGGTGCCAGGTTCTCCGCAAAGGGAGAATTGGGACGTGAGATACTACCCGACCAGGTGAAGGCATCTTCAGGCAAGGGGTTGATGCCTTCGTCTGTATTGACGACTATCCCAAAGCGACCATCATCCGTATTGCTACAACTAGAGGCTCGGGAGAAGGATTGATCCACTTCCACCCTGAGTTCAGCAGGTTCTTTAATTTCAATCTCTTGTGTTTTAGGGCAATTGCGGCTATCCGTAATGACCGCAGTGTAGGTACCCGCCTGTAGGTTACTCAAACTATCCTGAGTAGATCCAATGACTTGCCAGTTGATGGAGAAAGGAGGTGTTCCGCCTCCCGGTGTAAGTTTTACTTTCCCGTTCGCCAAGCCAAAACAAGTTACGGCTTCTACTACCGCTAAAATTTTGATTTCGGGAGGGCTAGTGATGAGTACTGAATCAGCAGCTGCGCAGGCATTGGAATCGACTACTACGACCACGTTCATACCAGCAGAGAGCATTGTGGCAGTAGAAGTGGCCACTCCCGCAAAGGTTTCCTGACTGCCTTGCCAGGTGAACTCGAAGCGCCCTCCTCTTCCATCACTGAACCGTGCTACTGCCGTAGCTCGCCCATCTTTGCTTCCTTCAAAACAGGCTACACCTGTACTATCTGTAAAGTTGATGACAATGCGCGGAGGATCCTGTAAAGTTGCAGAACTCATTACGGAAGGGCATCCGCTGGCATCAAATATACTCACATCGTAAGTACCTGCTTTTAAGGCCGGGCGCAATTGGAAACGAGAAGTATCCCGTCCCTGGTCCTTCCATAAGAATTTATAAGGTGCGGTACCCCCACTGACATTCACCGTCAGCGAACCATTGGCATCTCCCGGGCAGCGGGGTGCTACCGACGTAATGCTGTCCACACTGATGGGCGCAGGTGCGATGACTTGTGCGGTATCCACTGAACTACAAAAATCGCTCGCGGTCACCGTCACGATGTAGCGGCCAGCAGGCAAGTTTGTAAGATCGGCCCCTGTGGATTGGTTGTCCCAGGTATAAGAAGTAATCGTGGTTCCGGTTATTGCAGTTGCCCTTACCGACAAACGACCATTGGCATCACCAAAACAACGCAAGGTAAAGTCATTGAGTTGGGTAATCTGAGGCCCGGCTGGGGCATTGATGTCGAGCATAAAGTTGGTATCACACTGGTTGCTGTCGATCACCGTGATGATGTAATTGCCAGAGCGCAGGCCAGTAGCCAGGGAGTCGGTTTGATTCACCAGCAATGTTGTATCCAAACGCCACTCGTAAGCATAGGGCTTGGTGCCACCGCTCACTTTGAGGGAAGCCAAGCCGTCATTTCCGGGGCGGCAGGTTTCATTTTGAAGGCGACCTTGAGCAACCGTAAGTTGAGTAGGTTGAGTAACCACGATGGTGTCGGAAGTGAAACAACCTACTGGGTCTTGATCCTTCATGGTTACAATGTAGGTTCCCGCAGGAATACTGTCAAGCGTACTATTGGTTGGTTGGTTCGTTGGTGTATTCGTAGAACCAGTCCAGGTAAATTCGTAAGGCAATTGAGGCTGGGCACCAGTGGTATTCCCAGTAACAATAATCTCGCCATTAGACAAGCCAAAGCAAGACACATCGGTTACGGCTGGAGTACCAATTGACAATACTTTAAAAGGCTCTACAGGGAAGCTAAATTCCTTTACACATTGTTTACTATCGGTAATGGTCACTGTATAATTTCCTTCAGCTAAGTTGGAAATTGTGGAGGAGGTAGCGGTATCTCCAGCTTGATTGGGCCATTGGTAAAAGTATCTTCCACCATTAAATGGTAAGCCTCCCGTTACACTCAACTGAATTTGCCCGTTAGCTACCCCCGAACAAGTGTTTTGAGTAATGGTTGCAGTAGGCTTTATTTCAAAAGGAGCAGTGAGCCCTGTTGAAGCAGTAGCAATACATCCCTTGCTATTGGTCACAGTCACAGAGTAGCTTCCGGCCCTCAAAGAGTCTACTAAAGAGGTTTTTTCACCCGGTATATTCCACTGAAATTTATAGGTTGAATCCGGGTTATTTATCGGAACGGCGCCCAACACGATTACAGCTTGCAACGAACCATCCTGAGAGTCATGACAGGAAAGATCTTTGGCACCATCGAGCCGAACAGCAAAATCATCTGGAGCAGGGAAAATGACCGTATCTCTTTTGATATTTGGATTACCAGGGCTGCTATCCTGGATAAAAATAGTATAAGTACCCGCTGGTAAATCTTCAAACCTAAAACTGCCTCCAGCGGTGGCAATAGTCTCATCAGCAAAGCTCTGACCGGGCAAAGGCAGCGTACGAACTAGTCTAACCAGATACGGCGCTCTACCCTTATCCACAATTACTTCGATCACCCCATCAGTATCTCCTTTACAATTCAATCCAGAAGTACGGACACTGGTAAACAACACATCATCCGTTACATTTACTTGCCCATCTCGGAAGATGTAGCCCAAAGAAGCTGGCTCAGAATTCCCTACCGTTTCAGAAGGATCTCGCGATTCTCCAAATTGCAGCGGGCTGGAACTTCCCAAGGGACCTATCACATTAAAACAAACAGTGAGGATAGTCGCACTATCGGGTAAGGTGGTACCTAGCAGGGTATTGTCAAACCAGGAAATGGCCAAGCCTGATTCGTCTGAAGTATTTCCTACGTTCCCTAGCCCAAAGCCTCCCAACGAAGGGTTGTAATTTTGAGTGCGTACTAACTCCAGAACCGTGGTATCCCAACGCACATTCATTTCGAATGCACCAACCTTGTTAAAATTTGTGGTTTTAAGGTTAACACAAATTTGGTCTCCGGTTTTGGCATTCAAAAAAGGCAATTGAAAGCCGACTGCCTGGCAACCAGCCATATTTACTGGGAACGACTTATTGCAATTGCGGCCATCACTAATGGTGACAATGTAGCGCCCTGGCTCGGGGACAAAAAAGGTCACCGAATCCAGATGAATGGCTTTGTTGCTGTTGCTACTAGCGGCTTTGGCTACACCCAATACTGTTGGATCGTTCTCTTTCACGATATTGATCGTAAATCGAGCACTAGGATCGAATTCAGGCTCTCCACCCCCAACGATAAAGGAACCAGTACACCCAGCATTGTTGACCTTTGTTCTAACCCGAGCCGTGTCAATTGGTTTGAGAAAAGCAATTCGGTAAGCCGCATCGGGATTGAGGTTGACACAACCATTCGCTTCGTATTTGTCTCCAGCAAAATTATCAATGGTAATGGGTGTAAAGTAAAGTGCAACCGGTTTGCCTTTGCCAAAAGCCTGGATGAAGCGGCCATCATTCCGATAAGTGATATTCCCATTGCGTTGTCCGGATACGGTCCAGAACAAGCCTTTAGGGATTACTGTATTACCAATAGTTACCGTTGCATCGGGAAATAAGCAGGGTTGTTTCAAGATGTCTGACGTGTCAGGCCCTGTAAACTCAGCCGAAGGGGCACAGGTCGTCACCAGATGTACGATACCCGAAGGGGTAGCAAAATTAGGGTCATTGATCACAAAGTTCCCGTTGTGGGTAATCCGAATGGAATCCCCAAAACAAAGATAAATCGTCTCGCCCCCAGAGGTATTGCTCTGGCCCCCCATCCCAATGGCCCCGATTGTCACCGTACCAGCTTGATTGGTACAAGCACGGCGCAATTGGCTGGTTTTGCCTCGTGGATCGAATTTGATGGTGTTGATGTTTTGCCCTTGTAGCACTACTACTGGCAAGAAAAATACGATTAGATAGCCGAAAAATCTGCTCATTTTGCTCATCATTCTGATTGTCCTGAACGAACTTAGAGTGTGTTATTTAATCATTTGTAGCGTGAAGCATAAATCCGAACACACTCCTTAAATACTCCGACAAAGAAACGAAACAGAATGACAATTATTTGATGTGTTGATGTGCTAATTTGCTGATTTACTGATTTGCAAATGCACCGATCTGCTAATGCATTGGTTTGCTTTGTGAAAAACAGCACGGTAAATCAGCATATTAGCACATCAGCAAATGAGCAAATTAACACATTACAAGGTGACAATTAAACCTTTAAGCCCATCGCGTTGCAGGGCATTGAGGTAAGTTTGCATTTGCGCAGGGGTCTCAAAAGGGCCGGCAATGAGGTGATAGTAGGTTTGCCCATTTTGGGTTTGAGCCGAGATCTGGACAGTTTTATAAAATTTTTCCTCAAAGTGATGTACCTGCCGGATTGCATTTTCATAACTGCTGTACACTCCTACCTGTACCCCCATTTTGCGGGAGCTTGGCAGAGCCGGAGTTGCAGTAGTTTGGCCAACTGGCAGGCGCTGAGCATCCAAATGTGCAGGATCATCTTCCACACCGGTAGAAATAGGGACTATTTCACTTTGCTCGATTTCCGCACCGGTGTTGCTAGGGTTATTTATTTTCACCACGGGCACTGTGTAAGTGGTACGCGGGGCAATTCGGTTGGCGGGAGTGTTGTATTTGTGCAAGACTTCCAGCATTTGTGCTGCATCGAGCGTTTGTTCGTAGCGGTACACTACGATTCCTGAAGCATTAAAAATCAGCAAAGAGGGCAAGTATTTTACCCCACAAGCTTCCTTATCGGCGTAGCCTTGCACCTCATCTACGTCAATTCTCACTGCCAGGTATTGATTGTCTAGATATGTCGACACTGCTGGATCAACAAAAGTGTTTTTGTCCATCCATTGGCAGGGCAGACACCAGTTGGCGGCAAAGTGGATCAACAATGGGCGTTGTAATTGGGCTGCTCTGGCTTTGGCTTCGGCCAGTGATAAGTTAGCAAAGTGTGCGGCTTGCAACTTTTGTGTTGCTGTCAATAGCGTGATTACAAATAGCAGTACCCGAAGAAAGGAGAATTTTTTCATGGGACTATGGGATTGTAGTATAAATAAAACATTGCAATATATTCTAATTTCTAATGCAGCGCAACTACTGATCTGTTAAAGTCACTCGCTTTCAGAAGAATCTTTACAATTGAGACTTTTGAGCAGTGAAAGGTGTTCATCCATGAGGGAACGGGCAGTACGATACAATTCTTCGAAGTTGACAATGATCAGTTGTAGTTCAGGGGGGATTTGGGTGTGGACTTGTTCCAGCTTCAAACGGCTGCAGGTCACCAAGCCCTCCATCATCTGCAATTTGCGTTGGGCATTGCCGTGAATGATGTTCAACACCTCGGGGTTCTGAGGTTCAACCAAGTGCCCGTTTTGGGCCTGACCATTGCTCTTGGTGCAAGGCGCTTCGTCGCCACTCAAGTCGCGTTGTGCCAAGTCACAGATCGAGACGCCGAACAAGCGGGACAACCTCAGCAGGTTGCACACCTTTGGTTCGGCAGTGCCATTTTCGTACGAAGCAATGTTGCCCCGATTTAATCCGATTCTCAACCCAAGCTCTTCCTGACTCAAATTCATCTGCTTGCGCAAAAACCGAATGTTTTTGTCCAAATAAGTAAAATCAACCATTGGTTCCATTCCATCCAAATTAATCATCCAAAATAAAGGCGAAAGAAAAAACAAAAAAGTCCTCCGTAATAAATTGAGCAGTTGAACGACGAATCCAATCCGTTCGTCTTCTTCAATTAGTGGTTCAAATCTTATAACTTGAATACAAATTTAAGCGCTCATTGTTTTATGGGTGTTAATTTTTTTAACAAAATCCCTTATTTTTGGAAAAAATTGTCGCGTTGCGACTTTTTTTATTAAAAATGAATCTAAATAGATAAAAATAATTGCACAAATCCTCAACATTCTTTATTTTTGTAAAAAATTATTACAATACTGTAACCCAAATAAATCACCGGACCATGCTTTACGCGATTCAAAATCCGATCTACGAGCAACTTGACAAGGTGAGCAATTCATTGCGCGCCTTTTCACTCAAATTGACCGGTAACTATAACGACGCTGACGATCTTTATCAGGACACTGCGGTAAGGATCATCACCAATGCAGATAAATACAACCAAGGCACCAACTTCAAAGCCTGGGCGGTTACCATCATGCGGAACATTTTTATCAACAATTACCGCAAAAAAGTACGCCGCAACATGATCGTAGACCAGACCCCCAACAATTTCTACCTCAATTCCGGGGAAGAAAAAGTGAGCAACGACGGCGAACACGATGTGTCTTTTGGAGAACTGATGCGCCTGGTAGACACTCTGCCTACCGATTTTCGCGAGCCATTTTTGATGGCTTACGATGGGTTTAAGTATGAAGAGATTGCGGAGGAACTGGGCTCACCCCTGGGTACCATCAAAAGCCGGATTTTCTTCGCCCGTAAAAAATTGCAAAAACTGTACGACGAAAACTATCGGGAGCGGGCCTAAGGGGAAGCTTTTGCTGTTGTTCAATAAAAGAAAAGGCGCTGGGAGATGGATCTCCGAGCGCCTTTTTTGTTGGTAGAGGAGGTTTAGGGAAGTTGAGGAAGGTTTAGGCTACCGCGAGCAACTTAGACAAGGACTCTGTCAAAATCGCTCGCGGTAGCCTAAACCTTCCTCAACCTACTCAACCTCACTCAACTTCACTGAAACATTTTCATCCCCGCCAAATCCAACAGCTCAATCTCCGCTTGTTTGAGGCGAAAACCAGCCTGAATGGCTCTATCGCGCGCTTGAACCTCCAAAAGGGTAGATTCCCGCACCTCAAAGTTGGTAATTTTCCCGAGGCGATATAACTCACGAGCCAGATTGGCCTGATCTACGGTCACGCGCAGGTTGGCATCTTCTAAGTCGCGCAACTGTCTGAGCGATTGATAATCCGCGTAACGGGTACGGATTTGTGCTTCAAGGGTATACAAGATCTCGTCCTGCCGCAATTTGACACTTTCCTCTACAATTTTAGCATTGGCCAAATTTTGCTTGCGCAAATGCCCATCGTAGATTGGGTAACGTGCCGTGAGGCCCACCACCGGGCCAAGGTTGCGGTTGGAAAGGATCAATCCTACTGCGTTGCGCTGGTAAGAATAGTTCAGGTTGGCCGTCAGGTCAAGTTCTGGTTTGAAGGTTCCTTTGATTTCCCGAGTGTTCAGCGAGGCAATTTGTTGATCCAGCTTACTCAAAATAATGTCTGGATGGCTCTGCTTGGCATTTTGCACCAGCTCATCCACACCAATCACCAGTTGTGAAGCCAGCGTGGTATCTACCCGAAAGCGCTCATCAACCGGACGGTTCAACAATTGATTAAAGGACATATAAAGCCGTCGAATATCCGCTTCTTGTTGCACCAGGCGGGCACTATCTGAAGTCAAGCGTGAACGTGACTGCAACAATTCCAGCCCGGTAGCACTACCAATGGTCTTTTTAGCCTGCACCAGATTGAGCAAGTCGCGATCCAGGCGTACCGCATAGCGCAGATTTTCAGTAGTCCGCTCCAGCTGAACAATGTTGTAATAGGACAGCGTGATGTTTGCCGCCAATGCCTGCATTTGGGCCGTAGTCAATGCGCGACTCTGTTGCTCAAACGCTGTTAAACGATCGCGTATAGCGTACATGCGCCAGCCGTCGTAAAGGGTCCATAGCGCTTCTACTGCCACCCGGGTATTAAAAGTACCTGCATTAGGAGCCCCCCTTGTTTCTCCGTTGAAGAAATTTTGCTGGGTATTGTTGATGGCATAGGAAGCACTCGCGGTTGAATTGACCGTTGGGGTCATTCCCGCCCGAGCCGGAGTATTGCTGTTTATAGCAATTTGTTCTTGCTGCCGCAAGATCTGGATGTTGAAGTTTTTCTCCAGCCCCACTTTTACTGCATCCTCTACGCGCAGCAAAGGAGACTGCGCGTAAGAGAATGAAACAGCAAATAGGATTAGTGATAAACAGATAATATTATTCAGCAACTGCGATCGCTTCATGCTTCACTACTTTTTGTCGGTTGAAAAAGGTGTAAATGGCTGGAATCACGTAGAGGGTGAGGATCAAAGAGAAACTCAGGCCACCGATGATTGCAACGCCCATCGGGATGCGGCTCGTTGAAGCAGCACCCAAGGCCAATGCAATCGGCACAACCCCCAGGATGGTGGCAATACTGGTCATCAGGATGGGGCGCAAACGCAGGGTCGCCGACTCAACAGCTGCCTCGTAGGCGTTCATACCTTCCTCCATCTTTTGATTGGCAAACTCTACGATCAAAATCCCGTTTTTGGTTACAATACCGATCAAAACGATGATTCCAATTTCGCTAAAAATATTGAGCGTATGGTTGAACCACCACAGCGTCAACAAAGCCCCAACCAGCGCCAGGGGCACCGTAACCATGATGATCAATGGATCAAAAAAACTTTCAAATTGGGCCGCAAGAGTAAGGTAAACCAATGCCAACGCCAGGATGAAGGCAAACATGATCCCTCCTGAACTTTCTTTAAAGTCCTTGGAAGTACCGGTTAATGCCGTTTGGAAGGACTCATTCAGAACTTTTGCCTTAACCCTTTCCATTGCTTCGATCCCCTGGCCAATCGTGAATCCAGGGTTCAAACCCGCAGAAACGGTAGCCGACAGGTAACGGTCATAGCGGTAGAGCTGAGGTGGACTGGATTGCTCGATGATCCGTACAACGTTACTGATCGGGATCAATTCACCTGGTTTATTCCGAACATATAAGGAGGCCAAGTCCCGAGGATCATCCCGATAAATGCGGTCTGCTTCACCAATGACCTCGTATTGCTTGCTGTCTTTGATGAAATAGCCATAGCGCTGACCAGCGTAGTACAATTGGAGTGTTTCCGCTACATCCCGTACATTGAGTTGCAATTTACGTGCACGTTGGCGGTCAATTTCCAGGCGTAGTTCAGGTTTGTTGAACTTTAAGTCCAGATCGGTTACCGCAAATTCAGGCTGCTTTGCAGCTTCTTCCATAAAAAGCGGCATTTTTTCCTTCAAGTCATCAAAATTCGGCGCTTGAACCACAAACTGTACCGGTAAACCACCCGCCCGGCGATCCGTTGCGATGGTCT
Organism: Saprospiraceae bacterium; assembly: GCA_027486765.1. Lineage (GTDB taxonomy): Bacteria > Bacteroidota > Bacteroidia > Chitinophagales > Saprospiraceae > Haliscomenobacter. Next base: position 15,082 of record JAIXOO010000404.1, read on the forward strand.
GTTCCTGAGTAATAATGGAACGAGCGTAGTTCAGCTGGGCAATTTTTGGAAACAGGGATTTGGCCAATTCATCCTGCGTACGCGTACGTTCTTCAGGTTGCTTGAGGATAATGTTGATAAATGCAGAGTTTACAGCCCCAGAACCACTAAAGCCAGGAGCAGTAACCGCAATCAACGCCCGTTTCTCTGGCAGGGTATCCACCATTTTGAGCACTTCCAACATGTAGCGATCCATAATCTCATAAGAAGTACCCTCTGGTGCCGTCATTTGAACCCGTAAACTACTTTTATCTTCCATTGGCGCCAACTCGGTCGGAATTTTTTGCAGCAAGGCATAGATACCAAAGCCAGCCAAAATGGTGATAATCCAGGCTATCCCCCTCACCTTCATGAAGCCTTTGAGCGTTCGGTTGTACAAATTCGTCATCCCGGTGAAAAAACCTTCGGTTAGGTTGTAGATGTACCCGTGTTTTTGTTGTTTCAAAAAACGGGCACTCATCATCGGCGTCAAGGTGAGCGAAACAATCATCGAAATGAGGATGGATCCCGCTACCGTGATCCCAAACTCACGAAACAAACGCCCGGTCAAACCTTGCAAAAACACAATCGGTAAGAATACAATGATCAGGGTGATCGAAGTAGAAATGATGGCGAAGTAAATTTCTTTAGAACCTTCGTGCGCCGCTTCGTAGGGTTTCTGTCCCTCTTCAATCCGTCGGAAGATGTTTTCCATCACCACAATGGCGTCATCTACCACCAACCCCGTAGCCAGTACAATCCCGAGCAGAGTCAGGATATTGATGGAAAAATTGAACACGTACATGATGAAGAAGGCACCAAGCAATGAAATCGGGATGGCGATAACCGGAATGAGCGTAGTCCGCCAGTTGCGCAGAAACACAAAGATAACCAATACCACCAGGCCAAAAGCCAGCAAAAGGGTTTCTTCCACCTCCTTGATCGCTTTGCGGATACTGATCGTACCATCAAAGGCATAATCCAGGGTGATGTCTTCTGGTATATTCTTTTTAATTTCGGCGACCCGATCGTACACCCGGTCAGCGATCTCGATGTAATTGGCACCCGGTAGCGGCGTAATGGCCACCCCTACCATGGGTATGATGTTGTTGCCACGAAGGATAGATCTTTTGTTTTGAGGCTCCAGATCCACAGTGGCTACATCACTCAACAAGATCGTACCCGAGCCGTTGTCGCGTAGAACGATATTGGAAAATTCTTCGGGAGTGGAAAGTTTTCCTTCGGTACGCAGCGTCAACTCAGTGCGGTAACCTTCCACCCGACCTGATGGCAACTCGATGTTCTGGGTCCGCAAGGCATCGCGCACATCTACTGGTGTGAGCTGGTATGCCGACAGCAGCGTTGGGTCCATTTTAATGCGAATCGCATACCGCTTTTCCCCCCAAATCCGAATATTGGACACGCCAGGAATGGTTTGCAAACGCTCCTTCATCACATTATTGGCAAACTCGCTCAGCCCCATCAGGTTGCGGCGATTGCTTTGTACAGTGATGGACATAATGGGGTTGGAGTTGGCGTCGGATTTGGAAACAACTGGCGGGTCGGCATCCAGAGGCAAGTTACGCTGTGCCTGAGACACTTTTTCGCGCACGTCATTGGCAGCGGCTTCCAGGTCAATACCTAGTTCAAACTCTACCCGAATGCTGCTTCGGCCGTCCGAACAGGTACTGGACAGGGAACGAATCCCCGCAATCCCGTTGATGCTCTCTTCCAGTGGTTCGGTAATTTGTGATTCAATTACATCCGCTGCTGCCCCGGTATAATTGGTCTGCACCGACACCACCGGAGGGTCCACACTGGGGTACTCACGCAAGCCCAGTGAACGAAAACCAATGTAACCAAAAAGAACAATCACTATGGAGATCACCGTAGCCATTACTGGCCGGTCGATGCTCAAAGAAGACATATTCATAGGCCATTCTGATTTGGAGATTCAAGCAATTTGGTTGGAATCACAGGCATTCCTTCTTTGAGGGCCAATAAGCCCGAAAGGATCACCGTATCGCCAGGTGCCAAGCCGTCCAATATTGCTATTGCGGATTCCAGGCGTTGACCTGCCAAGACAGTCTGCATTTTTACGACGCCCCCTTTGATCACCAACACTTGTTGGCCATTCAAAATGGGAATAACCGCATCGGTAGGCACCAAAAATGCGGCCTTATTCTGGCTGGTGATCAGTTGTACTTTGGCAAAGTTACCCGGCTTCAAGGTGCCGTTGGGGTTAGCGCAACGCGCCCGGGCAGTGAGGGTGCGGGAAGCAGAATTCACCTGATTGCTCAGGGCATAAATTTCTGCACTAAAATTTTCCGTGATCCCCTCTACATTGAAACGAATGCGCTGTCCTGGCTTCAAATCGCGGGAAAAGCGTTCAGGAACTTCAAATTCCAGTTTGATGGGGTTGGTTTGTTGCAAACCCACCAATATATCGTTGGGAGACACATAGGCCCCTTCACTCAATTGACGCAAACCCAATTTACCACTGAACGGTGCCCGGATGCGGGTTTTGTCCAAGGCAACCTGGGTAATCCGCATGTCCGCCCGGGTTTGATCCAGGGTAAGGCCAAGGCGGTCATAATCTTCCTGTGAAATCCCGTCGATGGCCAAAAGGTCTTTCGCACGCTTGAGTTCACGTTCGTTGTAGGCTTCGCTGACCTTGAGTTTGGCGAACTGAGCTTCCAGTTCCGCACGATCCAATTCAGCCAACAGGGTACCTTTTTGTACCAATGCACCTTCTTTGAAGAGCAATTTGGTCATGAGCCCAGAACGTTCGGGGCGAATGTCAACTTGTTCGTTGGGGACAAGGTTACCCGTAGTGAATAATGTGTTTTCCAGTACTTGTGAGTTGACGATCATGTAATCGACTGGAGTGGGAGGTGGAGGACCAGCGGGGCCGCCAGGTTTCCCACCAGGGCCAGCACCAGCCATCGGGGCACCCTCTTTTTTTCCACCACAGGAAATCATTACTAGGCTTACAAATACCAGACAGAGCAGGGAAGAAATGTACTTCATAAAAATTGCAGGTTAGTAAAGTCGAACAAATGTTGTTCACGTGCAAAATGGACTTTAAAATTTAAGAGCTCGTGTGAACCAGCTCTAAGCCGGAAAAATACGAAACTTTATTGGGTCAGTTACCTGAAGTTTAAACAATTGCGACCGAGTGCGGGTTGAAAGGGAAAAATGTCGTCTAGCGACGGGGAAAGGTTGTTGGTCGTCAGTGGGAAATTGATAAATGTGCAAAATTCTTCTGATCGATAAAAAATCGAGCCCAATTGGTTCCGATTATCAGGTAAACTGTTAACCTCGTTGGCCAATCATCCAGTCCTTAAAGGTGTTTGCTTTTTTTCTACTCACTGTCACCTCCTCCGAAAAAGCCGGATTCAATTGCAAAAGCAAACGCCCCGAACCTTCAGTTTCCACCTTGCGAATAGCTTGTCGATGGGCAATGATTTGTCGGTTGAGTCGGAAAAACTCGCTGCTGGGCAAATTTTCTTCCAACTGCTCTAAAGTTTGATCAATGGTGAAGGATTGTCCTTGCAGGTTGCGAATCACGCATAAATCTCCCGCCACGCTGAGGTAGGCAATTTCCTCCAGGTTCAAAGGTACCTGAGCTTTACCCTGATTGACCAATAAACTGCGCAAAGCCCTACCGCTCGTAGGCGTGTTTGCATTCAGCGCACTTGCGTTTTCCAAACTGCTGATCCGCTCCTGTAAACCTTCTACCACTCGCTGATGATAAACCCGCAACCACATCCCGGTGTACAACAAGTGCATCACCAATAAAAACATACCCGCCATGGGGATATCGGTCATAAAAACGATCTCGATGTTGAACAGCGGATGCCGTTGCGCCAGGTAGGTGTTGTACACAAAAGTAACCATCAAAACAATGAAGCTGGAGAGGCCAAAACAGGTGGCGCCCTGGATCAATGCGCGTGAAAAGGCTTGATCTACCCAGGAGTATTTTTTGTCAAAACGAAGGATAAAAAAACGGTTGAGCTCCCAAATCAAAAAGGTAACCAAAATGGCTACGCCCAAATCCAGATAGTACTGAGGGTCCTTCAACAATTGGCCAAAGGAAGCGACCTCACCAATGTTGCGGTACAGGAATCCCCACAATGGAATGGCTATCAAGCGAAGGTTGCGGTCAGGATAGGAAATGGATAAAAGCATAGCTGTACGTTCGGTGCAAAAATACAACTATGCTTTTATTCTCTATAATGATAATCACGGCAACTTTGCCAAAGCCTCCGGCACCCTATTCACCAGCACACTACTCAAAAAAGCAAAACGCCCTCCCCCTTCCCGCCCCACATTGGTGGAAGTAAACACCGTTATTTTTTGTTGGGGCAAATAAATCAGTGAGCATTGGCCGCCAATTCCACCGCCGTAGTGCCCAAACTCCGGCTGCCCACCGCCAAAATTCACCCACACCAAGCCCAGCCCGTAATCCGGCTCAGTCGATTGTTTGCCTTGTACCCAGCTCGTCATTTCCTTCCAGGATTGTGCGTTCAACAATTTGCCGCTCGCCAGCGCATCCATAAAAGTGACCAAATCGAGCGGTGAAGCAATGACTCCGTCCTCTCCATACCCGGAATAAGCGGCAATGTTGAGGTTGGTTTGGGTACAGTTTTCCAAAACCCCATTGGCATAACGATCCCAGTAATGGTTCGGCAAAGTTAGATTGCCGGGATAGCCACTTTGTAGTTTGTAATAGGTATTTTTCAGTTGCAAGGGCTCCAGGATTTCTGCTTTGATGACCTCGGCGTGGTCTTTGCCGCTGGCTTTTTCCAGTACGTAGGTTAGGAGCAAATAATTAGTATTGGCGTAAGCCCAGTCCGTTCCCGGCTGGAAAAGCAGCGGTTTTTCAATGACGTACTCCAACAACTCTTCGCGCGACCAGGGGCGGGTAGGCCGATTGAGCAAGTCCGAAAGCCGCATAAAATCCTCATGAAACTCCCGATATCCCGAAGTTTGATTGAGCAACATCCGCACCGTGACACCCTTTGCCTGGGTTAGGCGATTGGCAATGGCGGTAGGCAAATAAGTGGCAATCGGGTCATCCAGTTTCAACAAACCTCGTTCAGCCAGGCGCAGGGCAGCAACTGCGATAAACGTTTTGCTGACACTGTAGGCATGTTGAACCTGGCAAGTTTGCATGGGGGTGTGGTCTTCCAGTTTGGACATACCACTGGCTCCAGCCCAAACTCCACGGGCATCTTTGACGGCCACCACTGCTCCGGGGATACCTTCGGCGACAAAGCTGTCGATCAACATTTGTAAACGCCCCGCCAAAGGATGGGTGGGATTGATGCCCGGTGCTACGCAGTTTTGCTGCGGTGCAATGGCTTGTTCGGTGCTTTCACAGGCGCTCAGGAGCCCGATTACCAGCATGAATAAAATGGGTGCAATTTTCATGGGAATTAAAATTTGAAGGTTTGCCCTACGGTGATCAAATGGATGGGAAAAACGGGGAAGGCTTCGTTGTAGCCCAGCAGCGCCTGTGCCTGATACTGCACAAAAGGCCGCCAATGTTCGCTAACCCGGTAACCTAGGTGCAGGCCAGCGGGTACAAAAAAGAGCGCCTTTTGGTTCTTTTGGATTTGCCATTGCCCTTCTGCATCCCGCACCAGGCCCGGCCCCGAGCCCCGATTCAATTGGTAACCCACCCCCAGGTCAAAACCAGCCTCTAGTTTGCCAATGCGAGGGTGACAACTGAACTGGCTTTGCAGGTAAAAACTACTGCCTTGGGCGCGGGTGCGGTAATGTCCCAAATCCAGGCGCAATCCTGAGGTTTCGGCTTGGTTGAGCGGATAAGTGATGCCCGCACTGAGGCCCATGTTGCGGAAATTTTCACCGAGCCGATAGCCTGGCATGCCAAAAGCCGGGAAATTCAGAGAGACTTGATACAGGAGTTTGGACTGCGCCCTCCCCCAGCCTACTACGGCCAGTACGAGTAAACTTGCAGCCAGCATTTTGTACTTTTTCATGATCCTTCTTTGGTGGATGATCGAATGATTTCGTTGGCTAAAGGATGCAAAAAGTACAGGCCAGGCCGCAGGATTGGCGGGACTTTGCGGCTGAAGTGACGGAAATGAGGGGGTGAAAGAGCGGGAATGAAGGGTGAGGGAACAGGGCAAAATGTACCTACTTGAAGACAGTGTAATTTATCCAAGCAGCACATTAAAAAACAGGCTATTTTGCTACAAAGAATTGCTGTATGCTGTTTATTGAATTTGTACTGGAATTTTTTGTTGAGGTGGTCCTTCGTGGAGTTGGGTACCTTTTAGGGAAAATATTGGGCTATACAGGAGCCTCCATATTATGGTTATTTGGAGCTTGTGCAAAGCCTATTAAAGCCTATTTGGAGCTAGATGATTATGGATATATCTCACACTTTATTGGACTACTTGCCATTGTTGGTCTAGTTCTGGGCCTTTATTTTTTGTTGACTAGAGGTTAATACCATAACGTGATTTTTGCTGCCTGGAGGGCAGCTATCTTGGTAGAAATAAGATAGTCAGGATATTGTTGTGGCTGCCCGGGGGGCAGCTATCTACAAGATTTTGTCAAAGATAGCTGCCCCCCCGGGCAGCCTAGAACCATAAACATTCCATTATTTCTACCCAGATAACTGCCCTCCTGGCAGTTCTAATTCAAAACTCACGTTAACATAGTATTTTTGAGCCTTAGTGCAAAATTACAAACTTCAAAACCACAGAACATGCATCCCAAACTACTCGTAAAACTCAGCAACACCATTGGCCTTCTCAGCATCATTTTATTGATGTACTGGATTTTTGCGTTTATCTCCATCGAAGTATTTGGGTTCAGGATTTTCCGGGAGAACATGACCGAAACCTTCTACTTGAGCATCGTCGGGATTCTAGCACTGTTGGCTGGCGCTTTGATGATCAACGTGATGTTCAACTTAACTAGAATTGCCGAAAAGCACAATGGGGATGGCCCTGAACGTGATAGTCCACAGGTAAAAAAATTGATTTGGGGCTTTGCGCTGAGTTTCCCTCTGCTTTTTTCCCTTTTATACCTCGGTGATTTTTTGAGCTCTAGGAAAAAAGAAAATATGCTGGTCAAAACAGCCACCACACTTATTCAAGAGCACCCTAAAGAGATCGGGCAGTTGCTTAAATATTCTTTTGACGAAGCTTGGCTCAAGGAAATGGATGAAGTAATGACTTTACTGGCCAAAAAGGACGAACATTTTCCAGAAATTCATTTGGTCGTAAAAGACACGATAAACGCTTCTAGTTTTTACTTGCAGTTTGAAGATTACTATTACACCCCAAACGATACAACTCCTCCCATCAAAAAGCACTACATCTTTAAAACCAATCAAGCCGAAAGGGATTATCTGGATAAGGTTTTTTCTGAAGGTTATTCAAAAAACCGCTTCAGTGCCCACGATGGCAATTATGAACTCTTCTTTCCTTTCCGCCGGGATGGAAAAGTGTTTGTGTTCTATTTTGCGGACTATCACAATTATGGAAAATTTGGAAGTTAAAGTTTCATTGGATCAAACTACCCAAAGAGCGCAAGAGACCAATCAAGGCTGACGCTTGGAGTTTGAAGTAAACTTGAATTCCTCACCCCCCTACCCATTTTTAAACAACTGAATCAGCGCCGCAGTCATTGCCGTAACCCCGGTACGGATCGTCCCAGGCGGATACGGATTAAATACCGAGCTATGCAGCGGCGGGTAGGTTTCCGTAGGTTTGGCTTGCAGGTTTTCGTCAAATTTATTCGGATTGACCGAGCCAAGCCAAACAAAGCCCAATGGAATTTTGCCTTCCAAACCATAACTTGAAAAATCTTCCCCGAAGGTGTAGCAAGGCTCTTGGCGCACCATCTCTTTTCCCAGGGTTTGTTCAAAACTGGATTGCAGTTCATCCATCAACGCCACATCATTGATCACGGGCTTGGTGAAAAAACCGCGCTCGATGACTTCCGGGAACAACTCTTTCGGCAACCCCGAGGCAATGGCCTCACCCTCGCAAATCTGTTTGATTTCGGCCATAATTTTCTCGTAAACGGCCACACTGAAGCAACGCACCGTGAGTTTCAATTCCACCTGATCGGGCAAAATATTGTGCGACGAGCCCCCGTGGATGCTACAAACCGACACTACGGTAGGCTCAAAAGGCGACATCACCCGGCTGACGATGGTTTGCAGACGTACCACAATACTCGATGCCAGTACCACCACGTCTTTGGTCGTTTGGGGATAGCCCCCGTGGCCGCTAATCCCCTTGACGATGATTTTTGGCATTTCGACCAAAGCCATCGCTGGTCCACGCACTACTCCGATGGTACCAGCCGGCAAAGTGGGCGAAACATGGTAGGCCAAAGCTGCTTTCGGCAATGGAAAATGATCGAACAAACCCGCTTTGATGAGTTTATCGGCACCATTGTCAAATTCTTCACCGGGTTGGGTCACAAAGACCATTGTGCCCGCCCATTCCGACTTCAATTTAGCCATTGCCCGGGCCACCCCAATCAAATTGGCTGAATGCAAAGAGTGCCCGCATTGATGCCCAACATTGGGAATTTTGGAAGCCCAGGCTTCGCCGCGCAGGTCAGGTTGGGGCAAGGCATCACAATCGGCGCGAAACAGGTAAGTGGGGCCTTCGCCATTTTTCATGACCGCCACAACGCCCGTTTCGCGCACCATCTGGACCACATCACAACCGGCAGCGCGGAGCTCTGCGGCCTGGCGTTGGGAGGTATTGAAGGTGTCCATCCCGATTTCGGGGTTTTCGTTGTAGTGGCAAAAGAGTTTAAAAATATGCTCGTAATCTGCTTCGACCTGCTGGCGGATGGTATCAAGTAATGGCATATTGAGGAAGTGTGGTGATGGAATTGGTGACAAATT
>JAIXOO010000190.1 GCA_027486765.1 Saprospiraceae bacterium
CCTAAAGCAAATGATACGAAAAGACACACTGTGGAAGGCAATCATTGAAGAGTTAATTGATGACTTCATCTTATTTTTTTTCGCTGAGTATGCACATTTGATTGATTTTGAAAGTGGTTTTGAATTTTTAGACAAAGAGTTACAACAAATTTTCCCTGAAAGTGAAACGGATCGCAGGCATGCAGATAAATTGATCAAAGCCAAATTGAAAGATGGCTCGATAGTCTATTTTCTGATTCACATTGAAGTACAAGGATATGAAGATGAATTTTTTGATCGGCGCATGTATGAATATGGCTATCGAATTGACGACCGTTATAAATTGCCATTGACTGCTTTGGCAATCTACACCCATCCTAACAAGGCCACACATTTTCGATCGTATCATCGAGAATTTCTAGGGACAATTCGGCACTACGAGTTTCCTGTCTACATTCTGGCTGACCATACTTTGGATGAGTTGAAAAAAATTGACAACCCTTTTGCAATTGTTATGGCAACAGCATTGATGGGGTTAAAGCGAAAGCCTAAAGACACTAAATTGCTTGATTTGAAAAGGGAATTGGTGAAAAATTTATATGCCAAGGGCTACACAAAATCCAAAATTTCAGCATTACTAGATTTTATTCGGTACTATGTGAACTTTACAAATTCAGAATTTTCCAGTAAATTTGAGGAGGAAATTGATTCATTGATTCAAATGAATAAACCAATGGGCATCCAGGAAGCGATCAAAACTGAGTTATTGAAAATTGGTAAAGCCGAAGGTATCGAGATTGGTAAAGCCAAAGGCATCGAGATTGGCGAAGCTAAAGGCATCGAGATCGGCGAAGCACTTGGCGAAGAAAAAGGACTGAAATTTGCTATCGCACAGCTTCTCCTAAAGGATTTTTCCGAAGAGCAAACATCCGAATTGTTGAGTGTCACCCTCGAAAAAGTAAAGGAAGTAGCAGCCGAAATTGCAGAAGGCAACATTCCCCATTTGAGCAGTGAAGAAGAATAGGCCTGCACGTTTGTTTAAGTTTTTGGTCGGCTGCAAACGGCTCACTTTTGCCTGGGCCCCAAAAACTTAAACAAGCTATAACCCTTACCCGATCAATTTCTCCAACTCCAAAAACTCCAATTTCTGCGCCACAATTTCAAATTTTTCATTGTGCTCAAACGGGATCACCTTTCCCGTTTTTTGATAACCATGCCGCTCGTACCAGGCGATCAATTCGGGCCTTACGGAAAACACGGTCATAAAAATGGCGCGATAGTTTTTGGCCAAAGCCAATTCGTCGGCGGCTTTCAACATCTTTTTTCCCAATCCCTGTGCTTGTAAAGCTGGCGATACCGTCAGCATACCCAGGTAAAGGCGGTCCTGCTGTTGTTGCAAACGGATACAGCCGATTATTTGGCCCTCTTCGTTAGTGTATTTCAAAAAAGTAGTAGCGGGATCGTTGATGACCTCCGCGAGGTTGTCTTCATCAGTGCGCAGTCCCTGGATGAGGTCTGCTTCCGTAGTCCAACCCTGTTTAGAGCCTTCACCTCGGTAGGCACTATTGATCAGTGCTACCAAGGCTGGAATGTCTTGATTAGATGCAATTTCGATCATGGCAAAGAGATTATTCAGCCCAGTCGGTGTGGAAAATGCCCGTCCGGTCGGTACGTTCGTAAGTGTGAGAACCAAAAAAGTCGCGTTGCGCCTGCACTAAATTCAGTGGCAAACGGGCACTGCGATAAGCATCAAAATAAGCCAAGCTCGCTGACATAGCGGGCACTGGAATGCCACTGCTTACAGCGGCGGCTACTACTTTGCGGATGCCTTCCTGGGCTACCTGCAAGGTGCTTGCGAGTGCGGGGTCAAGCAACAAATTGGGCAGCGCTGGATTGTTCTGATAAGCCTGGCGGAAGTGCTCCAACATGGCAGCCCGAATGATACAACCACCTCTCCAAATGCGGGCCACAGTTTCCAGATTTAGGCCATATTTGTATTCATTGGAAGCATCAGTCAATTGTGCCATGCCTTGCGCATAGGTGGCAATGAAGCTGAAGTACAAAGCCTGTTCAACCGCAGCAGCCAGTGTAACGGCATCTTCGTTGATTGCCTGAGCAGGGCCGTAAATTTTTTCCGCAGCTACTCTTTCCGGTTTCAAGGCGGAGAGCTCGCGCAGGGTCACGGCCATATCAATGGTTGGTACCGGGATGCCGAGATCCATGGCGTTTTGGGAAGTCCATTTGCCAGTGCCCTTTTGTTTGGCTTGATCGAGGATCATGTCGACCAATTTCTGGTCGGTCAAGGTATCATTTACCGAAAAGATATGGGCCGTAATTTCGATCAAAAAAGATTGCAAACGCCCGGCATTCCAGCCTGAAAAAAGTTCGTGTAAGACATCATTGCTCAAACCTACGCCACGTTTCAGTACGTCATAAGCCTCCGAAATGAGTTGCATCAGGCCATATTCGATGCCATTGTGCACCATTTTGACGTAATTACCGGAAGAACCTGCCCCGAGGTAAGCTACACAAGGATCGCCATTCACTTTAGCAGAAACAGCTTCCAAAATTGGCTTAACCATCTCATATGCTTCCGCGTCGCCACCGGGCATGATGCTGGGGCCAAAACGGGCACCATGAGAACCTCCGGATACGCCGATGCCCATAAAATGAATGCCTTTGGCGCTCAGGTAAGTCTCCCGGCGATTGGTGTCGGCGAAAAACGAGTTGCCGCCATCAATGATTAGATCGCCCTTCTCCAATAGGGGCAACAAACTATCAATGACCGCATCAACGGGATTCCCTGCCGGAACCAGCAACATGATTTTGCGGGGCTTTTTTAGGGCACTGATGAATTCCTCTTTGGCAGTGGTTCCTTTTACGGTTTTTCCAGCACCTTCCTCTTCAAGGGCATTGGCTTTGGCCAAATCGGTATCGAGGCCAATGGCCGAAAACCCATGATCGGTTACGTTGAGGATGAAGTTGCGGCCCATTACTCCCAGGCCAACCATGCCGAAGTCGAATTGCTGTGACATAAAATGTAGTGTAATTTTAGGCGGGTAAGATACGACTTTGTCCCTAAAAATGGAGAAACAATCTCAAGGCCAAAGATGTTGGCTCAAAATATTTGCTGCTTACACTATATCTTTGACGCAGTTTTAACCCGTGTTTCACCCAAGCGAATTGACATGAAAAAAACGGATAATCATATTCTGGTGATTTTCGGTGCCTCTGGCGATTTGACCGAAAGAAAACTCATTCCAGCGGTATTCAATTTACATTGTCGTGGTTTTTTACCCGAAAACTTTGCGGTGGTAGGGGTAAGCCGCTCGGCTTTTTCCGACGATGCTTACCGCGAAAAAGTCGTTTTTGAAAACGAACACCTTAAAGACGTAGGAGGTAATGGCGACCGGGCCAAGTTTGCCAAGCGCATTTTTTACCACGCGATGCAAACCAACAAGCCCGAAGATTACCCTGCCTTCAAGGAACGTTTGCAGCAGATCAATGCGGAATGCAATACCGATGACAACTATATTTTTTACCTCTCCACCCCACCTAGTTTGTACGAAGTCATTCCACGCAGTTTGGCGGAAGTGGGCTTAAATGGCGAAGAGGATGGTTGGAAACGTTTGATCATCGAAAAGCCCTTTGGCTACAACCTGGAAACGGCACTGGACCTCAATCACAAGTTGCTGCAATACTTCAATGAGTCACAGTTGTACCGCATTGACCATTATTTGGGTAAAGAAACGGTGCAAAATTTGCTGATTACCCGGTTCGGCAACAGCATTTTTGAACCCATCTGGAACCGCAACTACATCCACCACATTGAAGTAACCGCCGCCGAAACCGTAGGTGTGGAAAAACGTGGCGGGTATTACGATGGTTCCGGGGCCATGCGCGATATGGTGCAAAACCACCTCTTGCAACTGGTTGCCCTCGTGGCCATGGAGCCTCCTGTACAAGCTTCAGAAGCCAGCATCCGCAATGAACGGATGAAATTGTTCCAATCGCTGCGGCCTTTGTCGGAAAAAGACATCCTGAAAAATGTCATCCGGGGTCAGTATACCGGATCGCACATCAACGAGGAATTGGTGCCAGGTTACCGCGACGAAGAGGGGGTGGCTACCGATTCCCGCACCGAGACCTACTTTGCCATGAAGTTTTTCATCGACAATTGGCGCTGGTCGGGCGTACCTTTTTACATCCGTACGGGCAAACGCTTGCCTACCCGGGTGACCGAAATTGTGATCCACTTCAAACCTACGCCACATCACTTGTTCAACAAAGGCAATGGTTTGCCCAATACCGAGAACATTCTGGTCATTCGGATCCAACCCAACGAAGGGATTCTGCTCAAATTTGCCATGAAAATCCCCGGGGCTGGTTTACAGGCCACCGATGTCAACATGGATTTCCATTACAGCGACCTTACCGATGCCTACATTCCTGAGGCGTATGAGCGTTTGTTGCTCGACTGCATTCAGGGCGATGCCACCCTTTATGCCCGGGGTGACGCTGTGGAAGCAGCTTGGGAATTTGTCGACCCGATTTTAAAAGCCTGGGAATCTAATCCCGACATCAAAATATATGGTTATCCCGCGGGCACCTGGGGCCCGGAACATGCCGATGATTTGATTGAAGGCGAAAACATTACCTGGCGTTATCCTTGTAGCAACCTAACGGAAGACTTGATTTACTGCGAACTGTAGCGCCTATTTAAAAAATATTGCGGAATATTGTCCTGCTCCACAAACACAAAGACACTAAGAATGCCGTTGCTTAGGGTCTTTGTGCCTTCGTGGCAAAACAACGCGCTAGGCAAAAAATAAACCGCAAATGAAAATACACCTAAAAGCCTGTTCACGCATTCTCCCCGGCTCAGCCATTTCATCTCAAGATTTGGAAACACAAATCGGACTAGCTCAAGGCTGGGCCGAAAAAAATACCGGAGTACAGTCCCGCCATTGGGCCAATCCTGCGGACAACATCACCTCAATTGCGGCAGCAGCACTCCAACAGGCACTGGATGAAGCTGAAATGACCTGTGCGGAGCTGGATTTATTGCTTTATGCAGGCGCTTCCTTTGATCACCCCATTCCACACAATGCCTGTTTGATCAAACAAGCATTGGATCAGAGCAGTGCAGACTTTCCCTGTTTTGACGTGGATGCCACTTGTTTGAGTTTTTTGCACGCGCTGGATATTGCCCATCTTTATCTCCAACATCGGGGTGTGAAACGAGTAGCGATTGTCTCTGCTGAACTACCCTCAAGGGCACTCAATCCTGCCGATGCCAAAACCTATACCTTGTTTGGAGATGCAGCAGTAGCGGTTATTCTGGAAGCCAATGAGGAAATGGGTTACCTTCCAGCTCCAGCTTATTTCATCAACCAATCCGCCGGGGCCCAATTGGCCATCGTTCCAACCGGAGGGAGTAAGCGGCGGGGATCGGAACCGGACACGGATCCTGATTCTTTCTTTTTCCAAATGAATGGCCGTCAGTTGATTACGATGACCTTGCGTTACTTGGATGATTTTTTGGTGAAATTGGAGCAACAGATGGCTCAGTCCATTCAGCACTATGATTACATCGTACCCCACCAAGCTAGCAAATTTGGCAACGAATATTTTATGCAGCGTTATGGCTTGAGCGAAGGTCAGGTAGTGAACACACTTGGCGCTTATGGCAATTGTGTTTCTGCTTCTATTCCATTGGGATTGTATGAGTTGTATGTGCGAAATAAATTGAAAGCGGGTAAGGATGTACTGCTCATTGGTACCGCTGCGGGATTGTCGATTGGGGCTTTGCGATTAAAGTTTTAATTTTTACCAACCCTTTGATCCATATATACACGTCTAACAAGAAAAAAATCCGACATGAAAAAATTGAGCTTGTTGAGCATCCTTTGCCTTTTACTGGGTGCTTTTTCTTGTTCCCAACAGAATGATGATGATTTGTCTACCCCAGCCTCAGCGCTGGAGGGATTGGGTGATGTGGACCACTTTGTATTTGGCACTTTTTACGGGCGCTGCCTAGGCAATTGTACCCACACTTTTAAACTGAAAACAAGCGGCTTGTTTGCGGACAAGGTAGATCGGGGTTACCCAGAGCCCGGTATGGAGTTTGAAGACAAATCATTGTCTAAAGCAGACATTGAGCTGGCAACCAAATTGTTAGCAGAATTTCCCGCAGAATTGTACAAGGAAGAAGGGGAAACTTTAGGCTGCCCTGATTGTGCGGATCAAGGTGGGTTCTATTTGGAAATCCAGGTTGGTAAAAGTGCTCCGCGGGTTTGGCGCATCGACACGGATGATAGCCGGATTCCTGCCTATTTGAGTGCGTACACTGCGAAGGTGCGCAAGGTCGTGGAGGAATTACAGCAGTAAAATACTGGCTTCCCTGAGGTGATACCTTGAGCGCCTTAGGTTTCTTAGGTGGTGAAAGAATCGTTTTTTCTCACCACCTAAGAAACCTAAGGCACTCAAGGTATCACCTCAGCAATAATGCCCGATGATGAACAGTTTAATTTTTTGTCTCTCGATTACATCTTCACTACCTTTTGTACCACCATTTCCTTTCCTCCCCAGCGCAAATGCAAGATGTACATCCCTTGGGGCCAACTATTCGCATCAATTTCCACCAAACCGGGAAAATCCGCCGGAATATTGACTACTTGGCTGTACATGCGCTGCCCTTGTAGGTTGAACACCTCCAGTGTCGCATTTTCAATGGCCTGAGTGGTCCGAATGGGCACCAGCAATTGTTCATGGAAAGGGTTGGGGTGGGCCAACAGTTGCGGACTGTTCTGCGCTTCCGCATAACAATAAGCCGAAAGCAAACGTAAACTTTTATCGGCCCGCAAATATCCGCCAGTCACTACTTTTTCTTGTAAATCAGCTATTGGTTCTACTCCATCCAAGATCAGTCGTCGGGCCAGCAGGGCGGCTTCGGCGGGAGATCGCCGGGCTAAATCAGCCAATTGGACGCAGGGCGAGGAATACAAAAGGGCGATTGCTCCAGCTACTTGGGGGGCTGCAAAGGAGGTGCCACCGGAAAACTCCCGAAAACCTTCACGCAGACTTGTACTTAAGATACCTTGCGCCGGAGCAGCTAAATCCACGGTGTTGGGGCCATAAGCTTGTCGAAGCTTTCCACGGTTGTCAATATTGGTAACCACAATCAAATAATCACTTGGACAGCCTGAAGGCATGTCTCCAAATTCTTCGGTGTTTTCTAATCGTTTTCCAGCTGAATTAATGGTTAGAATACCTTGTTTCCCTAGGCTGTCAAAAAATGGGCACCAAATTGGATAGTCTGAAGAACGCAAGCCAGGAACACCCCAGGAAGCATTGATGGCTACAACATAGGCTCCCTTTTCACCCCCTGTCTCATTGTATAGCTTGCGTTGAGTGTAAGCGTAGTTGAAACTGCGGAGAATAACCTCTTCATTGCCACTTCTATCTCCCCAAACGATTGTCATCAATTTTACATCCCAATTCACCCCAACTCCACCAATACCATTATTACCTTTTGCACCCACAATCCCTGCCACTCCGGTTCCATGTCCCCCGGCATCGGTTTCATTGACATCCCCATTGAATCGCAAACTATTCCAACCCCGATAATCGTCAATGTAACCATTGCCATCGTCATCGATTCTATTGTTGGGAATCTCCTTAGTATTTCGCCATAGGTTTGGGCGTAAGTCCTCATGGTCGGTATCAGTCCCAGTGTCAATGATTGCCACAACGATACTATCTCCGCGAGCAGTTACTCCGCCAGTAGTCGTGTCCCATGCTTGCAGCAAACCAATATCCAAACCTCGATTACCCCCATTTTGCCCCTGATTGTACCACTGCCATTGCTGAGGAAAGAGTGGGTCATTCGGAGTGGTGCCGCGTAGTTCGACATAGTGGTTGAACTGAGCCAACGCGACGGCAGGGTCCTGACGCAACAGGTTCAGCAATTGGGTTTCATCCATACAATTCGGATCAAATTGTATTTTCCAAATGTTGAGGGCTGAGGCCACAGGGACAAATGCCTGGATGCAGGAGTAGGCAGATTGCGTTTTTTTCTCCAGTTTGTTTTGAGCCCACAGGGTAGCATCGCTATTGGGCTGGAGTTGTAAAAGGATTTCGCCGGGTACGTGGCTTGGCGTTTGTGCATTCAAAAACAAGCTACAAAGGCACAATCCAAGGAGTGTAAAAGTTTTGTGCATTGGGTCAAAGTTTAGGTCGGTCTAAGTTTTGAACGCGAGTAGGGTGTTTTTATTTCTAAGTTTAGATATCGTGTGCTCATTTTAGCTAATTTTGTTCATTATTTCCCATCGAAACAGCCTTTGAATGAGAAAACTGCTTTGTGCCTTACTGATCCTCCCCGCTATTTCCCTTTTTGCCCAAAAAACCGTAAGCATCAAAGTTCGCGATGCCCTCACGCAGGAGCCCTTGTCGGGTGCGGCCATTTTGGTTGAAGGGTTCAACATTGGGGGGCAGACTGATTCGGCGGGTTTGCTCATTTTGAAGGATGTTCCAGCTGGAGACCAGATTCTGCAATGCCGCCATCTGGGCTACCGTACGCAGCAACGCAGTGCGACTTTCCCCTTGGCTAAAAATGTACAAATCATCTTTTCTCTTTTCGAAGTAGAGGAAGAACTGGAAGAAGTAGTCATTCGCAGTACCCGCAGCAGCAGAGCGATTGCGCGGATTCCGAGTAGGGTAGAGGTCATTACCCTGGAAGAATTGGAAGAAAAAATCAACATGAAACCCGGCGACGTCCGCATGTTGCTCAATGAAAGTACGGGTATTCAAACCCAACAAACCTCAGCAACTTCAGCCAATGCCTCCATTCGGATTCAAGGTTTGGACGGGCGTTACACCCAGTTGCTGCGCGATGGACTACCGATGTACTCGGGTTTGTCCAGCGGCTTGGGCCTGCTGCAAATTCTGCCCCTGGATCTCAAACAGGTAGAAGTCATCAAAGGCTCGGCTTCCACGCTTTACGGTGGCGGAGCGATCGCCGGCTTGGTCAATTTCATCACCCGCCAACCCGAAGAAAAACCCCTCACCCGCCTTTTGGCCAATGTGAGTTCGGCAGGTGGCCTTGACCTCAGTGCCTTTACCAGCCGCAAACTCGATGATGATGTGGGCTTCACCCTTCTGGCTTCGCGTAACTCTGGCTCCTCCTACGACCCTGGGAACGTAGGTTTTTCCGCCATTCCCCGTTTCAATCGTTTGAGCATCAATCCCCGCTTTTGGTTTTATTTTCAGGAAAACACCACCATACAGGCTGGATTCAATTACAGTGTGGAAAACCGCTTGGGTGGCGACATGAAATACATTCGCGGGTTGGCGCAATGGGGCTATTTTGAACAGAACAAAAGCAATCGTTTTGCGACCCAATTGCAAATCGACCACAAATTCAACAAACGCCTGCAATTTAGTTTGCGCAACAGCATCGGGCGCTTTAATCGGGATTTAACTCAATCTCAATATCGTTTTGATGGTGCCCAGTTGAACTCTTTCTCAGAATTGCACGCTCGCCTACGACCTGACAATAATCGGGAACTGATCGCCGGGATCAACTACCAAACTGAACATTTTGAAGAGGGTACCCTACAAACCCGCCGCAATCCCCTCCCGCCGCGCAACTATGACCTGCGCAATTTTGGCGCCTTTGCCCAGTACACCTGGAACCCTACCGAGCAGTACACCCTGGAAGCGGGCTTGCGCACGGATTTGATCCAAAAGTACGGCGCAGCAGTATTGCCACGACTGGCCGTTTTGTACAAAATGACCAAAGAATTTTCAGCTCGGATCAATATCGGCTTAGGCTACAAAGCGCCTACTTTATTTACGGAAGAAAGTGAAGCCCTGGCCTACCGAGGGATTGCCTTGCCGGATGCAGATGCCCTCCGGCTGGAACGTTCTTTTGGGGTCAATTTCGACTTCAATTACCAGGGCAGTTTTGAATTGCCTTTTTTGGATGGGGAAATTACGTACAGTTGGAACCAATTGTTTTTTTACACCCAATTGAACCATCCGCTGATTTTGGAGGCTCAAACCAAGGGATCGCCCTATCACTTCATCAACCTGGACGGCAATTACACCACCCGGGGCATTGAAACGAATTTTAAATTCAGTTACCAGGAGCCCTGGAAATTATTTGTAGGCTATACCTTGACCGACGCGAAACGCAAAGATGGCGGCACTTCAGTCCAATTGCCCCTAACGCCCAAACACCGCATCAATACGGTGCTGATGTATGAATTGGAAGACCAGTGGCGTTTTGGTCTGGAAGCCTATTATTTTAGCCCCCAACGCCTGAGTGTCGAGGATACACGCAGTCGGGCCTATTGGATTTGTGGGTTCATGGGCGAAAAAAGCTGGGATAAGTACACGTTTTTTCTCAACTTTGAAAACTTTTTGGACGCCCGGCAAACCCGCTATGGAGCCATTTATTCCGGTTTTCCCAACAACCCTTTGTTTAAGGAAATTTATGCACCGATGGATGGTTTTGTGGTGAATGCGGGGGTGAAGATTACTTTTGAATAGCCAGCAAGTAGATAGATTTTACAACATGTATGCAATCAATCAACTCCCCGGTCGAAGCACCCAAATCGACGGGGAAAACTGGCTTTATTTCAGTGGTACAGGCTACCTGGGTGCAGCCTGGAATGAGGATTTACAAGCCCTGGTGCAAGAAGGCATCCAAAAATTTGGCTTACACTTTGGAGGTTCCCGCTTGTCCAATATCCAAATCAATATTTTTGGTGAAGCTGAAGCATTTTTGGCTCAATACGCTGGGGCGGAACAAGCCTTATTACTGTCATCCGGCACCTTGGCGGGGCAATTGCTGATGAAAGTATTGGCGGCTCATGGCGAAGTATTTCCGGCACCGGGCGCACATCCGGCCATTTGGGCAGGCTTTGGACCAACGATAAAAAGCTGGGATAATTGGGTGGAAAGAGTACAAGAACTAGCGAGTCAGCCGGGACCACCCTTGATTTTGGCTGCCAATTCGGTTGATCCATTGTATGTGCGGCAGTTTAATTTCGATTGGTTGCAGGATTTAAAACCCCAACGAGAATTGATTGTCGTGATCGACGATTCACATGGTTTTGGGGTATTGGGAGAAAATGGAAGGAGTGTTTATCCACAAATTATTTTACCTGCTGGCGCTGAATTATTGGTCGTAAGTTCATTGGGCAAAGCACTGGGAATCCCAGCCGGGGTAATCCTGGGACCAAAATCCTGGATGGATCGTTTGCTCCGCAATCCTTATTTTGGTGGGGCTTCACCCCCTTCGCCTGCGTTTTTGTGGGCACTGTTGCAAGGGCAGGCGATTTATGCAAAAGCGCGGCAGAAACTGCAACTAAATGTCCGTCAATTCGTACAATATTTATCGACTGGTTCAGATTTTCATTTTTTTCCAGAATATCCCGTATTTTATACCGCAAATTCAGGACTAGCAGCGTTCTTAGCAGAGCGGAAAATCCTGATTTCCAGTTTTCCATACCCCACGCCGCAGGATGAGTTGGTTACTCGCATCGTGTTGAGCAGTCTACATACTGATGGCGACATCAAAGCCTTGATTGAAATTTTACATTTAAACACTCAATCTCAAAAACCACGATCATGAGTAGATCGATCCTCATTGTCTTTTCTTTCTGTTTGGCTTGTCTGCCCAACTTAAGCGCACAAAAGAATACCCTGCGTTTGATTTTGGAAAAGCAAGGCCCCGGGATGGATTCCATCCTCACTAAGGTAGACCGCTATCAGGTGCAGATCATCTACACCCAGATTGATCGCGACGCCAATAATTTCCCTTCCTTTCGATCCTACACGTACAACTTGGACACCAATTTGTACTACTATCCAGCCAGTATGGTGAAAATGCCTGTCGCATTTTTAGCACTGGAAAAACTCAATCAAATCAAGGTGGAAGGTTTGTCCAAATTCAGCCCGATGCATACGGGTGCCGGACGTCCGCCCCAGACTTCCGTTTCGGAAGACACCAGTGCGGAGAATGGCCAGCCTTCGATTGCGCAGTACATCAAAAAAATCTTTTTGGTGAGTGACAATGATGCCTACAATCGTTTGTACGAATTCCTGGGCCAGGAATACCTCAACAAACAGTTGTGGAACAAAGGTTACAAGCGCAGCCGCATCATCCATCGCTTATCAGTGCCGGGCTTCGATGTGGAAAGCAATCGGTATACCAATCCGATTACTTTTTTTGACAGCCTCAAAAACCCCATTTTCCAGCAAGGGCAGGTGATGAGTGCCGCTTACCCACGACTCAATTTACGCAAACAATTGCAAGGTAAAGGTTACATCGAGGGGGATACCACCATGATCAATCAACCCTTTGATTTTTTGAACCGCAATTATGTTGGTTTGGAAGAAATGCACGACATGCTCAAAGCTGTACTTTTCCCCGAGGCGGTACGCCCCGGACAGCGGTTTGACCTGAGCGAAGAGGACTACAAATTTTTGTACAAATGTATGTCAGCTTATCCCCGTGAAAGTACCCATCCGGCTTACCCTGAACACACAGAAGAAGACAATTATGTGAAGTTCCTCTTATTTGGTGATAAAAAACCACCACTGACCATCCCCAACAACATCCGCATTTTTAACAAGGTGGGTTTGGCTTACGGCTTCCTCAGCGACGTCGCCTATGTTGTAGATTTTGAGAATGGCGTTGAGTTCATGGTGGCCGCCACCATCCGGGTCAACAACGATGAGATTTTTAATGATGGCAAATACGAGTACGATGAGATTGGATTGCCGTTTTTAGGCAAGTTAGGTCAGGCGATTTATGTGCATGAATTGCAGCGGCCTAAGTTGGTGCGGCCAGTTTTGGCGAAGTTTAAGATGGAGGAAGGCGAGTAAAATACAATAGATTTGAGGTGAATTGATTATCAGGCAATTGATATAATTTTATTGTTTTTTTTGAGTGACGAGTTAAGAATACATGAGTACATGAGTTTAGAAGTGAGCTACCGCAGCGACCTAGAAACAGCCTTGGTCTAAGTCACTGCGGTAGCTCACTTCAAAACTCGTAAGTCATGTATTCGTAACTCTTAACTCAAAAAACAAGAAAATTATCCACCACCAAGACTCAAAGTTGAAAATTCTTGGTCGTCGTGGCTATCACACCTTAAACACCAAACTAAACTTCGCCCCACTCCCCAACTGCGAATCCACACCCAGCACACCGCCGTGCAACTGCAAAATCTGCCGCGAAAGGCTCAAACCTACGCCCGTCCCGTCTTCTTTGGTGGTGTAAAAAGGAATAAAAATCTGTTCCAGCTTATCCGGTTCAATGCCGGGGCCATTGTCGCTGACTTCCAGGGTAGCGCGTTGCGTCGTTTGATCGAGTGAGCTGCGGATGTCAATGCGGGCATTGGTCTGCCCTTCCAGGATTTCCACCGCGTTTTTGATCAAATTGATGAGCACCATTTCAATTTGATCCTGATCCATACTGATTTCAAGTCCATCTGGTTGGATGTCATAAGTCAAACGAATGCCTTTGTCGCGCAAAGTGGGGGCAAAGAGAGAAGTGATGCGTTGTACCAGTGGCAGCACCAGCACTGGATCCATATTGGGTTTGGGAATGCTGGTAAAAGTGCGGTAGGCATTGACGAAGTTCATCAAACCATTGGTGCGGTTTTCTACCACTTCCAGGGCTTCATTTAGGTCTTGCCAGGTTTCGGTATGGCCGTGATCGGGTTCTTCCATTTCTTGCTGAACAATGTCGCGCATGGTCGAGACCAGCGAGGCGATGGGTGTAACCGAATTCATGATTTCATGGCGCAATACGCGGGTCAGGTTTTGCCAGGCTTCCAACTCTTTGCTTTCCAGTTCGGATTGGATGTTTTGGATGGCCACCAATTTGATCAGTTTACCCCGCATCCGAATGGCGGTACTACTGATCGACAATTGCCGGTCGGCGGAAGCTTGAAACAATACACTTTCGCCTGAAATGAGGTTTTGCAACAAATTTTGCAATTCTGGATTGTCCTCCTGCAAATCCTTCAAGGTTTTGAGCCGATACAAGCCCAAAAGCCGCAGGGCCGCATTGTTGATCAACTCAATCCTACCTGATTCATCAAAGGCCAATAAACCCGTGTTGACGTGTTGAACGATGGTTTGCAAATATTGGCTACTGGCTTCTTTATCCGCCCGAACCTGCCGAAAAGCATCCAATACATCGTTGAACTGCCTGCTCAATTCCCGAAAAGTAGAATCGTCTTGATTGGCAGCAAAACGTACTGAAAAATCATCATAACGCACCGACTCCAGAAAACGCACCAACTTCCGATTGGTGATGTTGACGTAGTTGAACAAATTGACGACGCGCCAGAGCAGCATGATGATCAGCAGGGCGGTCAGCGCCATTTGGTTGGACTGCGGCAAAGCCCAGGCAATTGCTCCGATCAACACCACGATCAGCAGAATGCGTAAAACCAAACCGGTAGCAAAAGTGCGAAGGTACATTGTGGGTTGAGTTGAGGAAGGTTGAGATGGTTGAGATGGTTGAGGAAGGTTGAGGCTGCCGCAGAAACTTAGACAAGGCCATTGTCAAAATCGCTCGCGGTAGCCTCAACCATCTCAACCTCCCTCAACCATCTCAACCTATATTCCGTATTTCTCCAAACGGCGATACAACGAAGCCCTGGTCAATCCCAATTCCTTGGAAGCTTCACTGATGTTACCCTGGTGTTTTTTAATGGCTTTGAGAATGGTTTCGCGCTCCATGTCTTCCAGGTTCATGCTGGCAGCAGCTAGCGCATCCACATCGATGGAGGGATGCGAACCCAGCATAAAATCGTCGGGTTGCAAGGTGCCGGAATCTCGGGCCATGATCACCGCGCGTTCCATGGCGTGTTGTAGTTCCCGCACATTGCCCGGCCAGGGATAGGCGAGCATGGCTTTTTTGAGGGATGAACTGATGTTGGAAATGTTGCGATTGTATTTGCGGTTGTACACCTGCAAAAAGTGCTCCCCCAGCAGTAAAATGTCTTCTGCACGTTCGCGCAGAGAAGGCAGATGAATTTCGATGGTATTGATCCGGTACAACAAGTCCTGCCGAAAACTACGGTCTTTCACCATTTCGTACAGCGGCATATTGGTCGCAGAAATCACCCGCACATCGATGGGGCGGGCCTGATTGGAACCTACCCGGGTGACTACCCGGTTTTGTAGGGCAGACAGCAATTTGGCTTGTAACCCGGCGGTCAGGTTGCCAATTTCATCTAGGAAAATGGTGCCCCGGTTGGCCGCTTCAAAACGCCCCGGACGATCGTCGCGGGCATCGGTAAAAGCGCCTTTGACGTGTCCAAAAAGTTCACTTTCAAACAGGGTCTCGGTGATGGCACCCAGGTCCACTTTTACAAAATGTTCGTTGGCACGTAGGGATTGTTGGTGAATGGCCTGGGCCACGAGCTCTTTGCCAGTACCGTTTTCGCCCAAAATCAACACATTGGCTTCGGTTTGTGCTACTCGATTGATGGTTTCAAAAACCTTGCGCATGGCGTTACTGTTCCCCAAAATTTCGGGAATGGAGTCATTGTGGGCGATGGCAAGGCCTTTTTGTTTGGCTTTGAGCTCGTCATTCTCCACTTTGGAAGCCCGGAGCTTCATGGCCGAAAGCAAGGTGGCCAGCAACTTTTCGTTTTCCCAGGGTTTGAGTACAAAATCGGTGGCACCGCCCTTGATGGCTTGCACCGCCATTTCAACGTCGCCATAAGCAGTGATGAGGATGACCACTGCCGAAGGGTCAATTTGCAGGATACGTTCCAACCAAAAAAAACCTTCCTTGCCACTGCTGCGGTCTTTGGTGAAATTCATGTCCAACAAAATCACATCGTAACGCATGTTGGTCAGCAGCGTCGGCAAATTTTCAGGGTTGCGTTCGGTTTCCACTTGACTAAAGTGGCGTTTCAGAAAAAGTTTGGCTGCGGTAAGTACGCCCGAATTGTCGTCTACCACCAATATTGCGCCTGGGTGAAGGTCTGATTTATCTTGCATATACCATCAATCAATAGACTTTGTACAGTAAAACAGTGGCAAAGGCTAAGCCAAAATTGTAGCAGATGCCTGAAGCAGACATAAATACAACTTAACCAAAGTTTTATAGATGCAATGATACAAAAAAACTGGATCGTTGTGCATGAGAGTGTTCAAAATCGGACACTTTGGTGTTCGAAAATGAACCTGAACAGCTCGGCTCAGCAGGAAAGATCATCCTTGGGCGCCAGTTCAAAAAAGGTGTCCTGTAAGTCTGTTTCTTCGGTATGCCGACAGGGGAAATCTTTTTCAATCAGCAATTGCAGGTATTGACCATCACTGTAATCCTGTTGGTATGCAATGCTCACTTCTTCACTGTTGATCCAATTTGTAGCGAGCTCGCTGGGTAAAAGAATCGTGATTTGCTGTGCTGTGTAGTTGGCCTGAGGATGTTCGGTTTGCCCCAATTTGAGGATGTATTCCAATTTTATCCCTGGGGCAAAATTAATGGGGACGCTTACTTTACCCTGGCTTTGTAATGCATCCAGATCCGATTTGCGCACCCGCAAGCGGATGCTATTGGCAGTACAGCGCAGTTTCATGTTCGTGATTTTTTTAACATATTTTCAAAGAAATAGGAAAAAAAAACAATTTTGCGGCTTTAAAACCTGTTTAAAAACGCAAGAACCATTACATAATGAGAAATTTATTACCCATTCTTGCCTTTATTGTCCTGGCTGTGTTGGCCTGTTGGTGGTGCGTTTATCTGATTTTTGGCCCAAAAACGGAAGTCAACAACACCAACGAGCGCCCCAAAACCCTTGCCTTCAACCACGGTACCCAAACCATCCTCAGCGCTTACGATCATTTTGCTTTTGATACAGGCCAAGTTGCGCCCAAACTCAACGCCAATAACGGACTTTTTTTGGATAAACTCACGGCGTATTTACAGGAAAACCCCAGCCTACTGCTCAACATCACGGGGGGCTATGGCATCGATGAAGAGGGGCTAAATCGAGGCTTTTTTGAAAACCTGGGCCTGGCTCGCGCCAATGCAGTCCGGGATTTACTCATTCAGCGCAAACTCGACCCAGGCCGCATTACCTTGAGTTTCAACACCGGCGCAGGTGCAATCCGCCAACAGCCGATTATCTTTAATGCCTATACTCCGGCACAAAGTGTGGATTTTGTGCCTTTGGCTTATACTTTTGAAGACATGACTTTTTCGGATGAGAGTTTTGTCCCCAAAGGCAGCGAGTTTCGCCCCATTCTGCCCCTGGTAGAATATGCCGACTCAGTGCGCCTGTTTTTGGCCCTGCACAAAGACAAAAAACTTAGCATCATTGGTCATACCGACAATGAGGGTGATGCCAAAGCCAATCTGAAGCTAGGCACTCAACGCGCCGAAAATGTATTGCGTTATTTCCGGGAACTGGGCATTCCACCCCGCCAAATGGCCGCCTTTTCGGAAGGTGGAAAACACCCCGTCAGCAACAACAATACGGAAGTGGGCCAGCGGCGCAATCGCCGAATTAATTTTATCATCGAATAGATTATTTGATTTTTCATTAAAGTAATTAAATTGCGACAAATCGGGTTTAAACACTCGCTTAAACCCAATCCACAACGTACAAGACATGGAAACCTTAAATCAACTCTTCAGTAACCTGGGAACCGAACAAAGTATTTTAATCCTTAGCTGGTTGATCATCGCCTTTTTATTGGGCTTGTTGGCAGGGTATTTTTTGCGGAACCGCTATGTCAATGAATTGAATCGGCAATTGGATGCGAAAGAACAATTGTTGACGGCAAAACAGCTGGAGTTGGATCAAGTTCAACATGAATTGGCACTGAAAGAAGCTGATTTAAAACGGGCGGCTTTTGAAGCGGAAGAAGCTCAATCGAAAATCCGTCGCCATGCCGAAGAAGTTGGCCGATTGAACCAATTGGTCGCTTCCGCCCAGATGGAATTGGACAAAACCAAAGCCGCAGAACAAGCCTCGGCCAGCATCATCAACGACCTGAATGATCAAATTTTGGGCCTCAAAACCAAAAATGCCCAGCTTGTAGAAGGTGGAGCAATGCCTACAGAAGTGTCCATCACCGGAAGTGGCGAGGCGCTGGATCGACTTTCGGCCATCGAGATGCAGCTGCTCCGTTTGACCGAGGAAAATTCCTCCTTACTGCGAAAATTGGGTGAATCCAGCGAAGATCATTTTGTGGAACACCAGCACATGCCGTCAGTGAGTCCTCAAACTACGCCCGATTCTAGCATCAGCGAACCTGCGGGTGAGTTTTTTGTCCCCAAAGTTGTTCCTGCTGAGCCAGTACAAGAAACGCCCAACTTTGGTGGGGAACCCACTGCCTTATTCAACGCGGACAAGGTTTTGCTGCGCACCATGGATAAAAACGACCTCACCGCTATTGAGGGTATTGGTCCTTTTTTGGAGAAAAAACTCAATGATGCGGGAGTTTTTACTTACGCTGACATCGCAGCTTGGGATGCTGATAAAATTGCCGAAATTACGACCAAGATCAGCTTTTTTGAAGGCCGAATCGAGAAGGATGACTGGGTGGGACAAGCCCAAAAATTGATAGCTGAAACGCCAGAAGAATTTGCTGAAGACAGCATCCTTGCTGAGTCCCGTAGCTTGACTGTGGAAGAAACCCACGTTGTACCTGCCCTGGATAACCTGAAGTTGATCATGGGCATTGATGAACCAATCGAAAAAATCCTGTTTACCTCGGGCATCAATTCTTTTGCCGAACTGGCCAAAATGGATCCCGATGAAATTCGCAATATTTTGGTTTCGGTTGATCCTGCCCTGAGTGGAATTGATCCAGGTGCCTGGCCCGCTCAGGCGCGACTCGCTTTTGACGAAGAATGGGAAGTTCTACAAGATTACCAAGAACAACTAAAAGGAGCCTAAATACGCTTATTGAGCTAAAAAATTGAAAGAGAAAAGGTTGCATGGTTTCTGAAATCCTATTATTTTTAATGGATTTTCAGAATTAAACATACACCTGCTCTATGAGTACCTAGAGGAAAAACCCTATTTTGGTTACGGTTACGGTATTGACTGCGATCGTAGGATTGGTCACCGCCATTTACAAATGTGGCTCCGAACAGCAAAATTTCATTAAGGCAGTCGGCACCACCCCTACACAGGAGGAACCGAGGACTGACCAGCCCAAAACAACAACTCCTGAAATCTCCAATACCATCATTGCTGAGCCCAAGTCTCCTCCACCGGCCACCAAAACCAACGTCAACATCATTTACCAGGGAGACCAATTTGGTTGTACATTGCCTGTTAGCATCACCATTGGAGACAAAACCTTCCAACCTACCAGCAATGCCTATACCGCTTACGATATCCCCCTGGGTACCCAGCAGTACCGCATACAGGGCACCATTAATTGTACGAGCATCGGCGGTTGTACTGCTTATGGAGAAGGTTTGATCAATGTGCGGGAAAACGCGACTTTTGCGATTCGTTGGCAGAATACGGCCTATGCGCAGTGCTCGATTGGGCTGTTTGAACAATAAACTAAACTAAGGTGCCCTAAGGTGGTTCAATTCAAACGGCCCGCAGGGCCTAATTTTATTTTGAACCACCTTAGACACCTTAGGGCACCTTAGTTATGCGCCTACGGCGCTTTTATTTCACAGCTTCAAAAATCATGTCGAGTCGCGTCGGAATCGCCGTAGGCGACACCGCTCCCTGTTTCAAATAAAACAAGATCTCCAATTTATAGCGCTCCCGAATCAACGTACGCCGCAAGTTGGGCAAGGATGGATTCAAATTGATGCGCGAGCCAATCCTCCGCTCATCGTAATACACAATATTAAAAGCCTCATCGGTAGCATAGCACACATTCGATTGACTTCGACACACCCGAATCACCACCTCGCGCAAAAAAGAATAGTCTGCATTGCCTTGAATGGCTTGCAGGGTAGCTGCGCGTGGCCGAATTTCGACAATGGTGGCGGTATCGATACCGGCATTTTTGGCCAGTGCGATTACGCTGGAACTCAAGTTGTCCAATTCAAACACTCGCGGCAAACCGCCGCTCAATCCCGCTGGAATCTCAAAAGTGATATTGGGAACCAGGATTTCAAACAGGCGCTCCCGATCGTCCCTTTTGCAAGTGGCCAGAAGTAAGGGAAGCAGGATAAACAGGAAAATTTTGCGCATAGCTGGAAGATGTATTAATCCTTGTCAAACGTGGATTGTGGATTAAAATTTTTGTGGCCAAGCTCAATTGTCGGCGAGTATAGATAAACAGGGTATAACAACAATCCTTAGGAACGGAAATAAAATAAAGTAAACACCTGACTGACTCTTTTTTGATTTTGCTGCGTTACTCGTCAGTTGCGTAGGCCTGCTATGCGTCTTCCTCGTGCCTTGCCAAATCAAAAAATTGCTCAGTCAACATGTTTACTTTATTTCATTTCCATTCCTTATTTTGCAGCAAAACCAAGTACTCAATGGCCGCCACATGGACTCTACACCAATGTTAAACTTTATGCGAGCCTTACTGGCCGACATTGAGGCCGTCGAGTACATGCTGGATCACCAGTGGTTCGAAACCGGAGTAGCCCGCATCGGCGCCGAGCAGGAAATTTGTGTAGTAGACGCCAAAACCTACAAGCCCCTTCCGCTGGCTGTTGAAATTTTGGAAAGTATGCCCAATTGCTCCTGGCTCGACAACGAACTGGCGCGTTTCAACCTCGAAATCAACCTTCAGCCTCAAGAATTTACTGGTGCCTGTTTTCAAACCATGGAGCAGGAAATCCTGCAACGTCTACAAGAAATCCGTGAGCACCTGGGGCCATTCAACGCCGAACTCCTGCTCACGGGCATTTTACCCACCATCCGCAAACACGACCTGGAGCGCCACAACCTGACCCCCCGCGAGCGCTACAACCTGCTGATCGATGCCATGACCGCTCAGCGCAATGGACAAGCCTTTGAGTTTCGCCTGCGCGGCATTGATGAGTTACAAGTGCGGCACGATACTCCTTTGTTGGAGGCCTGCAACACCAGTTTTCAAATCCACTTGCAAGTCAACCCGGAGGAATACGCCCGGATGTACAATTTTGCGCTGGCCCTGGCTGGGCCCACTTTGGCACTGGGGGCCAATTCTCCGATCGTATTTGGCCGCAGATTGTGGCATGAAAGCCGCATTGCCTTGTTTCAGCAGGCACTAGACGTACGTACGACTCACGACCACCTGCGTGAGCGCAGCACCCGGGTCAATTTTGGCAACAACTGGGTAGAAAACTCCATCCTGGACATTTACCGCGATGACCTGGCGCGTTTCCGCACCCTGATTGCCCGCGAAAGTGAAGAAAATGTGGCCGAAAAAATTCGTAGAGGCGAAACACCCCTATTGCTAGCGCTGCGCCTGCACAATTCCTCGATCTACCGCTGGAATCGACCATATTACGGCATCAGCCCGAATGGGAAACCCCACCTCCGTATCGAGAACCGGATTTTACCCGCTGGGCCCAGCGTGGTGGATCAAATGGCCAATACTGCGTTTTGGACCGGGGCAATGATTGGCTGCCAGCTCCATTACGCCGATGTACGCCAAAAAATGAGCTGGGAGGATGCGCGCTCCAATTTTGAAAAAGCCGCGGCCTTTGGGCTGGATTCGAAGTTTTCCTGGTTTGATGGGCAAAAGATCAGTGCGCGGGAATTGCTGTTGCAAGAGTTGATCCCCTTGGCGCGTTTGGGTTTGCAAGCCCGGCAGGTGGCGAGTGCCGACATCGACCAATACCTGGGCATCGCCGAAGCGCGCATGAAAGGCCATACCAACGGCGCCATCTGGCAACTCAACAGCTACTCCACTTTGCGCCGAACCTTGCGTGAAGACGAAGCCCTCGTAACCCTCACCGCCGCCATTCACAACCGTCAAAAACAAAACCTACCTGTGCACGAATGGACTCCACCCAGCGCTGATGATTTGCCCCATTACCAGGCCAAAAGCCTCAAAGTGGAGGAGTTCATGACCACCGATTTGTTTACAGTACAAAAGGATGACTTGATTCAACTGGTCGCCAAATTGATGGATTGGCGGCGTATCCAGTACCTGCCCGTAGAGGATCACAAGGGGCATTTGTGTGGCTTAATCACTGCCCGACTGGTCTTGCGCCACTTCGCCCAACAAACCGAACTGGAGCAACCCGCTGCCCAACAGGTACAGGACATCATGATTGCCGAACCGATTTCGGTCCATCCCTCCCTGCTGATTCTTGACGCGATCAAGCTGATGCGCGACAAAAAAATTGGCTGCTTGCCCGTGGTGCAAAATGGGGAACTGGTGGGGATTATCACTGAAAATGACTTTTTGGACATTACGGCAAGGTTGATTGAGCAGTGGGATTTGTAAGCCGAGACCACAATACTCGACATTTTGCTCGGAGGACATCAATTGCCACGTGCTTTAGCGCGTGGACAGGGTTTCCCCTTGTGATCGGGCTTTAGCCCAAGCCTTAATTTTCAAGCTAGGGCTGAAGCCCAAATCAGAGGGGCTTTTATGTCCCCAGGCTGAAGCCAGGGGCAATTGATGTCCTCCGAGCAAAAAGTCCATTAGTATGAGCTAAGACATAAATGCTGAAGCGAAGTGTTTATAGTGCTTGATCGCTTTGGTGTGTCTTAAGTGCCTTAGGTTTCTTGGGTGGTGAAAAAAGAAAACGCCCACTCAGTTTCCCAAGCAGGCGTTGTTTATTTTTTTAAAACATAAAAGATCATACCGCTCTATCCCCATCAAATCCCTCCAAATAATCCGCCACTTTCCTCAAAAACGATCCGCCCAAAAAACCATCCACCACCCGGTGGTCATAAGACATGGACAAGAACATCATGTGGCGGATGGCGATGATGTCGCCGTACTCGGTTTCGAGCACCGCAGGCTTTTTGCGAATCGCTCCGACTGCCATAATGGCCGCTTGCGGTTGATTGATGATCGGCGTGCCCATCACGTTGCCGAAGGTGCCCACGTTGGTGATGGTGAAGGTGCCACCCTGGATGTCTTCCGGTTTTAGTTGATTGGCGCGGGCGCGATTGGCCAGATCGTTGACCGTTTTGGTCAAACCAGCGAGGTTCAACTGATCGGCCCCTTTGATGACGGGTACGATCAGGTTGCCGGAGGGTAGTGCAGCCGCCATACCAATGTTTACGTCCTTGCGCACGATGATGTTGGTGCCATCCACCGAGATATTGATCATCGGATAATCGCGGATGGCGCGGGCTACGGCTTCAATGAAAATGGGGGTATAGGTGATTTTTTCGTTGTACTTTTTCTGGAAAACGTCTTTGACCTTTTCCCGCCACTTGACGATGTTGGTCACGTCCACTTCCACGAAGGAGGTCACGTGGGGCGAAACATGTTTGGACATCACCATGTGCTCGGCAATCAGCTTGCGCATGCGGTCCATTTCGATGATTTCCACGTTGCCATCCAGGCTCACGGCAGGGGCGGTGTAGCTTACCTGTACAGGAGTGCCTTTGGCTGCTGGTGTAGCTTTTGCGGTAGTGACGTTGGCAGGTATTTCCTTACGCTCGTCCAGGTAGGATAAAATGTCTTTTTTGGTCACCCGGCCTTGCATGCCTGAGCCAGCGATGGCCTCCAGTTCTTGCAAGGAGATGTTTTCCTGCTGGGCGATGTTGCGCACCAGTGGGGAATAAAAACGATTGCCTTCACCCTTGCCGATGGGCTGAGGGCTGGCCACGGGCGTACTGGTACTCAGGGCGCCGTTGCTGGCGCTGGCCGCAGCGGGGCTTTGACCATTGGTTTGCGGAGCGGGTTCGGCCAGGGCTGGTGAGGCTTTGGGCTCAGCTGAAGCACTTTCAGTTTCAATCAGGGCGATGACTTTGCCGATGGCTACGGTGTCGTTTTCCCCAAAAAGCAATTGTACCACTTTGCCCGCTACGGGGGAAGGTACTTCTGAGTCCACTTTGTCCGTAGCGATCTCCACGATGGTTTCGTCCAGTTCTATCTGGTCACCCACCTTTTTCACCCACTTCAGGATGGTGGCCTCCATGATGCTTTCTCCCATCTTGGGCATGATCAATTCGAACTGCGCCATTGTTGTTGTGTTTCTTTTACCACTGCAATTGTAAGCAGCTTTAAAACTGAGCGCCGCAGGCGCATAAATTCTAAGGTGCTCTAAGGTGCCTAAGGTGGTTCAAAAAAAGAACCTTCGAAGTTCACAAAACTAAGTTAAACTTATTTTTGAACCACCTTAGGCACCTTAGAGCATCTTAGTAAGGTATGCATCTACGATGCTCAGTAGCATCACTGCTTTTATCTGTGGTAAACAGTTTCGTTTAATTTGGATTATTTGGTGCCGCAAAGTTACCAAACTTTCCAATAAGTGCTCGCCTAGAGCTGCTTTAAGAATTGTCTTAGCTGGTTCAGGGCATGTACCGTGAAGTACTGGATGTTTTTATCCCGGTCTTTTCCGGCCCGAATGCTAAAGGTTTTGGTCTGCTGGCCATTGCTGACCGCAATCCAGGCCAAGCCCACCGGTTTGCTATCCGAACCACCGCCCGGCCCTGCAATGCCCGAAATGGCAATGGCCACATCGGCAGGCAAAACCCTGACGGCACCTTCAGCCATTTCAATCACGGTTTGTTCACTTACTGCGCCGTGGGTATCCAGCGTTTCAGCCTTTACCCCTAGGATTTGCATCTTCACTTCATTGGCGTAAGCAATCACACTGCCTACGAAATAGTCCGAAGAACCAGCCACCGAAGTAATCCGGTGCGCCATGTAGCCGCCCGTGCAACTTTCAGCAGTCGCCAACTTTAAACCCCGTTCTTTCAACATTTTGCCAACGGCCCCTTCCAAAGTTTCGGTACCGTAACCATAAATAATGTCTGCAAAACGTGCTTTGAGGATGGCTGCTTTTTCATCCAAAATCTGGTGTAGAGCCGCTTCATCCATGCCCGTACCCGTAATGCGCAGGCGAACCTGAGCAATTTGAGGCAAATAAGCCAGTTTGAAGCCTTCGGGTAGTTCCTCTTCAAAGTCTTCCAACTTTTCAGCGATATGACTTTCACCTTCTCCAACCGTCAGGATGGTGCGGTGCGCGATGGGCTGCCCTGGGAATGACTTTTTCAATTTGGGCAGCACCTCATTTTCCATCAGGTATTGCATCTCGTAGGGCACCCCGGGCATCGATACGATGACCTTGCCCGCGTATTCCATCCACATGCCGGGGGCGGTACCCATTTTATTGGTCAAAATTTCGGCATTGGCAGGCATGAAACACTGCAGGCGGTGGGCCTCGTTCATGGGGCGGCCCCACACCTCAAACATCTTGGTGATGCGTTCGAAGGTGGCCTGGTGAAAAACCATGTCGACTCCCATGTATTCGGACAAGGCCTTTTTGGTGATGTCGTCTTTGGTTGGCCCCAGGCCACCGGTCATCAGCACTACGTCGCCTTGTTCCAGGGCTTCACGGATGCCGGTATGGATGGCCTCCATCGTATCGCCTACGGAAATGACCGTGACGAC
>JAIXOO010000212.1 GCA_027486765.1 Saprospiraceae bacterium
AACCATTCCAATACTTCCACGGCCTGGCTATAATCGGTAAAACCTTCGGTACGATTGTCGGGAAAAACCCAGGAACTGACTTGAATGCCTTGAACTTCCCCGGCGAGCTGCACCGCAAAGGGGGCTACCCCGATGACCATTACTTTGGTGGGCAGCAATACCGTTTCTTTCCAGTGGGTACGCCGCAGGCCCCCCTCCAGGTTGCTTTCTTCAATTTGGATGCCATTGCCAACTACCTGGTAATGATCGGGCGCAGTGACGAGGAATTCCACCGAAGCCTTGTCCGAAGGGTGATCCACGGTTGGCAACCAATGGTGGGCACGATTGGGCCAATTGTCGCCAAAAAAAGTGCGGTCGCCAAACTTGTTGGCATCGATGATCAGGCCATCGGCGGGAACGCCAGCGTATTGTATACTTAGGGTGATGCTTTCACCCGCTGGGATGGTATTGGGCAACGTGATGCTCAAGTGGTCATCCGTGTGGCTGAATTTGAGGGCAGTGTTGTTGTAACTTACTGCGCTGACTGTCATTCCTTTGCCAGATTTTACATTGGTCAAATCCAGCACGAAACTATTGCCCGCTTGTTTGAAACGCAGGGTAATTTCTGCCTGCCCTTCGATGCGGTCGGTATCATCCTTGAGCGCTAGGTTAAAGCGATAATGTTGGACATCGATGCTGTTGATCTGGGGGTTGTAGGCGGGGGATTGGGCGGTAAGGACTGTCGTAATGAACAGGAGGAGGAAAATGCTGGTTAGGGACTTCATGATTTGATTTTTGTGCCTTGAATTTAGTGCGAAACATTAATTATTTGCCTAAAAAATCGCATTTACCCCCAATCCCAACCAATTGCCTCGCCGAATGGCACCTACATTGGGTTGGTTAAAATAATCATTAACGGTTGCGCCGTCTCCGGCAGCACCAGGGTTGCCCTGTCTCCAGATGTAATGCAGCATCAATTTTAGTTTTCGCTCCTGCAAGTGCCAATTGATGCCGGTGTCGCAATAGGTTTCTGAACCTGAAAAGGTATTAACGGATAGCGCATCAGCTTGCCCCAAAGGGTCGGTGGCGCCTTGGTAGTGCATCAGGGTAAAGGTCGGTTCCAGGAAAAGTTTTTTACCTGCAATCCAATTGTAACTGACGCGAAGGTGTTGGACGGAGGAGGTATAATCAAAGTTGCGCAGCCCGGCATTATTGGGCAATTGGCGGGAGCCTCTGCGCAACATTCGATGGTATTCGGCATCTACATTCAGGGCTTTCCAATTGAGCAAAACATCTGCTCCAATGGAGGTATTGCGGCTGAATAGATCGGTTTGCCCTTGAGTACTTCCATCCAGGGCCAGAGAAATACCCTTGCGTTGGTTGAAGTAATTTTGTAAATAACTGATTCCGTATTGTTTGAGTTCGGGGTCGCCAAGAGAGAGCACGGCTCGACCCACCAGGAGGGGTGAAAATTGCTTACCTACGGAGTTGTTGCTGTAGGCATAAAAACCCGGGTTGAATACGCCCAGATTGTAATTAAGACACACTTTTTCGCTGCTGGTTTTTAGTAGGCCACCCAGGTTTACCCCGGTAGTTCGTCCGGCATTTAGTCCAACGATGTGTTGCCGCAAATAGGTCTGAGTGGCTGACTTCTCTAAACTTCCTACCTGCCAGGCTGGAGTGATGCTTTCCCGACTGATTTGGGGCCGAAAATAACCAGCTACCAGAAAGAATTTTTCACTTTTGGGCTGCAGTCGCCATTCCAGGAATGCATCAAATAGGCCAACTGAAGGAATGGCGCCGTTGTTTGCTGCCCCGAAACTACCACTTTGTACATCCCGACCGATGGCATCAAATGACAACATTACGGTAGCTTTCAGGTTGTCGAAAGGTTGCATCCTGAAGCCAACCCGACCTCGGCGGATCAAAAAATTGAGTCGATCTTCAACCGCATCGTAAACCTTGGTTTGGGCGTTGAATACTTTTTGGTTGCTGCTGTAGACACTCCAAAATTGGAACTGTAAAAGGGGCTCAATTTTAAAACCTTCCCGGTTTTTGAGGAAGCCCTGGAATGGTTCCTGGGCAAGGAGTGGAGTCCCTGACAAGGAAATCCAGGCCAAAAAAGAGCTTAAGAGAACCCGAGCCCTCCAGTGCCAACCATTGGTAGCCATAGCTATTTACGTTATTGCAATAAATACGATCGATTAGCTAGGGAACAAAGCTAGCTAGATTTACTCGTTCCTTAACTTTTATACTTTAAAAAATAGCATTAACCCCAAGTCCGATCCAATTCCCTCGCCGAATGGCCCCAACACCAGATTGATAAAAGTATTCATTGACTGTGGCTCCATCCCCAGCCGCTCCGGGGTCACCGGCACGCCAGGTGTAATGCAGCAATACTTTTAATTTCTTTTCATTCAAATACCAATTGATCCCGGCATCATAAGCACTTTCTGAACCCGATGAAGCCTTCACCAGCGCAGCATTGGCCTGCCCTTCGGCATCTTTAGCCCCTGCAAAATGCATGTACATCATACTCGGTTCAATAAAGTATTTTTTTCCCACCGCCAGGTTATAACCAGCCCGGGCATGGCCCACCCGAGAGAGGTAGTTGAATGTTTTGGGCTGCTCCCCGCTATCATTGCGGTGACCCTGGCGGTACAGATGATGGTATTCAGCCGTAAAATTCAGGTGGTCGTAATTGAGCAATAGATCGGCACCCACGGAGGCCGCACGCTGAAAAACATCGGTTTTGCCTTGTCGGGAGCCACTCAAAGCAATCGACACCCCTTTGCGTTGATTGAAATAATTCATGTTGTAGGCAATCCCATATTGTTTCATTTCGGGATCACCGAGAGATAAAACGGCCCGCCCGGCAATCAGTGGCGCAAATTGAGTACCCGCTGAATTCCCACTGTTGCTGGTGTAGCTTGGATTGAATACCCCCAGGTTATAATTGAGCACTATTTTTTCTGATTCACTTTTTAACAAACCACCCAGATTGACACCGACTACACGCCCAGGGCCTACTCCGGTGGTATGCTGCCGAACATAGTTTTGAGTGGCTGATTTTTCCATGCTGGAGGTCTGCCAGGCTGTGGTGATGCTTTCCCGGCTGAGTTGTGGACGAAAAAAACCAGCGACCAGGTAAAATTTTTCACTTTTGGGTTTGATTCTCCACTCCATGTAGGCGTCAAAAATGCCCACCGAGGGAGTGCCCCCATTATTTGTTGCACCAACAGTGCCTGCATGAACATCCCGCCCAGTTGCATCATAGGCCAGTACGGCATTGAAGCGGAGGTTCTCGTAAGGCTGCATTTTAAAGCCGACCCGGGCACGGCGAAACAGGAAATTCAGCCGATCGTCGACAGGTTCGTATTGTTTCGTATTCGTATTGTATAGTTCGTGCCCCATACTATAAGTGCTCCAAAGTTGCAGCATCACGTAAGGCTCAACTTTGAATCCTTCCTTTGGTTTCAAAAAACCTTCGAAACTACCATGTTGAGCAAAAAGAGCAGGCATACAAGTGGTGAGGGCAACAAACAAGGCGAGTTTGTGCCATAAAGTAGTGGTGTTCATTCGTGTTGGGTTGTAAAAAAAATCGGGTTGGTGCTTAAAGGAACGAGCACCAACCATTAATCCGTATTATTTATACATTTTGCTCAATCACCGCCGCCAACTGATGCGCCGACTGCATGCCTGAACGTTGCCACTTAACGTCGCCATTTTTAAACAACATAAAAGTGGGGACACCTTGAATGCCCATTTTTTGGGCCAGTGCCGGATTGCGGTCAACGTCTATTTTGATGATGGAGGCTTTGTCTCCAATTTTTCCAGCCAAATCTTGCAAAATAGGGGCCATCGCCTTACAGGGACCACACCATTCAGCAAAAAAATCGACCAGAACGGGTTTGTCCCCTTTGATCAGTTCATTGAAAGAGACTTTCTTTTCCATGGTATTTCGTTTTTGTTCTACACCGGACAAAAGTACAGCCTCAAGCAGGGTAGATGCCGTGATCCAGATCACATTTATCGAAAAAAATGTTTTCTTTGAGTTTACATTTGATTCATAGTATGAAAGGTAAATTAATAGAAGAGACTCCCTCTTCTTTTGTTCCATATCAGGGCGAGCAGTTTGAGCCAACAGAGATGCTCAAACGCAGTGAGGTATACTACCAATGGATGAATCAGCGGCGGACCCTTCGCGAATTCTCCGATCGTCCTGTTCCCCTAGCGGTGATCGAAAACATCATCATGACGGCTTCTACCGCTCCTTCCGGTGCACACAAACAACCCTGGACTTTTGCCGTCGTAGCCGATCCTGCAATCAAAGCCAAAATCCGCCAGGCTGCCGAGCAAGAAGAACATGAAAACTATCATGGCCGGATGTCGGATGAGTGGCTGGAAGATTTACAGCCCTTTGCTACGGACTGGCATAAACCGTTTCTGGAACTTGCTCCGTACTTGATCGTAGTTTTTCGCAAAGCCTACGATTTATTGCCGGATGGCACTCAGCGCAAAAACTATTATGTACAAGAATCCGTAGGTATAGCTTGTGGAATCCTGTTGGCTGCCATTCATCACGCTGGGCTGGTGGCACTTACCCATACCCCTAGTCCGATGAATTTTTTGCAAAATATTTTGCAACGTCCCGAAAACGAAAGACCTTTCCTGCTCATCCCGGTGGGGTATCCAGCCGATGATGCGCAGGTGCCAAACTTGCAACGCAAGGAAAAGGCTGATGTAATGACCATTTATTAATCTCGTACGGGCGCCCCTTGCGGGTGCCAAATACACCCTTTAGAGGAGGGCGCCCGCAAGGGACGCCCCTACAAGGGGTGCCCCAACGGCTAAACTTGTTTATGTGCACAGTTACCTATGTGTCTACCGCTCCTAGGCAGTTTATTCTTACCTCCAATCGCGATGAAGCCCCTTCGAGGGGTGCCACCCGTTTGGCAGTAGAGGAGAGGAACGGCAAAAAAATCATCTTCCCGCAGGATCCTGCTGCCGGAGGCACCTGGATCGCGGCGGCCAACAACCAGCGCATCGTTTGTTTGCTCAATGGCGCTTTTGAAGCCCACAACCGCCAGACTCCCTATCGCCTGAGTCGAGGCATTATGGTGTTGGATAGTTTTACTTTTCCCAGTGCCACGGCATTTTTCAAAAATTACAACTTTGAAGGAATTGAGCCTTTTACTTTCATCTTGATTGATCGGGGTGACTTGTGGGAACTGCGTTGGGATGGACAGGAACAGTATGTCAAAGCACTCGACCCGCAGGGAACTCATATTTGGTCATCGGCTACCTTATATCCTGCCGATGTGCGGTTTCGGCGGGAGCAATGGTTTGCCCGTTGGCTGGAGAATCGAGCCATGTTTTCAGTCAATGCCATGCTGGATTTTCATCAACATGCCGGGGATGGAGATGCCTGGAATGATGTCGTAATGAACCGTGGGGATGTGGTGCGCACCGTGAGCATTACTTCGATCGAAAAAACCGAAACTAATTTTAACTTTAGGTACTTGGATCTGCTCACTGCCAATGAACAAAAGGCACAAATGGAGATATCGCGTGAAGAGGTGGAGTCTAATCAATAACCCGGTTTGGATCAAACTGAGGAACTGGGAATACTGGCCAACCCTAGCTTTTTATTGGCCCATGTTTGTATACGGCCCGCTCTTGGCCTTGCGTTCCCGGCATGCCTGTTTTTTTACGGCGGCCAATCCGGGGATTTTAGCGGGTGGCTTAGGCTTGGAATCTAAATATGCTACAATTCAAAACTTGCCGACAGCACTGTGCCCCAAATCGATTTTAGCGCCACGTGGACAGGATTTGGCAATGATAATGGACGAGATTCGCCAGACTGGTATCGAATTCCCCCTCATTGCCAAACCTGACGTTGGCTATCGTGGGTTTTTGGTCAAAAAACTGGATACGCCGGATCAACTGCGGGCTTACCTAAGCCAATATCCGATCGACTTCATCATCCAGGAATACCTCAATTATCCCGAGGAATTGGGCGTCTTGTATTACCGCTTACCCAATGTCGAAAAAGGCAAAATCACCTCATTGACTTTAAAGGATTTTTTGCACGTGACGGGTGACGGGAAATCGACAGTTTTGGAGTTGATTGAAAAAACGCCACGCGCTTTGCTGCAACTGGATCGATTACAGGAAACGCATTGGCAATTGTTCAAAAATGTGCCTGCAGAAGGTGAGCGCATCGGCCTCGGCGTAATCGGTAATCACTCCAAAGGGACTCAGTTCATCAATGGGAATCAGCACATTGATGACAGCTTACACCATACTTTTGACACTGTAGCTAAACAAATTCCCGGCTTTGGTTATGGCCGTTTTGACATCAAATGCACCAGCCTGGAAGATTTGAAGCAGGGTAAAAATTTCAAAATCATTGAGTTGAACGGCGTTTGTTCAGAACCCACCCATATTTATGATCAAAGCCTGGGTAGTTATTTCCGCGCAGTAGGCACAATCATGAAACACTGGACCATTGTAAGAAAGGTAGCTGCGGCCAATCACCGCAAAGGTGCTACTTATATGCCTGAACAACAGATGATTAAAATGTTGGCAGGGCTACGAGATTACCACCGGAAAATCAAGGCTGCGCTGAAAATTGAATAACAAGCTGCACTGCTCACAATCACCTTTTCGATTGACTTTATTCACTGATTTCGGCGGTTTTTTGCTGCATCTTAGGACTTGTAAAGAACAATATTCCTTCTGGATTATGTAGATAGAGTCAATTTACCAACACTATTTGATCGCTTCCTGAAGCGAAGAAAATATTAATCGGTTAGTTTAAGAGACGATTGGAGGGCCATCAAGGAGTTGGCCCTCTTTTTTTTGATTGTAAGATAGAGGATTGACACTTATCTTAAGTTAATTATTATTTGAGATATCGATTTCTTATCTCAGGATAACTGCACTTCTTGGCCAAAGGGGCCATTTTTGTTTCCGAATTTACTCATTGAAGCATCAACGTAAGGAGGTTTTGTGCAAATGAATGTTGAAAACTCAAATTTCATGGGATTTTGATTAACCGATTTGTACAAAACTTATAACCACGAAATCTAAAACATTTTAAAGTAGAATTGTATGCA
Source organism: Saprospiraceae bacterium (assembly GCA_027486765.1). Lineage (GTDB taxonomy): Bacteria > Bacteroidota > Bacteroidia > Chitinophagales > Saprospiraceae > Haliscomenobacter. The sequence goes on from JAIXOO010000212.1 coordinate 7,101, forward strand.
TAAGACAGTAATTTGTGTAATCCTGTTTTTGGTATTTTCTGCTACTGGACAAGCTCAAAAGGCTGATAGTACCAAGTCAAAAGTATTCATTGAATACAACTTTCTTGATTTACCATTTCAGATTTATGCAGGGAAAACGGTAAACTCTACCATATCCAACCCGAATGCTTCTGTAGGCTTTTTTAAAGGAATGCAGTATCAAAGCATGGAGCAAAGCACTCAAATAATGAACAATGTGTATACTCTTTCAAATTGGGGAGTTAAGCAAATTCCAATATTTAAAAAACGACCTGTATTTCAAACAATTACTCACATTGGCTTGTCTTCTTTAGTTAACAAGGTCATAGGCAGTATTTATGATTTACCTGCTTGGCATCACGAAGAATTTCATAGAAACATAATGGCGGTTAATTATACAAATAGTTATAACCCTTTTTCACTATTTAATAAAAAAGAAGAAGCATTTGGAGGTGCAGTATCCTATGTATTAGATACCAACTTAGTGATGATGAAAGATAAAAATCTTTCATCGTTCATACGCATGCATACAGCAGGAGGAGAAGCACAAATTTATTCTATAGAGAACTTACAAAAACAAAATTTCTTTAATGACCAAAAGTTATATCTCTCAGTTTTTTACATACAGCAGTTTCAAGATGTTATTAATTATATTCAGTTATGTTCTTCAAAACAATCTTCTACTCTATTTACTGAAGATTTAATGAAATTTGAAGGTAGTCGTCAGGAATTGAGAGATTTTACGGGGCTTGACTACTGTGCTTGGGCTTACGATTTATGGAGACCAAATGAACCTTATAGCGGTAGAGGCCTTAACCCATACGGAAATGGTTATGACAGATACATTAAAGGCTCTGACCTTACAGACGAACAATTAAATTGGTTGACTAAGCAGTACAAGTTAAGTAGACTTAATTTAATAAGTCCAATGAATTTTTTCATTTCATCCATCAAAATAAAAAAGCTTTCTGACGGCTCCTATTTAAAAGGAAACTTTTCAGTTCGTTATTATCCAACTTCATTCGGTAATCAGGTTGGGATAGACTTAATGGTTAAATATAAAAAATGGAATCTATTTGCCTCGCCACACCTTAACCAGAATTTTCAAAACAACTTTCCGGGTTTGGATTTTGCGGTAATAGACTACCCCTTAAAGTACAGGGATGAAGATTTATCGGTAAGTGTATATGCTACCACGGATTTTCAGCCCGAGAGTGATGGTTTTTTTTCAAACAAAGGCGTATTTGTTGGATCATTAAAAAGTACTGTTAAATGGCAATTTAATAAATGGTTATATACATCTCTATCCGCTTCTGCAAAATCAAAGGGATGGATAAAAGGGAACCCCTTTATGGGCAATAATGTCGGAGCATCAATGGGGTTGGGATTTATATTGCAAAACAAATGATGAAAGTATACCTCGCGGACTCGGGTTTTGTGCAAATTGTTCTAGGGAAGTTCTCTAAAATTAGGGTTTCCAAAATCTATTTGCACAAAACCTAAATCCATGCAGTATAGTTCGCAACAATTTCAGAAAGGCTCGGCAGGAAAGCTAACCGCAATCTGCAACTGCATTTAGTTTTAATCGTCATGGGCAACTTTAAAAGGGTACTTATCCTAAGTTAATTACCTTATGTATCTTATCCTTCTTATCCTGAGATAAGCACTCATCCAAATCAGTGTTTCTACCTTTGACACTGTAAAATTCGTTCCCTCTATTTATTTAGAAAGCTGTTTTCGCCACCTTAGTTCGGTGGTGTAAATCCCCTTTATTTACAAAGTTGAGCCTGCCTCGGATGTAGGTGGGCTCTCTTTATTTAACCATTGATAAAAACTTGGGTATGGAAAGACAAGGGAAGTATTTAAAGAAAAGGAAGCTAAAGAATTCATGCCACCCCTCTTGCAAATCACTTGATTTTGAAATTTATCTGTTTTTGATTCAAGTGCAGTTGGAGCAAAATTTATTGGCTAATTTGGGAAAAGGCCAAGACCGGCAATCGCCACTAGTTTCCGTAATGTTGATGAGTGCTCAATACCTGTATTTCTAAAGATACAACTGCACAAATAGTAGCGTATCCATGAAAATGTAGTTTACTTAAATGATGTGCCACTTTTAATGAATTCATCCTGAAGTATATAGGACATTTTTTCAACGGCGATGGCTATTTCTTCCGGAGATTCTTTGCAATCATTAGAAAGCCAAGTTCGGATCAGACCAACACATCCTGCAATCAGGTATTCAGAACCCTTATTAAGGAATTCAAGGTTTTTTACATTGTACTTGGTGTACCATGTTTTGATTAAACTTTCCTTTGTCAGGTTAACTATTTTTTCATGAAAATCAATTTCGCCATGCATAAAAAAGACTTTACACAAGTCTTTTTTATGGTAAACCTTTGTCATTAAATCAATTATCTGCACGTTGTGACTCTGGCTGGAGTTAATCAGTGCGATGACGTCGCTCTTCACGTCGTCCATAAAATCATTCTGTATTTCGTTTAGTAGCTCGAAGATGCTATTGTAGTGGGCATAAAAAGTTGCACGAGTAATTCCGGTTTCCTTGCAGAGTTCTGCTATAGAAACCTTATCAAAAGGTTTGATTAATAAAAGTTTGATCAAAGTCTGGGTCAAGATTGTTTTGGTGTAAATGACCCGGCGATCGTTTTTTTCCGTCTTCATGAGCTAATCGTTCCTTTTGAAAATGCTCGATCCTTGCATTAGATCGAATAAAAATTATTGATGTTGCGAGGTTGGTCGTTGGTTGTTATTTGTGTTGTGATCGAACAAATCCATCGATCAACTTTGTCGTCATATCTATCAAGGACGTAGCCATTTGTTCCGGGCTGTCTTTGCAATTGCTAAGGATCCAGGTCTCAATGAGTCCCATACACCCTGAAATAATGTACTCTGCGCCTTGTTGAACAATGAATAGATCGGTAACGCCATACCTTTTTGTCCATTCATTGGATAGTTCGGTTTTTACGGAGTCAACCATTTTGGCCATTAAAGTGAAGTTTTCGTTTGTAATCGACATCTTACATAAATCTTGATGATCTTTTATTTTCTGCATCATTTCCGGAACAACTTGTTCGTGAGAAGCAGTACTGTCGATCATTTTACGGAAGTCTCTCAGCATAGACTCGATAAAGTTGGTCTGTATTTCGGACAGTAGTTCATAAATTCCATCGTAGTGCGCATAAAAAGTGGCACGAGTGATACCAGATGTTCTACTTAACTCGGAGATCGAAATTTTTTCAAGGGGAGTTTCCTTTAAAAGATTGATTAATGCTTCAGTCAGGACCATCTTGGTGTACTTGACACGATGGTCATCTTTGGACAATTTCATGAGTTTATTATACATTTTTTGCTGGTTTTGTATGCTAACCAGCAATGTGGGCTGATTTTGGATTGTGTGGGTTCCGGGCGGTAAATATACTTGCACTGTGAAAAATAACTAACATAGTGTTCAATAAAAATTGAGCATTACACAGAAGTAAGTTCCTCCTCTGTAACCTTCCCCAACTAGTACACTGTTTTGCTTTTCTCGTCTTGGATTAGAGTGCATAAGCATCTGCAATCAGATTTTTTCTTTGTGTCGATTAAACTATAAACGTATGTCTTTGCCTTACAGTTTTTTAAGTGGAGAGGTGGGTAGCTTTTCAATAGTGGATGCCCTTGAGGGTTCAGCTCAGTTGGTCAACTATTTTGAACAGCTTGAATTAAAGCGCAACGCTGTTCTTTTTTCTGAAGGTGATGAACGAGCCTGTGTCTACATAGTAAAGGAGGGCCTGCTCAGGGCTTACAGTTGTAACGAGCAAGATCAAGAGGTGAATTTGGTTCTCTTTGACCGACACTCCGTTATTGCCAATTTAGATAGCATCGTAGAGCAAGGAAGTGGTATAACTTATACCGTTAGCTGTGTGGAGGACTCTGTACTGTATGGCATTTCCTATGAAAAACTTTGTGAGCTGGCCTTACTTCATCCGGCTTTTGCAAAATTTATACACATCCTACAATTTCAGCACTGTAAGTCACTAATGGGTAGGATTCGCTCCCTGATGCTACTGGAGAAAGAGGCATTGTATATGCAAGTGATGCGAGAAATGCCTGATCTTTCCCAACGTATCCCTTTGCTTCAGATTGCTTCATTCATCGGTGTTACCCCGGTTTCCTTGAGTCGAATCAGGTCTAGACTAGCTCGGTCTCGTAATCGTAAGGATGCCTAATTTTTTAAATCAAAAGAGTACTTAACTTGAGATAATTTTAGGCCGATTTTTTACTTATTATCTTAGGATAAGTATTTGATTAAAAGGGGTTAACTTATCTTGAGATAAGTGTATTTAAATTTGTTGCACCGTAAATTTGCTTTCGGAAACTAAAATGTACTGGTTTCCAAACTGTAAAATACTGTTTTTTTCTTCTTGAAGAACTTTGTTTAAAACGAGCGAGTTGAAGTCTTGTAGGCTTGACTAACGGCGTAAGTTGTGAACCGATTCGCTTCGTTTTTGGAAAGGTAATCTTCAAGTACAATCAATCTATGTAATAACGCTTTCCCAAAGTAAAAATGTAATAAGGCTGGTAACAAAAACATGGAAGAGCGAGCTCATTCCCCAGGTATTTTTTTGGCTTTGCTGTATGCCCCGTCGGGGTTCTGACTATTCGCTTACTTCCATGTATTCTTATGTTTCAGTCATGCATTCGAAGATTGTGGCGCTTTAAAGGATATTGTTTAAACGCGCTTTCATCCATAACAAATCAGTATTTGAACAATGCTCCTATTGTTATAGCTGCTTTCCCGCGGAGGGTAAATTGCTGTAATGATATTGAGGCTATAACCAGGTATATTAAATTGTTCTAGTCATGAAAAAAATTGACCTATCGCTTTTTCTAATCAGGATTACAAGGATCCTGGTTTTACTTCTAATCGCTTCGGGTGCAGTTAACGCCCAGAAGTACATCAAACAAACCGCTTCTGGATCTGGTGATGGTTCAAGTTGGGACAACGCCCTTGGAGGCTCATCATTGCGGACAACCCTGGCTGCGGGAGGGACGGTTTACATCGCCGCAGGTACATACAACATTAATGCTGCCTTTGTATCAGATGCAGTTATTCTTCCCGCGGGCACTACGGTAATCGGAGGTTTCCCTTCAACGGCAACTGGGGTATCAATCAGTGGATACAACCCAGCAGCAAATGTTACGCTAATTGATGGTCAAGATAAAATGATTCTTCGGTTGGGTAACGGTACCTATGTTGTCAAAGGGATCGTATTTGACAATGCGGAAGGTGCTGGCGGCGGCGGCCCAGTGATCAATGCCCAGGCAAGTGGATCGTACAGCTGGACAATAGAAGACTGTATCATCAAGAACACTACTGGTAGTGGTGGTGGCGGTGGTGCCGTATGGTTACATGGGGCATTTGGAACCTCTACCACGCTGAAGGTCAAAAACTGTATTTTTGAAAATAATCAGGCAATTGCAGGCTCCTACACTGGGGCTCTGATGATTGATCAGGTCGCCAATACTTCGGGGGGGGCGGCCACCAGTACGAACAATGGTACAGATTATGTAGTCGAAGGGTGTAGCTTTAACAACAATAGAGTGACAGCTGGTGGATCGGGAGGCGCAATGCAGATCTTATCTTCAACAGGTATCAACTTAATCAATAATAATTTCTGTAACAATTTTGCCAATAATGACGCTGGTGCGCTGCTGGTAAGTAGTGTAACCAAGTTCGTGATGTCAGGTTGTAACTTTACAGGAAACAGTAATCAGGGGCAATGGTCTCCTGCGGTATGGATTCTTTCTTCTCCAGAGTCACAAGTGTTGAATTGTACGTTTGTAGGTAATTTCGCAGCTTCCGGTGCACTAAGTAATAATGCGGGAGGTGGTTTGGCAATAGAGAGTGGTACCCCCCATTTGGTTGACGGGTGTAAGTTCTATGATAACATTGTCAGGCAGAGAGGAGGAGGATTTGCTTTTAGTGGAGGAGGAAGCCTCACTCTTCAGAACTGTACATTTAAAGGCAATCAGGTTACTACAGGTATCAATGCTTTTGGAGGTGGCGCCATTTACGCAACCAGTGGATCCACTGCAACGATTTCATTGAGCAACAATATCTTTGACAGCAATTCGCTGACAGACAACACAGGCTCAGCGCGTAGTGGCTACGGCGGTGGAGCAGTGCATGTGCAGGGAGGGAACAGTCCGAATGCGTCGAACTCTGTTTTTTACAACAACTCCTACAATGGTACTACCACCAGCTTAAAGGACGATGTTTCGGTCTTTGGCGGGGGAACTTTTACCGTTGCTAATTCAACTTTACAACTGCCTCAGGCAGCTTATACTTCAGAATACAATGTTGCTACCGGGAACACCTTTAGTAACACAACAAATCCTGGGGTGGCTTCCGCTCCAGTGGTACAATGTGCCGCAGGATTACTGGTTACATTGGGTGTTCAAACACCAGCTGCGCAAACTGCTACGGTTAATGAAGCCAAAACCGGAAACGCAGCAACCGAACTAGCCCCAAGCGGAGGAACTGGGCCGTATGTTTATAGCGATGGGACGAATGATCCGGGTTGTGTAGCGCCAGGTGGTGCAAGCGTTTTGCCCAGTGGCAGCAACCTTGTGGTGCAGAGCACTACAGGAGCATATTCTTACACGGCTCCCTCTACGCCTGGAACTTATTACTTCTGCATCAAAGTATGCGACAGTGCAACTCCTACTCCCGATTGTGTTTATGCAACCTATACGGTAGTTGTTTCTCCAGTATGTAACGCTGGTGTTGCAGCTCCAGCGCTTAGTGCAACTACCCTTACAAATGTCTGCCCTTTAAACACGATAAGCCTTAGTGGAATAACGGCAAGTAATACGCCTAGTGGTGCTGTGCTGACCTGGCATTCCGGTACTCCAGCAACAAATGCGAATAAGATTACTGGTGCTGCGGTTGGTGCTGGGACTTATTACGCTGCTTTTTTTGACAGCGCCAATAATTGTTATAGTGGTACAACCGCTGGATCTGCAACAACTGCAGTTACGGCTAGTTTAATCCCTTGTGGAACATGTAGTGCCGGTAGCATTATTGCTTATGTACATGGTGACGATCTCGGCTATGGCAATGCAAGGGTTTGGTTGTCCAAAGGTGATGGAACTTTTGAAACAGGTAATTTCATCACTACTGCATTAAATTTTACACGCTACAACCAGGGCACCCGGGTTTATGGTCGTGACAATAATGCGGCCACAATGTGGGAGGATGTAGATAGAGATGGAGACCTAGACATAGTACATGCCACAGAGAATAACAATAATACCATCTATGTTTATTTCAACAATGGGAACAACACCTTCGAAATAAACCCCACCGTAACCACCAGCATGCAGGCGGACGGATCTGGTGAAATTTTTGCAGGTGTTACTGCGGCTGAACAAAGTTGGCTGAGGGATACCAACGGAGATGGAATTCTTGATTACGTCTTTTCCAATAACAGTGACAAGATTACAGTTTGGTTTGGTAATGCAAATGGTACATTCTCGACGACGATTAGTAGTCAAACCACGCTAAGTGGAGCAGGTAGTTACCATACCAGCGGTATATCCAATGCTGAACTATTTCTGCTTGATGATGTCACTGGTGACGGAGTAGCAGATTTAATTGGCACATATGATGACTCTGGCTCTGGTAGGATTATCGTTTGGACTGGTATTGGAAATGGAGCATTTAATGCTGCTCCACATTATACCAGGCTTTTAGAAGATACAGGGTTTACGAATTCGTCGGGGGCTGCGGATAATGAGTATTCACAATTCGCCGATATCAATGGGGACGGATTTCTGGATTATTGCCACGCGGAAAATGCAGATTCTACGCCAGATATTTGGGTTTGGTTGAACAATGGCTCAGGACAGTTCCCCACACCTCCAGTCAGAACACAGGTTCCTAACGTAGCTGCTAATTTACCAGCTGGAGGATTAGGTGCTTTTGCCAATTATACAGCGGGTGCACAGAGCTTTTTTGTTGACGTAAACAATGATGGCTTACCAGATTTTGTCAACGCAAGCGATGACGTGGGTAGCAACTCTGGATTTACCGTATACGTAAATAGTGGCAGTGGTGCATTTAGCACTACTCCGATCCGTACCATTATCCCTAATGATTTTCGGACAGGAAGCGACAATGGAAGTGAAACGGCCTTTTTGGGCTGCGGCTTTGCGTTCAAATCGATCAATCCAACACCCGTAATTGCTGGTGCAGGTTCAATTGACTGCGCCAAGACCCAAATTACTCCCATGCCAGTTCAAGGTACTCCTGCTCAGGTAACCTTGAGGGTCACAGTTAACGTGACCACCGTTGGCAGCTTTCCTATCAACATAAGTGGCTCAGGGATGACTTTGGTCAATGGAATTACCAGTGTAACGGCTACTATCACGGGAAATCAGGATTTCTACATTCCGCTCAAATACGATGGTTCAGCATTAGGTACTTTGAACTTCTCTGTTGGTGCATCAGGAAGTTGCGCCGCAGACTTAAGCTCGGCCAATGCCAAGCGAAAAGCCATTGTAGATATCTGGACGCTCGATTGTGTTCCTGTACTTGGACCATCCATTAAATAATTATTACCCATTCAAAATTGGTAACCAATGAAACGAATATCGAATCCATTGACCTGGGTAATGATGCTATTTTCTGGATGTTTTTGGTTGAATTCGGTGGAGGCACAAACCCCTGTGGTTGATTTAAGTGCTTATCAAGGGACGCCACCCGCTGGAGCTACTCTGGAATGGCACAATGCCTGGCCTGCTAACACGGGTACTTTGATGGCCCCAACTCAAGTTCAAGCAGCAACACCCGGAATTTATTATGCAGCATACAATTATGGAGGATCTCCTAATTGTTACAGCCTTCCTACAGGGGTTAAGGTGTTAACGAATACGTGTCCGGCAACCACGGTTAACTTACGAGAATCGATTGACAGTACAGGGAAACCGGCCAATGCAGTAGTCACCTTTCACAACTTGAGCATTGCGCCATATACACCCTCGGGGTCAAACTGTATTGCCAACCCGATAGTTACTCCAGGCAGCGTTCCCATTGCTTACGCTGCGGCATACCTGGACAATTCTGGTTGTTACAGTGAAGCCACGGCGACCATCATCACTGTTGCATCGGAATGCAGTGGTCAACTTTTGGTAAAGGTACTGTTGCAAGGAGCCTTATTTAATAGCCCTACTCCGGGCATTATGCGCGATAACCTGCGCGCTGGCAATCATATTCCACTGGATGATCCTTATACCGGATCGGGCAACCCTCGCTTTGCACACGCTGGAGCCGGCGGACCTGCATCTACTACCTCTGCGGTATTATCGGCCAATGCAGGGACAGATAATGCAATAGTGGACTGGGTGTTTGTCGAGCTTCGCAGTCCACTTGACTCAGCAGTCGTACTTGAAACCCGGGTCGCTTTGTTGCAGCGAGATGGAGATGTAGTTAGCCCTACCGATGGGACTTCTCCTCTAGCAATTCAAGGCGCTACGGGTAATCGCTATTTCGTGGCTGTAAAACATCGTAACCATTTGGGCGTAATGACTGCTACTGACCTAGCGCTCTCCTCGGCTGGCACTACGGTTGATTTTCGCATCATGAATGAAGCGGATGTGTACCATCGAAATGTGCCCTTTAGTTACGAGGGTTTTGAAATGGTCACTGTAAATGGCTTCAAAGCATTGTGGGCAGGTAACGCGAATACCGATCGAAAGGTGAAATATCAAGGCTCGGCCAATGATAATGCCACCATACTTGCACAAGTATTGGGTGCTTCGGGAAATACTTCAAGCATATTTAATTATGATCTGGCATTGGGATATTTCTCTGGAGATATTAATCTAGATGGGAAAGTAAAGTATCAGGGAACCACCAATGATCCTGGATTTATGTTCCTCAATTTGATTACCAACTTTGTGCTCAACGCCCTGGATCTGTACAACTACGATTTATTCATCGAGCAGCTTCCTTAATCAACATAGTGACGAATCTCCCTTTTTCCTCTTTGCTGAGTTGAAGAGAGATTCGTTCATTTTTGACCATTCAAATTGTATTTTTCATGAAAAAATTATTACAGCTTTTAACCGCATTAGGGTTGGTTATGCTGGGGGGATCCCTTTGGGGGCAAAACCTTGAGTTTAACCTTCGCTACAACATTCCGCTGGCGCGTTATGAGGTCTATGCCCGGCCCTCATCAACCAATGCCAGCTTTGCGTGGGGGCCCTCGCAAATTTCGATTGTTGCACCTGCAGCAGTACCAGACCTTGCCTTTACGGTGACCAGTGTAAGTGCGGGTGCCTGGCAAGACAACTCCTTGGTTTTTGCACCAACGGTTACTCCAGGTTTTGATTATCATGGAGTTGGATCCTTGGGGGCACCAACTAACCTGCAGAGTGGAGTAGAGCGGCTCATTTTTCACTTCACTATTTCAGGTGGGTGCTATGATGGCCTGCGGCTTTACGTCAATGGTACTGACCCTAATTCTGCTGCGGCTGGAATGGCCGGTGGAGACTTTTCCAATACCGTATCCGATGGTGCGGCTAACGAGCGCTATATTGGAAACTACAACAATACAGGAACGATTTGTAACAATCCTCCGACAATTACATCCAATGGCGGCGGAGCAACAGCTAACATTCCTGTTGCAGAGAATACTACAGCGGTTACGACTGTAGTAGCTAGTGACCCTGAAGGAGACGTGATGACATACAGTATTTCAGGTGGAGCAGATGCGAGCAAGTTTAGCATTAATCCAACTACGGGTGTTTTGACTTTTAACACAGCCCCGGATTTTGAAATGCCGATGGATGCAAACTCAGATAATACTTATGAAGTTCAAGTAAAAGCTACGGATCCGGCTGGATTAATGGATATACAAGACATTACTGTACCGGTAACAAACGCCAACGAAAACCCAATGATCACTTCGAATGGAGGAGGTACTAATGCGAGTGTATCAGTACCAGAGAATTCCACCGCAGTGACTACGGTAGCGACCACCGACCCTGAAAATGGGGCAATCACCTACAGCATCACGGGCGGAGCGGACGCAGCGAAGTTCAGCATCAATCCAAGCACTGGAGAATTGGTATTCAACACTGCACCGGATTTTGAGAACCCAACTGACGCAGGCGCCAACAATGTATATGATGTACAAGTAACCGCTACCGACCCACTGGGCGCAACGGATGTACAAGATATCGCGGTGACAGTAACGAATGTGAATGAGGCTCCAAGCATCACTTCAGACGGCGGCGGTGCCACGGCAACGATTCCTGTAGCCGAAAACACTACAGCGGTAACCACCGTAACGGCTACTGATCCAGAAAACCTGTATGGCACGCCTAAGTTTAGCATCACCGGCGGAGCAGATGCAGCGAAATTCAGCATCAACCCAACTACAGGTGCTTTGACCTTTGTTGCAGCACCCAACTTTGAAACGCCTGGAGACGCCAATGCAGACAACAACTACCAAGTACAGGTGACGGTAACCGACGCAGGTAACCTGACCGATGTACAGGATATCACTGTGGC
>JAIXOO010000438.1 GCA_027486765.1 Saprospiraceae bacterium
AGGCATTGTCAAAAGCGCTGCCGTAGCCTCAACCTTCCTCAACTTCCCTCAACCTTCTAAACCCGTTACAATTTTGTAAAAATAATTGCATTTCCCTCTCACTTTTTGTACTTTATTGGTGAATTTTGCCGCCAATTAACCAGAACCATTATGTTTAAATCGACATATACCTCGATTGCCATCGTTGCTACCTTGTTTGTTTCGCTTTCCAATTGCCAATCGCCCGTGGTGGAAGAAAAAGCGCCTGCCGAAGAACCCGCCTTTAGCTACCAAAAAGAGCAACAACAGTTTAAAAAAACTTCCGACGGGTGTAAAAGTGACTCCAATGAATGTGCCATCATTGAGATTGATTTCCCCAAATTCAAAGAACCGGCTGCCGTTTTTCAAAAAATCAACGACTCGATTTTACACTACATCAAAACGAGTTTGTCACCAGAAGACATGGGAAATGTAGCTACCTTGGACGACTTGGGTAACCGCTTTATCCAGGATTACAACGAATATACCGCTGAGGCCAAAACCCGCGCTGAAGAAGACGACTCCGATCCATTCATCACCCCATGGAGCATTGAAACCTATGGGACGGTAACCTTCGAATCGCCCAAACTGGTTTCCATCGAACTCAGCACCTACTCCTATACTGGTGGAGCGCACCCCAACACCACGGTGACTTTGTTGAACTACGATACCAAAACCGGCAAGGCCATCACCATCAAAGATTTGGTGAAAGACCAGCGAAAATTGGTGCAATTGGCGGAGAAAAAATTCCGTAAAACCCATGAAATAGCTCCCAATGCCAATTTGAATGAGCAAGGCTTTTTTTGGGATGGTAAATTCCAGTTGCCCGTCAATATTGGCCTATCCGGTGAAGGAATCTGGTTCTTTTACAACTCGTACGAAATTGCGGCATATGCCGTCGGGCCCACCGAATTTGTGCTCAGTTGGGAGGAACTGGGTGATTTAGTGGATTTGAACAAAATAGTGGGGCAAAAATAAGTGTTCATTTTTTATCGCCCTAAAGTGAAATAACCACACATGTCCAAATCAGTCCCGACCTTTTCTTTTCCGCTGTTTTTGTTGTGCTGGGTGCTGCTCAATTTGTTGCAGGCTGGTTTCACCCAACTCGACCCTGATGAGGCGTACTATTGGGTATATGCGCAACAACTGGACTGGGGTTATTTTGACCATCCGCCTGCGGCGGCTTTGTTGATCAAGTTGGGCACCTGGCTATTTCCGGGCACCTTGGGCCTACGTTTTTTCATTGTCTTGGCCAATGCTTTAGCCTTTGTGGTAATTTGGGACTTGGCAGGGCGGCCCCAGTCGGGTCGGCCACTTTACCTACTGATTGCGCTATTGGTGGCCATGCCTTTTTTGCACCTCTATGGTTTCATCGCCACTGCCGATGCGCCTTTGATGTTGTTCTCGGCCCTGTTTTTTTGGGGTTATCGGCGCTTTTTGGATCGCCCGAGATTTGCCAATGCATTGATTTGGGCGGTAATTATGGCGGCTTTGTTGTACAGCAAGTACCATGGCATTTTGTTGATCTTTTTTACGGTATTGTCCAATTTGCGTTTGTTTCGGCAGCCCTGGTTTTATGCGGCGGGTTTGATGGGGGCGCTGTTGTTTGTGCCCCATTTGTACTGGCAGTACAGCCACGATTTCCCTTCTTTCCGCTACCACCTCAAAGGGCGGGACGATGTGTATGAATTGAAATACACCCTGAATTATCTGCTCAATCAGGCGGTGATTTTTTCGCCACTGTTGCTGCCTTATATCGTGTTGGCTTTGATCAAATCGCCTGTTCAGGATCTATTACAGCGCAGTTTTCGCTGGGTTCTGGCTGGGTTCTGGCTCTTTTTCCTCTGGAGTACCAGCAAAGGCCACGTGGAACCACAATGGACGGCGATTTTGTCCATCCCCGTGGTGTTGCTTTTGTTTGCCTGGGAAAAACAAAAAGGTTTTAATTCCAAGACGCTGCTGATATTGGGCTTTAGCTCGGCGGTGCTCATCCTCTTGGCAAGGGTAGCTTTGTTCTTGCTTTTGCCTCCATTGGGCAAACAATTCGACAATCAATCCTGGATCACAGCCTTACAACCCAAAGTAGGGCAGCTTCCGGTGATTTTTCACAACACCTACCGCAATCCGGCGCTCTACCATTTTTACACCCACCAAAAAGCCTACGAGCTCACCACTGCCCAATACCGCAAAAGCCAGTATGATCTTTGGGATGACGAAGTGGAATTACAAGGCAAAAAAGTATACCTGGTGCTGGATCAAAAAACCTATTGCACGGCTTGTGACACCTTAAAACTGGGTAAAAAAACCATGCTCGGCACCGTGCTGGAAGATTTTCAAGTGGCCGAAAAAATCACCCTGGAAGTGCTCAAAGCGCCCCAAAAAGCCAAAGCAGGTGACACCATTCAAGTGCAGCTTAAATTGCACAACCCCTACCCTTTTGCAGTTGATCCCAATCGGGGGACTTTCAAACTGTGCCTCGGGCTGGCTTATCACCGCGATGGGCAGTATTTGTGGGAGGAGTACGGCGTACCTGCCAAGCCGCTGAGTGCCTGGCTACCCGGGCAAGATTATGTGGTGGGGGTAAAATACCGGGTGCCTGTGAAGTTTCCGGGGGAGCTGGAGATGGTGTTTGGGTTGAGGTACGGGGAATTGCAGTCGACACTGGCGAGTGAGGGTGTAAGCCTGGAAGTCTTGAAATAAACTCGGGTATCTTTTTTCATTTCCGTTCCTTATCTTCGTCCAAAGACACTCACTACCTAAATCAGCTTCACCATGTCACCACTCCACCGCCGTCAATTTTTACAAACTTCTACTTTTGCCATTGGCTCTACCCTCTTGCCTACGGCCTGGCTGCAACAACTCCTGGCCCCCGCGGGCGAAATGAAACTCCTGCGCAATAACGTGGGCATCTTCACCGAAAGAGGAGGCACCATTGCCTGGATGATCGATAAGGAAGGCTTAGTAGTGGTCGACACCCAATTCCCGGATACTGCTTCACACTTGGTTGAAGAAATCCGCAAGCAAAGCCAGCGTCGTGTGGATCTGCTAGTCAATACCCATCACCATGGCGACCACTCCGGAGGCAATATCGTTTTTAAGGACATCGTGAATAAAGTGGTGGCCCACAAAAACTCCCGGGCCAATCAGGAGCGGGTAGCCATTGGTGCCAAAACGGAAGACAAACAACTGTATCCCGACACTACCTTCGATACCAAATGGTCGCAAAAGGTAGGCAGCGAAACCATCAGCCTGCACTATTACGGCCCCGGCCATACCAACGGCGACGCATTCGTGCATTTTGAAAATGCCAACGTGGTGCATTGTGGGGATTTGATGTTCAATCGACGTTTTCCCAACATTGACAAAGGGGCAGGTGCCTCGATTGCCAATTGGATTGTAGCGCTGGATAAGGCGAAGAAAAATTTTGACAAAGATACCCTCTATATTTTTGGCCACGCCGCCGATGGTTTACCCCTTACCGGAACGGTGAAAGAATTCGCGGTGATGCAAAATTACCTCTCCAAACTCTTGAAATTTGTGAAAAAAGAGGTCAAGGCGGGTAAAACCAAAGAGCAATTGATCGCCTCAAAACCACAACTTATTCCCGGAGCCGAGGAATTTAAAGGGGCAGGCATTGAAAGAAGCCTCAATGCGGCGTATGATGAGGTGATGGAGGGGAAGAAGTGAGGGACTGGAAGATGGAATAGAAAAACAACATCCTGTCCAGATTCCCCCCCGAGATGCTACTTTTTAGCTTAACTTTGTAAAAAACGTATGAGGCCATTTGATCATTGGGAAACCGCAGCGATGAAACTGGCATTTGGAATTAAACATTAGGGACGAGAAAAAAATAATTGCACGATTTTGACGCCGCTATTTTGAGCTTAATCGAGTATCTTCTGAGGCGAATAGCAAGCCTATTTAACGAAAAAGATAGGTAGAGTAAGTTCAAAAGAGCCAGACAAAACGTGCAATTATTTTTTTCTCGTTCCTTAGTGCTTATTTTGCCCCAAAATTCGATTCCATGACCAGTAAGGACATTGCCAGCACCCTTAACGCCCTCCCCACCGACAAAGTAAAATACGCCATCGTCGACATCGACGGCATTCTGCGTGGCAAAATCCTGCACCGCAGCAAGTTTCTGAAAGGACTGGACGAAGGCATGGGCTTTTGCAACGTGGTTTTTGGTTGGGACTCCAATGATGTTTGTTACGACAATACCCGCGCCAGCGGCTGGCATACTGGCTATCCCGATGCCATTTGTAATGTCGATTTGAATACCCTCCGCTACGTACCCTGGGAAGACAATATTCCCTTTTTTCTAGGCGATTTTAGCCAGGCCGAACCGGGAGTGCGCGCTGCTTGCCCCCGCAGTTTGTTGCGGCGAATTCGGCAGGAGTGCCTGGATTTGGGGTACACGCCGATGTTTGCGCAAGAGTTTGAGTGGTTTAATTTTAAAGAAACCCCTCAAAGCTGGCACGACAAGGACTACCACTCCCCTACTCCACTCACACCGGGTATGTTTGGATATTCCATTTTGCGGCCATCGGTCAATCCGCAATTTTACCACCAGCTTTTTGACGACTTACAAGCCTTTGGCATTCCACTGGAAGGTTTGCATACCGAAACCGGGCCGGGCGTATACGAGGCCGCAATCATTTTTGACGATATTCTGGAATCCGCCGATCGGGCTACCCTCTTCAAAACCGGGGTAAAAGAAATTGCCTATCGCCACGGCATCATGGCTTCCTTCATGGCCAAGTGGAGTGAAGAATTGCCGGGCTGCGGCGGGCATATCCACCAGAGTTTGTGGGATCCTGAACAAAAGCAGAACCTCTTTTACCAGGCCGATGCCCCAGAAAAGATGAGCGAATTGATGCAACACTACGTGGCGGGTCAATTGCATTGTTTGCCCTACATTTTGCCCATGTTTGTGCCCAATGTGAACAGTTACAAACGTTTGGTCAAAGGTTCCTGGGCTTCGGTGAGTGCTTCCTGGGGCATAGAAAACCGGACTACGGCCCTGCGGGTGATCAACCACGGCCACAAGTCGATGCGCCTCGAAACACGGGTGCCGGGAGCTGACTCCAATCCTTATCTGGCCATGTCGGCTTGTTTGGCGGCGGGTCTGTACGGCATCAAAAATCGCCTGACGCTACCTGACCCAGTACGCGGCAGTGCCTACGACAATACCAGCAATCCGCCCTTGCCTACTTCATTGTACGAAGCGGTGGATTTAATGAAAAGTTCTACCTTGGCGACTGAATTGTTTGGTGCTGAATTTTGCGACCATTTCATCCGTACCCGGGAATGGGAGTGGCGGCAGTTCAGCCAGGCGGTAACCCAATGGGAACTAAAGCGGTATTTTGAAATCATTTAAAAGTTTAGAAGGTTGAGAGGGTTGAGGGAGGTTGAGGCTCCGCGAGCGATTTTGACAAAGCTAGTGTCTAAGTCGCTCGCGGAGCCTCAACCTCCCTCAACCTTCTCAACCTCCCTCAACCCCTAAGCTATGCAGCCCGATTACCACGCCATCATCCGCTACGCCTGGACCGCCTACGACCCCTCGCGCCAAATTGAATCCACCACCGACATCAGTGCCAGGGTCTCCACCAACTATGTCTACAAGGTAACGTTTACGGACAAAAGTTTTGTGATCGCGAAGTTGTCCTACTTTGGGCGCTACGAGCATTTTGTGGAGGACCACCGCATCATCAACGTATTGGCCAACAACCTGCCTGCTCCTTTTGAAAACCTGCTGGCGCGTTCTCTCATCAAGGGCACCAGTCTTTTTGTGCACCGCTACATCCACGAAGACATTGATGTATGGGTGGTGTTTTACCGAGCCGTACGCATCAAAACCCGACTGCCCCGTCGCCTCGAAGAAGAGCACATCACCAAACTGGGCCGGGAGTTTGCGCTATTCCATAAAACCTGCCACAGCATCCGCAATACCTTGCCCAATTCTTCCAAAACCTTGCATACCGATATAGATCATTTGATGGAGGCATTGGGACGAAAAAATAGCCACTTAGGGGCACATGTCAACAAAGAGGAACTCAAACGCCAGTGTGATCTTTTTTACGAAAACGAAGACAAGCTGCGCTTGCACCGCCTGGATCGTATCCCCGTTTTTGTGGACTGGAACATTGGCAATTTTTCGGTAAGTTCCACTTTTCGATTATTTTCGCGCTGGGATTACGACTGGTTCCGCATCAGCAATCGCATGTTGGACTTTTATTTTTTCAGTCGGGTTGCCTCGGACATAGGCGACCGTACCGTTTTTTCTTACAACATTGGGCCACTGATGGAAGAGCGGTTTTTGCTGTTCCTGAAGTCATACCACGCCCATTACCCCCTGACCGAAACCGAAATCCGCAGCCTGAAAGAAGTCTATCGCTTCTTTTTGTTGCATTACGTTGTCGATTATGGCACGTACTTTTTTGCCCAAAACTACTCAACCAAATTGCAGAAAGAGGCTTTCGAAGTGCATTTTCCCTCTATTGAAAAAGGCTTCGATGCCGACAAGTTACTCAAGGCTTTAAAATTGTAAGGTTGTATGGAAAAGAAGGATTCGTTTTTGGACGTAGTTTCTGGCTTCAAGGCCGTTTTTTTGGATTCGTATGGAGTGATCAAAAACTACCAAGGGCTCATCGAAGGGGTGCAAGAAACCCTGGATTTTATTCAGGAGCGGGGTATTGAATTTCGCATCCTCACCAATGATGCCTCACGCAGCCAGGAGCAGCAGGCTGAATCCTTTTTGCGCTTGGGCTTAAAGGGTATTCCAGCGGAGAAGATCGTCACCTCAGGCATGATGGCCAAACAATACCTGCAACTCAAAATCAAAGGGGGAAAAGTTGCTTACCTCGGTACCGCCAACGCCGCCCACTACATCATGCAGGCCAACCTAGAGAGTGTCGCCATCGCCGATCTGGACAAACACGATCTTGAAGACATCAAAGCCATGGTCTTTTTGGATGATGAGGGTTTCGACTGGAACTTCGACATCAATCGCACAGTCAACCTCATCCGCAAAAAAAACATGCCCATCATTGTGGCCAATTCGGATAACCTCTACCCGGTTTCTCACAACAATGTATCCATCGCCACGGGTGGCATCGCCAAATTGGTGGAAAGCATCATCAACAAAAAATTCATCCACTTCGGCAAGCCCGACACCCAAATGTTCAACTTCGCTTTTGAAGACATCAATCGTTACAGCGAGTACAACAAGGAGGAAATCCTCATGGTGGGCGATACCTTGCATACCGATATTCTGGGGGGGAACAAATTTGGCATCAAGACCGCACTGGTACTCAGCGGCAATACCAGCCCCAGTGAGATGGAAATGAACATCCGTTCTACGGGAATTATCCCGGATTACATTTGTGAGTCGATTGTGGGGTAAAAGCATCACCCGGTCAGACTAAACAAATAGCGAATTTCATTGTTCCTATCTCCGTTTTAAAACAAGCAAGACTTAAGGCAATATCTTATGATCCTTTCACTACCCGACATTGAAAAACTTCCCCGGATTCCTCGTTTGACCTTGATCAATGCCATTACTGGCTTTAAAAGTGGCAACCTGGTGGGAAGTATTGGTGCCGATGGGGTACCCAATCTGGCCATTTTTTCCTCAGCAGTGCACATTGGTTCGGCACCACCTTTGATTGGTATTGTGACCCGTCCGGTAGACGGCGATTTAAAAACAACCCGGCATACCTATCAAAACATCCAACATTCCCGGTTTTTCACCCTCAATCACGTGCAGGAAAACATCGTTCAGGCGGCGCACCAAACTTCAGCCAGTTATCCCGATGGGGTTTCCGAATTTGCTGCGGTCGGCCTAACGCCAGAGTGGCACGAAGGCATCCCCGCACCTTACGTGGCTGAGTCAAGCATCAAAATGGGCCTGGAATATGTGGAAGAATACCACATCAAGGCCAACAATACCATCTTAATCATCGGCAAAGTGCTGGAGCTGATTTTGCCGGACAATTGTTTGGATGAAAAAGGCAACCTGGACCTGCAAGGAGCAGGCACGGTGGCAGTAAGTGGTTTGGATGCTTACCATCGGGCAGAGCTGATTGAGCGTTTGCCATATGCGCGGGTTTAATCACCTTTAAAAATAAACACCCAGTTTCAGCGATGCTTCGGGGTTAAACAGGGGCAAGGTGAACAATTGCTGGTCTACGGGAACCTCCCGATCGCCAGCAATTCGCATGCTCATACCGGCCCAAGGTGAGAGGTAAAACTGCTTACCCAATTTCAGATTGTAACCCAAGCTGCCATTTAATAGGAAGTTGTCAAAATGGGCGGTTTGGATGCGAGCATCGCTTTGGATGCGGCTCCGCCAATAAACAGGCCCTGCGCCAATCCACCAACCGCGCCAGCCGGGTTTCAAAAAAACGTCAATTACCGCAGCATAGGCGGTGATGTGGTGCTTGGTGAAACCTTCTGGCGTGCTCCAGTCCGGTTTGTTGACGTTGGCGTTCAAAACCCGGCAGCGCCAGTGGCCTTGACCAGCCCAGCCAGCAATAAAATAGCCACCCGTCAGGTAAGGAAGCGCGTCCAGTTCAAGCCCGACATTGAATGTGTTTTCTTCGACTTTTTGGCCTCGACAAAGGCCAGTACAAGCCAGCAATAACAAGCACAGCATGATATTTTTCATGCTGTAAAAAAACGACAAGCCAATTGTTGATGCACTGACTTTTGAGCTGATGAAACCCTGCTTTTTGTCATTAGGCGTTGTTTGTTTTTCCCTGTCTTTCCTTATAATCTGATATAAAAAAGACAGGCCAGCTGAATGCATCAACTGGCCTGCCTTTTGTTCAATTACAAAATTTGTGAGCTAAACACTCAAGCCTTTTTCATTACAATGATCCCTTCAGGTCCACCGCGATTGGGGCAGCCATCACTGACTTTGGTCATGGTCAAGGTGTCTCCTTCTATTTTTAAGGTGTACACCCCTATTTCGGTGCACTCGGTACCTTCGGTTTCCTGAATGGTCATTTTGGTTCCATCAAGGGTGTATTTCCCTTTGGTTTCAACAACGCCATCAGCACCAAAGTCTAGTGCAAAAGTTCCCTGATCAGACATCGTTACTTTCAGCGGAATCATAGTGCCATTGCCATCTGGAACCGTAAACTTCCAGCTGCCTACTGGACTTTGAGCCATCAGACTCAAGGGGGAAAGCAACAGGACAAGAGTCAAAAAACGCAAGAATGGATTCATAGGTGTATTTTTAAGTTATGTAAAACAAAAGAGGTGAAAGAATTTGGGCTTTCGCAAGGAGTAATCGAGCCTAAAAATACGTTAAAAACCATTCAAAGTCAAGGATTTAGAGGATTAGCTATTTTGAGTCCCCTTAACTATACTACTTTACAAAAAGCTTGTAATTTTATGCGCTTGCTTTCCCCCAAGCATTCACATCTAAAATGCTATTGCCAACCTTCAAGTTTGTGTAACACATGAAAACCAATGCTCTTTTTTCCCTCTTGGTCCTGATTTTACTACCATCTTTTGCATTTTCCATCGGCACTTACGCCGTAGGAGATAAACTAACGGTACACGCTGCTAATGGGCTGATCCTGCGCGAAACTGCTGCACCAACAGGTGCTAAAATCCTGACAGTAGAGTATGGAGCCCTGGTAACGGTGCAAGCCGAAGGACTCAAAAAAACGCCGCATTCCGTAACGGTATTTCCAGGATTCACCATCAAGGGATTTTGGGTAAAAGTAAAAACCGCCGCTGGGAAAACAGGTTTTGTATTCGATGGCTACCTCTCCAAATACAAAACCCCCGGCAGCCTGCCCAACGGCGACGACCCCAATGCCGACGACGCCGATGCGGGCACCATCCAGGAGCGCTACCTACAAATGCATTCTCCACGCAAAGGAGCTAAGGTAAATTTGCCCAAAGGTGAAACCCGTTATGACCGCTACAAAGTGGCCTACACCAACGGTGCGGAGGTAGAAGCCGACATGGGCGAAGGGGGCTCTGCTTACACCATCAAGTTCAACAAGGAAATGACCATCGAAGAGGCTTACCTGATTGGGAAGGCGATGTGGATGGAGGATGCTGAAAACATCAAATCGACAATCAGTAAGGGCGTGATCTCCCTTTTGAGTGGAGACGAATTGTGGGCGATGGAAGTATCGGTCAAAGCGGGTATTGTGCATTTGTTGATGCAGCACGCGGATTGATTTTCAGTGAAATGAGGTTGCACTTCTTTTCAAAGTTTTAAATGAAAAGAAGTGCACTTTATTCTTTACAACTTTACCACTCCAATCTCCAACCACACATCCCATCCACCTTATTCAACTGTACAAAACCATTCTTTTGTAAAACGGACATGGAGGCAACGTTATCCTCTGCCGTCTCAGCGTAGATACATTTGACCTCTGGTTGGGCTTTTGCCCATTTGATCATTCCGCCTACTGCTTCGGTCATGTATCCGTGGCCCTGATGCGCTTCGTAAGTTCCGAAACCAATTTCGATTTGGCCATTCGGATCAGGCTCTCCCACAAAGCACAAATCGGCCACCATCTGATTTTTTGCCCGGTCAATAATCGTCCAAAGGGTGGAGTACAAGTAGTTGTGACCGGACCGGGCTACATTGGGTAGGATGGTTTGTTCCAGGGCTTCCTTGAGTTCGGGGGAAATGCTGCGTGTACTATCATTCAATTGAAGTTCTCTTTCTAAGGATTGGTCATTTTGGGTGTATTTCAGCAGTTGGTCGTAGCTGAGCGGCTGAATGCGGAGTCGATAGGTTTCAATCATGGAAGTTAGGGTTTTAAGGCACTGAGGTTCAAATCTACATTAACTTTTTAGCCAAGCGTTTAAAAAATGGATTCGCCATCAAATAAGCGCCCAAGTCCAATAACCACGGTGCAACAAAAAAACTGCGCAGCAAAATGGTACTGGTTTTTAATTCTTTCCCAATGATTTTGAATAATTTTTTTTCGTAGTCTTTTACAAAATCGGCGCTGAAATCCTGCTTTTGAAAAGCCAACACTATCGTTTCTGCCGCCACTTTGCCACTCACAATGGCGTTGCTGATGCCTTCCCCTGAAGCAGGATCGATCAGAGAAGCAGCGTCGCCAGTCAGCAGGAAGTGATCGCCCGACATAGGGACACGTCGCGAACCCAAAGCCAACCCGAAGCCTTCCGGTTTCCCCAATTGGGTGCTTTCATCAAAACGAGCCTTGAGTTCGGCAGAGGCCTGAATGAAGGCGTAAAATGAGTCTTTCAAATTGACTTTTTGCCGGGCAATGCTGCGCGTCAACATCCCGAAGCCCACATTGGCCGTGTCTTCCGACAAGGGGAAAACCCAAAAGTACCCAGGCATAAACTCGGGCAATACAAATACTTCCGTGCGGTTCAGGTGCAAACCCTTGACCCCACTAAAATAAGCACGCACGGCACCAGCGTGGTGATCTTGCTCCAGCCGGGTAGTCGTTAATTTTTTGTTGACAATGGATTGTGTACCGTCGCTGCCCACCAGGAATTGGGTGCTAAAATAGCGCTGTTGCTTGGAATTGCCGACAAGGTATTTTCCTGGAAGAGTGTTGTCTTGAACAATGTCATCTACCTGAAAGCCTTCTAAAATCTGGACATTCGGGGCGTACTGGCGGACTCCTTGTAGCAGGGTTTGGTCAAAATCGACCCTCCGACAACAATATGCCTCGTTGACCCAATGGATGTCGATGGGATGGCGGCGGTTGATGTTCAGGCGGGTATGTTTGATCTCAGTTTTTTGAGGGAAAGAGCGAAACTGCTGCAGCAACTCCGGACAACAGCGAACCAAGGTCTTGATGGAGCGCCCGGTGATGGCGTCGCCGCAAGTTTTAGAGCGAGGAAAAGTGGCTTTGTCGATAAGGAGTACGTTCAGCTTAGAATGGCGCAATTGGAGGGCACAGGTGGCTCCCGCCGGGCCAGCGCCGATGATGATGACGTCGAAGTGGGGAGGAGGAGCTTGTTTTTGGGTCATTGACTTGAATTAAGTACTAAAATAGTGCTCAATTTCGGTTATCTCAATTTTGGATTAACAATTTGTTAGGAAAAACTGCAATATCTTCCAAGACTCTCCAGATTCTGTGCATGAATATTTGTTCCGAGCAATTATTCATTCATCCTGGTATTTGGACTGTAAGCTCACTGCACCTGGGTACCGCCATCTTAAATCCGACAAACATGAAAACCATTTTTTTGCACACTCTTTTTTGCCTGCTTGCTGCTGTCACTTTTGCCCAAAGCACTCCTGAACCAAAATTGCTGGGTGTAGTTGGTGTCAATGCATTGCAACAAGCACCTTATTCCACCTGGTACAATTCTAACTACCAAAAATACACCCCCAACCCAGCTATTGAAGCACAACTCAAACAACAAAACGCGGCTTCCATCAGCGTCAAAATCGTTTTTGGCACCTGGTGCGGCGACAGTAGAAGGGAGCTACCGAAGATGATGAAGGTACTGGATCAACTACGTTTACCTGCCCAAAAAATCACCCTGATTGCTGTCGACAATGCTGATAGCACCTACAAACAAAGTCCAGGGCGGGAAGACCAGGGCTTGTTTGCCTTCAGGGTACCTACCTTGATCGTTTACGAAAACGGAGTGGAACTCAACCGCATCAATGAATCGCCCGTGGAAAGCATGGAACGGGATCTGCTGAAAATCCTGCGCAAGGAATCATACACCCCCAATTACCAAAGCTTTACCTATCTCAACAAATGGCTCAAAGAAGGATTGTTGGTGGATGAAAACGTCAATTACCTAGGTTTGGCCAATCAAGTCCGGCACAAAGTTTCGGGAGAAAATGAGCTCAACGCGGCAGCGTATTATTTACTGAACAGTGGCCATGAAAAAGCAGCCCTCACTGTTTTTCGAATCAACCTGGCCCTACATCCCAATTCAGCCAATGTTTACGACAGCTTGGGCGATGGCTATTTAAAAAACGGCAACAAGGAACGTGCTCTCGCTTTTTTTGAAGAAGCCCTCAAATTGAATCCCAATGTGGAAGAAACCCGCAACAAGTACAAAAAACTGTTAATGATTCAATAAGGAAGTTAAGTGCCTGTTAAGCACTGGTTTTGCGGCTTATTGCACAAAATGAATGTGTTAGATTAGCTCGAAATCCGCACTTATGGCCCAACACTTACGCGCTGTATCAACTCCTCAAAGTCGCTTGCTGGTAGGTAAGCCCAAGCAGCAAGCGGCTTTTTATCCTCACCATACCAAGCCGCTCAAACCTAAGCATAGCCCTACAAACGAAACCACCCAGGAGGTCATTTTTGAACAAATCAAAATTTACCTCAGCCAGCATGTAAAAGATAAAATCTGTTTGGATGAGTTGTGCAAACGTTTCAATTGTGACAAATTTAATCTCCTGCGCCAGTTCAAACAATATACTGGACTATCCCCAATCAATTACCTGATTACGCTGCGCATCCAAAGCGCAAAAGAACTGATGATCAGCACCGATTTACCTCTGGTACAGATCGCCTTGGAAAGTGGCTTTTACGATCAAAGCCATTTCAGCAATTGTTTTGTAAAATTGGTGGGGCTGACGCCTGGGGAGTATCGAAGGCGAATTGCGCAGCATCATACGCTAGATGCGGCGGGCAGGTGAAATTTTGGCGATTTTATGACTTGCAAAGCGCTCATCCCACCCATAAAGCAATCAATGTTGCACTTTCCCAGGTTTGAGGAGGTCACTCAGCTGGGCCTGTGCGCGCATCAGCCTTGGAATGGACTCATGTTGCACATAGGAGCTTCCAGGATTGTGTTGCACGTAGTCCTGGTGATAGTCTTCCGCTACCCAAAATTTGGTAAATGCAGTAACCTCTACCGAAATGGGCCGCTTGTATTTTTTTGAGGCGTTCAGCGTAGCGATGTACTCTTCCACCATGGCTTTTTCAACCGGGTTTTTGTAAAAAATGATGGAGCGGTATTGAGATCCAAGATCCGGACCCTGGCCATTCACCTGGGTCAGGTCTCCTGAGGCAAAATACACCCGAAGTAAGGTTTTGTAATCAATCACCGTGGAATCGTAATACACTTCCACCGATTCTGCGTGACCGGTTGTTCCTGTATTGGATTGCTCATAGGTCGGGTTTTGGGTGGTACCGCCCGCATAGCCTGAAATGACTTCGGCTACCCCATTGATGCTTTCGAATACCGCCTCTTCACACCAAAAACAGCCCGCTGCAAAAACTGCTGTATGGTATTTAGACAGTTCAGCAGAAGGGACTTTGGTAGTGGCGCGTACCGCAGTTGGATAGCCTTTTTTTTGCCCACAGGAGTTGAGGACCAAAAAAATAGAGAAGCACAGTAAAATATGGGTGGTTTTCATTGATTTTTGCTTTGAGTTAACGTTATTGGCTGAATCCGTCAGCTGTTTTAGGGTAACAGGGCATGAGTTGAAATGGTTTAAGGGCATCTGCTATTGAGTCCGCTTGACGACTTGAATTTTTACAAAACCGCTCCAATGTTCCTTTTGCTTTGCTGCCGTAATGTTAAGCTTGCTTATCTTGGCTGGTAAAAACTGCTACAAACCTAAAAGCATGAATAAGGCCTGTTTGCTCATTTCACTGATGTGTACACTAGGGATTTCCCCGAACATTTTTGGTCAAAACATCGACAAGAACACCCGTCAACAGCCCATTCTTCAGCCAGATCTGGCCATCCAATCATCCCAGCAGGAATTGGTTGATGTTTTCAATTGGGCCAAAGAAAAGGCCCGGTTTTATGTACAAACCGGAAAAACGGGCCCCCTCGATGCCTGGGAACGAGGCGCAGGATCAGGGACTGTTCCCTATTTTCCCAGTTATTGGGCGGGTTACCCCAAAAGGTCGGCGTTTTATTCCCGCGATTTTTGTCACCAACTCATCGGTGCCCATCTGCTGGGGCTACAGGAGGAGAATTTTACGATGCTGAAAGCTTTTGCAGCTTCGGCTGATGCGGGCAAAAAATGGTTCCCATTGTGGGCCATCAACTTCAATGGCGCACCATTCCTACTGGATTACCGGGGCAATGAGAACTTTGTACGAGAGGTACCCGCAACGTTTGAACTGGTCGAAAAAACGTATGAATTGTATTTGTGGACTGGCGACGAGCGCTACCTCAAAGATGAAGTGATTTGGCAGTACTGTTCCAAAGCGGTGACCGATTTTATTGCGCTGCACGACCAACAATTGCCCAATGGCATTGCCGAGGGTACGGGCAAGGGCATTTTTCAGGGTGCCGCCTCCTACAATGAAGCGCGAGATGCTCCTCTGATCGAATCGGGCGATGGAATCGCTTGTCAATTCAAAGCTTTTGAGGCCTATGCTCAAATGGCGGCCCTGCGGGGTGAAACCAAACTGGCCAAACAGTTTGCAAAAAAGGCCGCAGACTTGAAGGTTTTTTTCAACCAAAACTGGGGCACCAACAACACCAATACCTACAATCGCGGCTACACCGCAGATGGGAAGGCCGTGGATGGATGGGGCAAAGAGAACTCCTGGTTCATGCCCATGAAAGGCTTGACCGAGGGCAATGCACCGCGCACCCAACTGTACCTCGATTTCATCAACCAACGCCTGGAATCCAAGGACGATATTCCCGACAACATCGAAGCCATCAGCTACATTCCCGAAACTTTTTTCCTGCACCAACAGAATGAAACCGCCTGGAAATGGATGAAACACATCATCACCCGCCTCAACCAACAACACAGCTACCAATCGGCAACGGGCCGGAATGGCGATTATCCAGAAGTATCATACGTCCTGATTCGCAACACGGTCGTCGACTTGTTGGGGATCACACCACAGGCTAGTGCTCATGCCCTGAGCACCTTGTCGCACCTGCCCACAGAAATCGGCTACCTTAGCCTGGAAAACATCCGCATCGGCCAGTCAATGGTGGCCCTCAAACAGGAAGCAAACCACAGCTCTACCCTCCGCTTGCAAGCAGGAGATACCCCGCTGAACTGGCAAGCTGGCTTCCCGGGGGTACACCAACAGGTTTGGGTGAATGGGGTGAAAAAGGCGTGTCGACAAGGCAAAGACCAGTCGGGACGGGTTTATTCGTATTGTAAGGTGAGGGTGAAGCCGGGGGAGGTGGTACGGGTGACG
>JAIXOO010000392.1 GCA_027486765.1 Saprospiraceae bacterium
GGGCCATAAGTTGTGGTGACGGTCGTTTGAGCATGTAAAATCGTAATAAACATGCTCAGGAAAAGGAAGAAGTATAAAAATCGAAGCATAGGTTTGGGTTTTATGTCTCCTTGGACGATTCGATGAGGTTTTGGTTTAATTGGATAATTTTAAATTAATGAGAAAATTTCGTCTGAGTAAAAAATATTTAAAGAAATTTACCCCAAATCTCTTAGTTTCCTCAATTTGTGTACATTGTGCTTGCTTCAACTCTCACCCACATGGATATTGTACAACAACTTCTCGCTGCCTTAGGTCCCGACTGTGTTCGAACAGCAGAACAAGCCTCCCACCGCATCGCCAGCAATTGGGTCATCGCCCAAAACTTACAATGCCGGGCCCTTCTGTTGCCCCAAAGCACGCAAGAAGTTGCTACAGCGTTACAAATTTGCCACACGGCCAAACAAGCCATTGTCCCGCATGGTGGCTTGACCAATGTGGTAGGTGGTGTCCAAACCCAGTCCCACGAAATCGCCCTGAGCCTGGAACGGATGAACGCCATTGAAGCCATCGATGTGGTCAACCAAACGGCTACCGTACAAGCTGGAGTAGTATTGCAAGAGCTCCAAATTCAGCTAAACGCCTCTGGTCTCTTTTTTCCACTCGACCTTGGTGCCAAAGGCAGTTGTATGATTGGTGGCAATATTTCGACTAATGCCGGCGGTTTGCAGGCGCTACGTTATGGTGTCACTCGCAATCTGGTACTGGGCCTGGAAGTTGTGCTAGCAGATGGCACCATCATTTCCTCCATGAATCATTTGTTGAAAAACAATGCGGGTTACGACCTCAAACACTTGTTCATTGGTTCGGAGGGCACGCTAGGCATCGTCACCCGGGCAGTGCTCAAACTGGAGGCCTTGCCCTTGAGCCGCAATACCGCCTACCTTGCCCTCAACAGTTTTGCACAGGCTTGTGATTTTTTGAATTTTGCCAAAAAAACGCTAGGGCATACCCTGACTACTTATGAATTGTTGTGGCAGGATTATTACCGTTTGATGACTTCGCCCCCCGCCCGTTATGCCCCTCCCCTGCCCCAGGATCACGCCTATTACGTATTGCTGGAAACAGCGGGGTATCATCCTGAAAATGACCAGCGATTGTTTCAAGACACCCTGGAAAAAGCCTTTGAAAGTGGCCTTATTGCCGATGCCTGTTTGGCCCAAAGCCAGCAGGAATTGGATTGGTTTTGGGGGATTCGGGAGCAGGTGGATTTTATTTTTTCGGTGCATCAGCCTGTGTTTTTATTTGATGTGAGTCTGCCTATTTCTACGATGGAGACTTACACTCAAGAGATTCACCAGGAACTCAAAGCGGTATGGCCCGACGTATTTTTGTATGTCTTCGGGCACATGGGAGATGGCAATTTGCACTTGTTTGTATCTTGTGGGCAAAATGATCGGGCGACCCGACATCAGGTTGAGGAGATTGTATTTGGTCCATTGACAGCGATTGGTGGCTCAATCACGGCGGAGCATGGCGTAGGTTTGGAGAAAAAAGAGTGGCTGCACCTGAGTCGAAATCCGGATGAAATTGCCTTGATGCGGCAATTAAAAAGTGCATTGGATCCGCATGGAATTTTAAACCCAGGGAAAATATTTTGATTGTTAGATTTGAGGTATTTCTTGGACAATGGGCAGCCACATAGGGCAGCCACAACATACCCATTTTATGATCACCTATACCACCTCCAAAACCACTGCCGAACTGGAAGGTATTCTCCAGCTCCAAAAGGCCAATCTCGCCCGTGGATTGACTCATGAAGAGATTCAAAATCAAGGCTTTGTGACGGTTCATCACAGCTACGACCAACTTACTCAGCTCAACGACATCGAGCAACACCTCATTGCCAAAGATGGCGATCAGGTAATTGGTTACCTCCTGGCGATGACCGCAGCTTCCAAGCATGACCTCCCTATCCTCATCCCCATGTTTGAGGCATTTGATGACATTGATTATTTGGGTAAAAAAATCTCAGCGTATCACTATCTGGTGGTCGGCCAAGTGTGTATCGGCAAGGAATACCGTGGTCAGGGCATTTTGGATCAGTGTTATGCCGCGTACAAGGAGTTTTTTGGTTCCAAATACGATTTTGCCATCACTGAAATTGCACGCAACAACCCTCGTTCGCTCAATGCCCACAAAAGAATTGGATTCGTGGAAATCCACACATATACCGATCCTGAAGGAACAGAATGGGCAGTAGTGGTTTGGGATTGGGGTAAGGGACTTTAGCTTCCTTTCGATAAAGCTAAAATAAGCCATTCTTGTACACCAAAAGCAAAAACCAAAACGATGCGTACGAACTGGTCTGGCAATTACGCCTACAAAGCCAAAAACCTGCACCAACCCAAAACAGTTGACGAAGTGCAGGCCCTGGTCAAAAAGCTGGGTCAGCAAAAAGCCCTGGGCTCTTGCCATTGTTTCAACGACATTGCCGACAGTCCGCTGAATCAAATTTCCACCGCCAATCTCAATCAAGTCATCTCCATCGATGAAAGGGCAAAAACGGTAAGCGTAGAAGCAGGTGCCCGTTATGGACAATTTGCCGAGGAACTGGATCAAAAAGGCTTCGCCTTACACAACCTGGCCTCCTTGCCGCATATTTCAGTGGCTGGAGCCTGCGCTACTGCTACTCACGGATCGGGTGTCAGCAATGGGAACCTCGCAACGGCGGTATCAGCACTGGAAATGGTTACGCCTTCCGGCGAATTGATCAACCTGAGCCGAAAAAACAATCCAGCGGAATTTCAAGGCGTAGTGGTCGGTTTGGGTGCATTGGGAATCATCACCAAAGTTACCCTCGACCTACAGGATACTTTTCAGGTTCGGCAAGATTTGTTCCAGGACTTGCCACTGCAATCCCTACAAGACAATTTCGAGGCCATCATGGCCAGTGGCTACAGCGTGAGTCTGTTTACCGATTGGCAAAACAAGGTGATCAGCCAGATTTGGGTAAAGCGCAAAGTGGATGCCGAAACCCAAGATTTAGGTGCTGATTTTTATGGGGCCAAAGCAGCAACGCAAAACTTGCACCCCATTACCAGTTTGTCGGCTGAAAACTGCACCGATCAAATGGGGGTTTCCGGCCCCTGGTACGAACGTTTGCCCCACTTCAAAATGGGTTTTACACCCAGCAGTGGCAAAGAATTGCAATCGGAATACTTTGTACCACGCGAAAATGCGGTAGAGGCGATTTTGGCATTGGAGAAACAGGGCGACCTGATTTATCCCCAATTGATGATTAGTGAAATACGCAGCATTGCTGCAGATGATTTTTGGATGAGCCCTGCTTATCAAAGGGATTGTGTAGCCATTCACTTCACCTGGAAACAACATACACCAGAGGTCATCAAGCTGTTGCCAATGATTGAAGCAGAACTGGCACCCTTTCAGGTACGACCACACTGGGGGAAATTGTTTACAATGGCTCCGGCGGTATTGCGCGAGCGGTATCCAAGGTATGATGATTTTTTGCAGTTGGTGAAGCAGTATGATCCTGAAGGGAAGTTCCGCAATGCTTATTTGGATTTGAATCTTTATAAAAGTTGAGCGGGACAATACTAAAAATCTGAATCTACATCCCCCACCCTTCTATTTCCGCATACCCATTTCCATTTCTGCATACTTCCCTCTGCCCCATTTCTGCTAAATCCTCCACATCTCCTTGATTTTCAACCCGAAAATCGCCCACCTTTTTTTCGGCACCAATTTTGGCATTACTGCTGCGTATCAAAATCCAAATGTATGGACACGCTCATTGCGGCAGCATTGCTTTTCGGGGGCTTGATTTGTTTCGCCCTTTTTTACTGGGTCACCAAACGATTTGATCAAATCTAAATCAGCACCATGTTCAGCGCACTATTCATCCTTTGTTTGCTGGTGTTTGGGTACCTCATTTACGTACTCTTACGACCAGAAAAATTCTAATCCTTCAACTCAAAACCAATGAATACCAACTTACTTGGTGTGCTTGTCACCCTGGCCCTAAGCGTAGGGCTCGCCATTCCCTTGGGCCGCTACCTGGCTAAAGTTTATCAGGGTGAGCGAGTCTGGACCGATTTTTTAAATCCGCTGGAACGCTTGATTTATCGCCTGGGTGGCGTAAATCCTGGCGAAGAAATGGGCTGGCAACGCTTCATCAGGGCATTGTTGACCATCAACATGCTGTGGTTCATTTTTGCGTTCCTATTATTGTTTCTTCAGGGCGTTTTGCCACTCAACCCCGATGGAAACTCCAGTATGACAGCCGATTTGGCCTTCAACACCGCCATCAGCTTCGTGGTCAATTGTAACCTTCAACACTATTCCGGCGAATCCGGGCTCACCTACCTCACCCAAACAGGCGTGATTATGTTCCTACAATTCGTAAGTGCAGCGACCGGGATGGCGGCCTTGGCGGGAGTCTATAAAGCCATGCAGGAAAAGCAGTCGAACACCATCGGCAACTTTTATCTGTACTTCATCCAAAGCATCACCCGGGTCTTGTTGCCCCTGTCAATTGTGCTGGCGATCGTGCTAGTTGCCGCTGGTACACCGATGACTTTTGATGGCAAAATAAACCTCACGACCCTCCAGGGTGTGCAACAAAGCATCTCTCAAGGCCCCGCAGCGGCAATGATTGCCATCAAGCAGTTGGGAACCAATGGTGGCGGTTTTTTGGGGGTCAACTCGGCTCACCCGCTGGAAAACCCCAGTTTCCTCAGCAATATCCTACAAACCGTTTCCATTCTGCTCATCCCGATGGCGATGGTTTTTGCCCTGGGTTATTACCTGCGGCGGCAACGTTTGGCCTGGGTCATTTTTGGGGTGATGTCGATCGGCTTTTTGAGCTTTGTAGTCGGTACCATTCGCGCGGAAACCGCTGGCAATCCAGCCATCACTGCTATGGGGATTGATCAACGCCTGGGCAGCATGGAAGGCAAAGAAATTCGCCTGGGCGCCGAAGCCTCTGCGCTGTGGGGGATCGCGACAACGGCTACTTCCAATGGTTCGGTCAACGCCATGCATGACAGCATGACGCCCTTCAGCGGCTTCCTGCAAATGCTGGACATGATGATCAATGCCCTCTACGGAGGAGTTGGGGTCGGTTTACTCAACTACTACATTTTTATCATCATCGCCGTATTCATCAGTGGCTTGATGGTAGGACGGACACCGGAATTGTTGGGCAAAAAGGTCGAAATCCGGGAAATGAAAATTGCCACACTGATCACCTTGCTGCACCCTTTTTTGATCCTGGTGGGTACGGCCTTGAGCAGCTATTTGGTGGTAAATCACCCGGATATGGCCTGGGCGGTAAAACC
This sequence comes from Saprospiraceae bacterium, assembly GCA_027486765.1. Lineage (GTDB taxonomy): Bacteria > Bacteroidota > Bacteroidia > Chitinophagales > Saprospiraceae > Haliscomenobacter. Next base: position 5,343 of record JAIXOO010000392.1, read on the forward strand.
CGGCAACTGGCTGAATAACCCCGGCAATCACGGTTTCAGCGAAATGTTGTACGAATACACTTCCGCTTCGGCCAATAACGGCAGTGGTTTTGAAGGCCTGGGCGACAACAATTTCTTTTGGAATTTCAGTTCCGGCATCGTGCTCCTCCTGGGGCGTTTTTTGCCGATCATTGGCCCGGTCGCCATCGCTGGTTTGTTGGCCCAAAAGCAGTACATCCCGGAAAGTTCGGGTACGCTGCGGGTGGATACGCCCACTTTTGGGCTGATGACCTTTGCCGTGATTTTCATCCTAGCCGCTTTGTCCTTCATCCCTGCCCTGGCTTTGGGACCATTGGCAGAGTATTTTTCCATGTATTAACTCGCTAATTGTATGTCAACGCATAAAAAAAATCCTTCCCTTTTTGCCGCTGAGCTCATGCGCCCAGCCTTAGTGGAGGCTTTTAAAAAACTCAACCCGGCCGTATTGTACCGCAATCCAGTCATGTTCACCGTAGAGCTTGGCACCGCCATCATGCTCTTCATGACCATTTACGCGCTGCTCAGCGGGGACAGCAGCCAGGGTAGTTTTGGGTACAACTTGCTAGTGTTCATCGTCCTGTTTCTGACGGTATTGTTCGCCAATTTTGCCGAAGCCATTGCCGAAGCGCGCGGCAAAGCCCAGGCGGAATCCCTCCGCAAAACCAGAGAGGATACCCCCGCCAAATTAGTACGCAATGGCCAGCAGGAAATAGTCAGTTCTTCTGTCCTCAAAAAAGGTGATGTTTTCATCTGCGAAGCAGGGGACACCATCCCCATGGATGGCGAAATCATTGAAGGCCTCGCGACCATCGACGAATCGGCCATCACCGGAGAATCTGCACCCGTGATACGCGAAGCGGGTGGCGATAAAAGTAGTGTAACCGGGGGCACCAAAGTCCTCTCTGACCGCATCAAAGTGGAAGTGACCACCCAACCTGGAGAATCATTTTTGGACAAAATGATCGCCTTGGTGGAAGGGGCTTCCCGCCAAAAAACGCCCAATGAAATTGCGCTGACTGTCTTGCTGGCAGGGTTTACCCTGATCTTCATCATGGTGTGTGTGACGCTGAAACCTTTTGGGGATTATGCAGGCACGCCCATTACCGTAGCGGCATTTGTGGCCTTGTTTGTGTGTTTGATCCCTACCACCATCGGAGGTTTGTTGTCCGCCATTGGCGTAGCGGGCATGGATCGGGCCTTGCGGGCCAACGTCATCACCAAATCGGGCAAAGCAGTAGAGACAGCGGGCGACATCGATGTTTTATTACTGGACAAAACGGGAACAATAACCATTGGCAATCGCAAAGCCACCCGCTTCTACCCTGCTCCTGGCGTAGATCAAAACGACTTCGTTGAAGCTTGTGTGCTCAGTTCCCTGGCTGACGATACTCCCGAGGGCAAAAGTATCCTGGAATTAGCGGGCGAACAGGTAGTCAGAAAAGCCAGCATTACGGGCGCTCAATTGATCAAGTTTACCGCTGAAACGCGCACCAGTGGGGTCGTTTTAAGTGATCAAACCGACATCCGCAAGGGCGCACAAGATGCCATTTTGCGTCTGGTACAAAAAGCTGGAAATACTTTCCCCACAGAGACCAGTCAAGCGGTCAAAGACATCTCCAACAATGGCGGAACCCCGCTGGTGGTCGCCAAAAATGGTCAGGTGCAAGGTGTCATCGAGTTGCAAGACATCATCAAACCCGGCATCCGCGAGCGTTTTGAACGCCTGCGGCGCATGGGGGTGAAAACGGTGATGGTCACCGGGGATAACCCACTTACCGCCAAGTACATTGCCGAAAAAGCGGGAGTCGATGACTTCATCGCCGAAGCCAAGCCCGAAGACAAACTGGCCTACATCCGCCGCGAACAAGCCGATGGTCGCCTCGTAGCCATGATGGGCGACGGCACCAACGACGCCCCCGCCCTGGCGCAAGCTGACGTAGGCGTAGCAATGAACAGCGGTACCCAGGCAGCCAAAGAAGCGGGCAACATGGTAGACCTGGACAATGACCCCACCAAGCTGATTGAGGTCATTGAAATTGGCAAACAATTGTTGATCACCCGAGGGACCCTCACCACCTTTAGTATTGCCAATGACGTAGCCAAGTATTTTGCCATTGTGCCGGCTTTGTTCATGGCTTCATTGCCAGCCCTGCAATCGCTCAACATCATGGGCTTGAATAGCCCGGAAAGTGCCATTTTGTCGGCGGTCATTTTTAACGCCATCATCATTCCGATGCTGATTCCATTGGCGCTGCGGGGGGTGGCTTATCGGCCGATTGGTGCGGAGGCATTGTTGCGGCGTAATTTGTTGGTGTATGGTGTCGGTGGGGTGGTACTGCCTTTCATTGGCATCAAATTGATTGACCTTCTGGTGGCGATTTGGTTTTAAATTTAAACTTGCCAAAGGGTAGTTTTGGGCAGCTTCGCTGCTGATTTATTCACCACCTAAGAAACTTAAGGCACTGAAGGATCCACCTCAGCAGGTATGCACAACCAATCAAAACAACTTAGTGGTACAAACAAACATTCATCATGAAACAAGATATTCTTCCAGCAATCCGACTCACCCTGGTGAGCCTAATTTTGGTCTCCGTATTGTATCCTTTGCTGATATGGGGTTTTGCCCAATTCATTAGCCCAGCCCAAGGAAAGGCTCAATTGGTTTACCACAATGGCAAAGCCGTAGGCGCAGCATTAGTGGGGCAAAACTTTAGCAAAGACCACTATTTCTGGGGCCGGCCTTCCGCAGTGGATTACAACGCTGCGGGTTCTGCAGGCAGCAACAAAGGGCCTTCCAACCCTGATTATCTGGCACTTGTACAAAGTCGAATTGATAGTTTTTTGGTCCACAATCCGCAAGTGCCCCAAAAAGACATTCCTGCAGAGTTGGTTACCGCTTCAGGAAGTGGCTTGGACCCTGATCTTTCACCCGCGGCGGCCAAAATTCAGGTCGCCCGGATCAGCCTGAGCCGTAACATCCCAGCCGATAAATTGTACCAACTGATCGAAGAACACACCCAAAAACCACTACTGGGTATGTTTGGACCACCTAAAGTGAATGTGTTGCATTTGAACATCGCTTTGGATCAACTGAAATAACCAAACCATGAAAACCAAATTAGTCCTTTTAATGGCGATCTGTTGTATCGCCAGCCTATCCTCTGCACAAGATTCTACCACCACGCCTTCATTGAAAATCAGTGCTTACATTGAAGCGTACTACAGCTATGACCTCGCGAATCCCGCCGATCATTTGCGACCTGGATTTTTTTACAGTTACAATCGCCACAATGAAGTCGCGCTCAATCTGGGTTACCTCAAAGCGGCCTATAACACCGAGGGGGTGCGGGGCAATCTGGCGCTGATGACGGGCACCTACGCCCAGTACAACCTGGCCGCTGAACCAGCATTACTGAGACTTATTTACGAAGCCAATGCCGGGATCAAGTTGTCAAAAAAACAAGACCTCTGGCTTGATTTGGGCGTGTTGCCATCCCATATCGGTTTTGAAAGTGCGGTTGGCAAGGATTGTTGGACCCTGACCCGCAGTCTATTGGCTGAGAACTCCCCCTATTACGAAACCGGGGCGCGATTGAGCATCAATTCCAGCGACAGAAAGTGGTACGCTGCGGCATTGTTGCTCAATGGTTGGCAACGCATGACCCGCATGGAGGGCATCCAAAGTGCCATTTTGGGCGCTCAGCTCAGCTACAAACCCAATAGCAACATCACCTTGAACTGGAGCTCCTACCTGGGCGATGAAAGGTTTGGCAATCAAGTTGTCAAACGTTTTTTCAACAACTTTTATGGCATTTTTAACCTCACCCCAAAATTGGGTTTGATTACCGGATTTGACATTGGAGTACAAGAAATCGAAAATGAAGAGACTGGTAGGTGGATAGCTCCCATTGCCATTTTCCGCTACAGCATCAACGATCAATTTGCCATTGCGGGTCGAGCCGAATATTATGGCGACAAGGATGAAATCATCGTAAGCGCATCTGGGCCTGGCTTTGAGACGCTAGGTTTGTCACTCAATCTGGATTACATGCCCGTTTCCAATGTCTCTTTGCGTTTGGAAGGCCGAACTTTGTCGGGTCAGGGTGATTATTTTTCCAATCGCGACGGCCAGCGCAGTTCCAGCAATACCTTTTTCACCACCGCATTGGCTATAGCTTTTTAAAGCATGGAAGACGAACGCACTCAATTGGCGGATCAATACCTCGCCCAGCTCCGCAAGGCTGGGCGAGGTAAACTCAAAATCTACATTGGCATGAGTGCCGGGGTGGGCAAAACCTACCGCATGCTCCAGGAAGCGCGGCAAATGATGAATCAAGGCATTCAGGTGATGCTTGGTTTGGTGGTGACTCATGGGCGAAAAGAGACGGAAGCCTTACTAAAAGATTTGCCCGTACTACCGCCCCGAGAAGTGTTTTACAAAGGAAAAAAAATGACCGAGCTCGACCTGAATGCCATTCTGATCTTGCACCCCACCTGGGTCGTGATCGACGAACTAGCGCATTCCAATATCCCGGGCAGCAAAAACCCCAAACGTTGGCAAGATGTGATGGAGATACTGGCAGCAGGCATCAATGTCATCACCGCTGTGAACATCCAGCACATCGAAAGCATCAACGATGAGGTCCGTCGCATCACGGGCATCCAGGTACAGGAACGGGTGCCCGACGATTTTTTGCA
>JAIXOO010000053.1 GCA_027486765.1 Saprospiraceae bacterium
ATGTAGTATAAGCTTTGGGGACCACTCCCAATCAAGCGGATTTTATTCAGGATGGTGCGCATCAATGCTTCTTCTTCCCGTTGTTCAGCTACGTACCACTGCAAAAAATTTAGCGTAGATGGGTCTTTTTCTGCGTAGCTCAAATTAACTAAATCGTTGATAGACTGGGTCACTTTTTGTTCATGCGCGTATACTTTTTCGAACATGACCTGAACCGACTCAAACTCATGCGGCGCTTGGGCAATGGCTGGGGTGAGTGCAAAACCATCCGTTTCACTCAAATAACTGTAAATCCGCAGCATGTGAGCCCGCTCTTCTTCGGATTGCCGATGCATAAACTGGGCACAACCTTCCAAGCCTTCCCTATCGCACCACGAAGCCATTGCCAAGTACAGAAAGGAGGCGTAAGCTTCCAGGGCGATTTGTTCGTTTAATGCCGCTTCAATTTTCTTCGAAATCATCTTTCATCATTTTATTTCCTTAGAATGTAAACCTTCTTGGAGGCAGAAAGTTATAAAACCGTACCATTACTTGCTGAATTCAAAGTATGAAAATCATTGAAAAATATCAACTACAAAGTGCCGATATTGATCGGATCATCGAAATGGCCTGGGAAGACCGCACCCCTTTCGATGCCATCACCACACAATTTGGTCTGAGTGAAAAGGAAGTCATTGAGCTGATGAAATTCGAAATGCACCCCAACAATTGGAAGAAATGGCGCGCAAGAGTACAAGGACGGGCCACCAAGCACGCTGCCAAGCGGGAAGAAGACGTTTTGCGCTTCAAATCCAATCAGCAACGCATCATTTCAGGCAATCGAATGAGCAAACGGTAGTCGAATTGTGCCGAGTTGTGGGATGAAATTACTATTTCACATTTAATCTAAGCCTTTTTGTCGATCATCTTTCCGACCTGCCGAAAGAAGTAGCCGAATCATCGAATGCTTATACGCGGCAGTTTTTTTCACCGTTACTTTGTGTCATGAAATCAAGCAATCAGAAAAACGGATTGCAAACCGACACAAAATGAAAAATTTAAGCACATTTTTACCACTGTTCATAGCGCTTATTTGGGCAGTGACGGCCACCGGCCAACAAACACCTCCTAGTGGCAACCGCCCTCCAATGCCTGGCAACGAAGCTCCTACGCTGAACACTGCGCCCAAAGGCAACAATAAAATTCTCGGTGTGGTAATCGATTCTTTAAGCAAACAACCCGTAGAATTTGCTACCGTTGCTTTGTACCTTAAAAATTCGGATACACCAGTTGATGGTACCACTACCGACGACAAAGGGAAATTTGAAATCAGCGGCATCGCTACCGGTGATTTCCGTTTGGTGATTTCCTTTATTGGTTATCGCGACAAATCCCTCAGCGATTTGCGCCTGACTAAGAATGATACCAAAAACTTGGGCAACATCAGTTTTGCGCAAAGCATCAGCACGCTAAAAGAAGTAGAAATTGTCGGGACTACTGCCTTGATTGAGGAAAAAGTAGACCGTACCGTTTACAATGCTGAAAAAGATGTCACCTCCAAAGGTGGTGATGCATCTGAGGTATTGCGCAAAGTCCCAATGCTCTCCGTAGACTTGGACGGAAATGTTCAACTTCGGGGAAGCTCCAATGTACGAGTACTCATCAACAACAAGCCATCTACCATTATGGCGGCCAGTGTTGCTGATGCCCTCAAACAAATTCCTGCCGACATGATCAAAACGGTAGAAGTCATCACTTCTCCATCTGCACGTTATGATGCAGAAGGTTCCGGCGGGATCATCAACATCGTCACAAAGAAAAATACGCTGCAAGGTTTGACCCTCAATTTTGACATTGGCACCGGCAACCGTGGTTCCAATTTGGGTTTGAACGGCAGCTATAGAAAAGGTAAAATGGGCTTTAATCTGGGAGGGCACGGTCGTTTGTTTTACAATCCGGCCCTCACCACTTTGGAACAAACCACCATCACCCCCAGCGCCAGCATTCGTACGCTGCAAGACATGGAGTCGTTTGACCGCGGTGGTTTTGGCAACTATAGTTTGTCCTGGGATTACGATATTTCTAAAAATCAATCCCTTTCAGCCAGTGCTCGTTTTGGTGCGCGCAATTTCAACAATGAGCAGGACATCGCCATTTCTTTGTTCGAGAATCAGCTATTGAAATCCAGCTCATTCCGCAAAGTAGACAGCAAAAACAACTCGGGTTCCATCGATTTCAACATTGATTACCTGCGTACTTTCAAGCCCCGGCGCGAATGGAGCATGTCTGCCCAGTATAGCCGCAGTGACCTGACCAACAATTTTGACTCGGATATTTTCGCCGCTGATGAAGTCAATCTGCTCAGCAGTATCCGCAACCTGAACGGTAACCTGAACCAGGAAACGACCTTCCAAACCGATTATCAAACGCCCATTGGCGACCGTCAATTGGTGGAATTTGGCGGCAAAACCATCCTGCGGGCAGTGGATAGTGATTACAGCTACTTCTTGGCACAAGGTAGTTCTGGGGCATACACTCCTGACCTAAGCCGCCCCGCTGGTGCTCTTGATTATCAGCAAAATGTAGCAGCGGGTTACCTGGCCTATACCTTACAGACCAAAAACAAGTACACTTTCAAATTGGGTGGCCGTTATGAGTACACCGACATCAATGCCCAAACAATTGAAAATGGCAACATCGATTTGCCTGCTTATGGCAACTTCGTACCTAGCTTGAATGTTTCCCGGAACCTAAAGGGTGGTTTCATCGTCAAAGCGGGTTACAACCGCCGGATTCAAAGACCAGGTTTGCAGCAATTGAACCCCAACTTCAATGCCGCCAACCCACAGAACATCACCGTAGGTAACCCTGGCTTGAGCCCGGAATTATCCGATAACTTTGAATTGGGTGTGAGTGGAAACATCAAAAAGACCTACTTGAACGTATCCGTTTTCCGCCGGATTACGGACAATGCCATCTCTCAAATTCGCAAACCATCCGATACTTTGGCGGGTGCAGTCATCACTACTTTTGAAAACGTAGGGGTACAGAGAGCATGGGGAACCAACTTGTTTGGCAACTTCCAGATCACCCCAAAGTGGACCATCAACGGGGGGATCGATATTTTGTACGCCTTTATGGAAGGCCGGACTACTGGAGTGAATGGTTTATCTGAAGTAGTTACCAACGAAGGGGTTAACATCAACGGCCGCTTATCAACTCAGGTTACCTTGCCCAAGGGCTGGGGTATCCAGGGGTTCAGCTTCTTGCGGGGGCCTCAGGTACAATTGCAAGGACGCCAGGCTGGGTTCGGCATGTATTCCTTGGGCATTCGCAAAGACTTCAAGAACAAAAAAGGAAGCATCGGCTTTGGCGCAGAAAACTTCCTCACCCAAGGGATTCGCATGAAAACAGAATTGAGTTCTCCAACCTTTACTCAATTGATGGATACCCAAAGATTGAACCGGGGATTCCGGGTGAACTTCAACTACCGCATCGGCAAAATGAGTTTCGATGCGCCACGTAAAAAAGCCAAATCGGTTGAAAACGATGACCTGAAAGCAGGTGATGACAACAATGGCGGCGGCAATGGTGGTGGCAACAACGGTGGTGGAATGCAAGGTGGCGGTGGCCGCAACAACCGACAGAATTAATAGTTTTGGTTAAATATGATTGTAATTTAGGAGGGGAGAGTGCTGCGCTCTCCCTCACCTAAATGTACAGATATGGAAAATTTCCAGTATTTTGATGTAATTTGTTAATGATCTGCAAAACGCCTGTGATTATTTTTTTTGCCTCACAGGCAACCTTATATTTGATGGTGTTGTAATGGAAAAGCTAGCTTTCCCACATACACTTGAACACTAAAACACTATTGTCTCATTCATTAAAATAGATTTCAATGAAGCATCTGACTTTTCTCCTACTCTGCGCAGCTTTCATGGGCTTGGCATTTACCAATCCAGCCAGCAATGCACCAGTTGTTTACAAAGTAGATATTAGCGCAAGTTCCGTAAAGTGGACTGCTGCAAAAGTTACTGGCAAACACTTCGGCAAAGTTCCGATCAAAATGGGTAGCCTGGAATTGAACAAGAACAAACTGGTAGGCGCTAGTTTTGAGGTAAACATGGCTGCACTTACAGTAGAAGATGGTGGTGGCAACGAGCGTCTGCGTGGACACTTGACTGCCGATGATTTTTTCGCAACGGAAAAACACCCAAGTGCTTCTTTCAAAGCAACGAAGGTTACTCCTAAAGACAAAGTAGGCAACTACACTGTGGTAGGTGACATGACTATCAAAAACATCACCAAGTCAATCACTTTTGATGCCAATGTAGTTATGGCTGCGGGCAAAGCAACTGGCAAAGCAACCATCAAATTGGACCGTACTGATTACGACATCAAGTTCCGTTCCGGCAAATTCTTCCCTGATTTGGGCGACAAGCTGATCTACGATGAGTTTGAACTGGAAGTGAATCTGGTAGCTGGTAAATAACTGCCAAAATACATTCTTGCTTGTGTAAACAAGTTAAGGGGAGCCAATCGGAGCAATTCGGTTGGCTTTTTTTGTACAAGTTTACAACCCCTCCAACACCTGCTTCACCACCGCCTGCGCCGCCCAAGTCCGATTGTTCGCCTGAGAGATCACAATCGAATTCGGCCCATCCAGCACCGCATCCTCCACCACCACATTGCGGCGTACGGGGAGGCAGTGCATGAAGCGAGCATCATTGGCCCAGTTCACCAGTTTATCCTGAGTAATCGTCCAGGCAGGATCTTGATTCAGAATTTGGCCGTATTCGCGGTAGGAAGACCAGTTTTTGGCGTAAACAAAATCAGCGCCTTCAAAAGCCTTCTGTTGGTCGTATTCCAGCTGTACACCCTCCATAAACTCATCGGCCAGTTCGTAGCCTTCGGGATTGGTCACTACGAAATCAACATTGGCGATTTTCATCCATTCCACAAAGGAGTTCGGAACGGCCTGCGGGAGCGCCCGTACGTGGGGGGCCCAACTCAGTACCACTTTCGGGCGATCTTTCTTTTTAAATTCCTCTATGGTAATCACATCCGCTAAAGACTGCAAAGGGTGGCGCGTAGCCGACTCCAAACTGATGATCGGCGCGCTGGCGTACCGTTTGAAGGCTTCGATCACCTGCTCCGAATAATCCTTCTCGCGGTCTTTCAAACCCGGGAAAGTACGGATGCCGATGATATCGGCGTATTGGCTCACTACAGCGGCAGCTTCTTTGACGTGCTCGGCACTACCTGCATTCATGATGGCACCCTCTTCAAACTCCAGGGTCCAACCTTGGTCGGCGTTCATGCTGATCACCTGCATGCCCAGGTTGAGTGCCGCTTTTTCGGTACTCAGGCGGGTGCGCAAGCTGGGGTTGAAGAACAACAAAACCATGGTTTTGTCCTTGCCTGCATCGCGGTATTTGAAAGGGTCAGCTTTGATTTCGCGGGCCAGTTTAACAAGTCCAGCCAGGTCAGTTGCGTCTTTAGCGGATGTGAAGTCTTTCATGCTGTGTGTATACGTTGGGTTATTCAGGTTATTCAAGCTCCAGTTTATTCAGCGCCTGATCGAGTTTTTCCATAAATAGGTCTACTTCTTTGATGCCAAGGCAAAGCGCTGGCAACAAACGAATGACATTGGGATTGGAGGAAGAACCTACAAAAACCTTTTCGTCAAACAAAAGACTCTTGCGGAGCTCGGTAGTGTTGAAATCAAATTCCATCCCGACCATCAAACCTTCCCCACGAATTTCTTTAATTAATTCCACTTTTGCCAACTCATCCAGCAAATAAGTGCCTACTTCAGCGGCATTTTGTACCAGCCTTTCCAGGTACATCACCTCCAGTACCGCAATGGAAGCTGCACAAGCCAGGTGGCTACCCCCAAAGGTTGTTCCAAGAAGACCGTGTTTGGCCTGGAATTTTGGATGAATCAGTACGCCACCAACCGGGAAACCATTGCCCATGCCTTTGGCAATGGTGATCAGATCGGGCTCAATTCCGGGCACGTGTTGAAAGGCAAAGAACTCCCCACTACGGCCGTATCCCGACTGGATTTCATCTAAAATCAATACGGTATCGTGCTTGTGGCACAGGGTTTGCATTTCCTGCAACAAATGAGGATCGGGCACATAAATGCCACCAATACCCTGGATGCCTTCAATGATCACCGCCGCCACATCGCCCTTGGAAAGGCTTTTTTGCACTGCCTCCAAATCATTCCAGGCCACAAGTTCGACGGGGAAAGTTTTGTTGATCGGTGCCTGGATGTAGGGGCTATCGGTCACGTTCACCGCAGCAGAAGTCCGCCCGTGGAAACCTTTTTTGAAAGCCAACACTTTGGTACGGCCATTGTGAAAGGAGGCCATCTTGAGGGCATTCTCATTGGCTTCTGCGCCAGAGTTGCACAAAAACAGGTTGTATTGGTCACAACCAGAGAGGGCACCCAGTTTTTGCGCCAGCTCAATTTGCAGGTCGTTCTGGATGGAATTGGAGTAGAACCCAAGCGCGTTGAGTTGCTCCGTCAATTTTGCCACGTAGTGCGGATGGGCGTGGCCGATGGAGATCACTGCGTGGCCGCCATAAAGGTCCAGGTAAGCCTGGCCTTTTTCATCGTATACGTAGTTGCCCTGTCCTTTGACGGGCTTGAGGTTGTAGAGTGGATATACGTCGAAGAGTTTCATGGATGTTATGGTTCCGGGGTTCCAAAGTTCCAGAGTTCCAGGGTTCCGAAGCGTATGCACCCTGGAACTCTGGAACCTTGGAACTTTGGAACCTAATTAAAAAGCAACAGATTTCAGGTTCAGCCCGGTTTTTTCCGGCAAACCAAAAATCAAATTCAGGTTTTGCACAGCCTGGCCGGAGGCACCTTTGGTCAGGTTGTCGATAGCACTGATGATAAAGGCCTTGTTGCCATGTTTCTCCACGTGCACCAAACACTTGTTGGTGTTGACAACCTGCTTGAGGTGTGGATTGGCCAGTGTTACATGCGTAAAAGGCTCTGCGGCATAGGTTTGACTGTAGAGCGCTTGCAATTCAGTTTCGTTCAGGTCACAATCGAGGTAAAGCGTAGCAAAAATGCCTCGGGTGAAATCTCCCCGCAAAGGGATGAAATTCAAGTCGCCAACAAAGTTGGTTTGTGCCTGAACGAGACTTCGTCGGATTTCAGCAAGATGTTGGTGGTTAAAGGCTTTGTATACCGAAAGATTGTTGGCACGCCAGCTAAAGTGGGTGTTTGGACTGGGTGCCTGGCCAGCTCCCGTTGACCCTGTAATCGCATTGATGTGTACTTCAGCGTTCAACAAACCTTCCAGGGCAAGGGGCAACAAGCCCAACTGAATCGCCGTAGCAAAACAGCCTGGATTAGCGATGCGTTTGCTTTGCTGAATGGCAGCACGATTCAACTCTGGCAAACCGTATACCCAGGTATCTTCAAGCCGGTAATCATTGCCCAAATCGATCACCGCGACCTCCTCGGGAATGTTGTTTTGTGCCATAAAAGCTGGCGATTGCCCGTGCCCCATACACAAAAACAGGGCATCGACATCCATAGACAGTTCTGCGCTGAATTTCAGATTGCATTCGCCCACAAGATCGTCGTGGGTTTCATGTACATATTTGCCAGCCTGGCTGGCACTTTGTACAAAGCTGATTTCTACTTCGGGGTGGTATTGCAGAATTCGAATGAGTTCGCCCGCAGTATAGCCGCCGCCGCCGATTATGCCTACTTTTAGCATGGTTGAGAAGCTTGAGGAGGTTGAGGAAGGTTGAGGAAGGTTGAGGAAGGTTGAGGAAGGTTGAGGCTACCGCGAGCGCCATTGGCACACGCACACTATCACACACAAACACACACCCATTCTTGCGGTAGCCTCAACCTTCCTCAACCTTCCTCAACTTTCTCAACCTTTCCCATGGATTGAATGAAATATCTTCGTCTGATTGCCCAAAATTTTGGTAAAACCCTTCACATCATCCCCACTCCAACCCTTATTCATCTCGCCGTAATGGCCGAAGGCAGAGTTCATCAAATCATTGGGTGATTCGATGCCTTGGGGTTCAAAACGATAAGGCATGAGTTTTACCCACACCTTGCCCGACACGTGCTCTTGCGTATCCAGCAAAAAGGTTTCGATGTTGCGCATCACTGGATCGAGGAATTGGGCTTCGTGTAGCATCATGCCGTACCAGTTGCCCATTTGGTCTTTCCAATATTGTTGCCACTTGGTCAGGGTATGTTTTTCCAACAAGTGGTGTGCCTTGATGATGATCAGTGGCGCAGCTGCTTCAAAACCCACCCGGCCTTTGATGCCAATGATGGTATCCCCTACGTGGATGTCCCGACCGATGGCGTATGGGCCAGCCAATTTGCTCAGCGCCTGGATGGCCTCGGTAGGGTGCGCAAAAGTTTGGCCATTAACGGCCTGCAATTCCCCTTTTTCAAATTGTAACTCCACTACGCTGGGCTCTTTTTCACTCAATTGAGTGGGGTAAGCTTCTTCAGGCAGGGCTTTTTGTGAGGTCAAGGTTTCTGCCCCGCCGACACTGGTTCCCCAAATGCCCTGGTTGATTGAATACTTGGCTTTTTCCCAATTCCAGTTGTAACCAGCTTCGATCAGGTAATCGATCTCGGCCTGGCGGGAAAGTTGCAAGTCTCGAATAGGGGTGATGATTTCCAGATTTTGCCCCAATACATTGAAAGCCAAATCAAAACGTACCTGATCATTGCCAGCACCCGTACTGCCATGCGCTACAGCGCCTGCTCCGATTTCCTGGGCATATTTGGCCGTTTCGATGGCCTGGAACATCCGCTCAGCACTTACCGACAAAGGGTAAGTGTTATTGCGCAACACATTGCCAAACACCATGTAGCGGATACATTGGTCGTAATAATCTTGCAGTGCATTGGCCACCTGGAAACTTTTGGCACCCAAAGCAAGGGCGCGCTCTTCCATGGTTTTCAACTGCTCGGCACTAAAGCCCCCGGTATCCACGGTCAGGGCATGCACTTCCAATCCTTTGTCTCTGGTAAGGTGCAGGATACAAAACGAGGTGTCCAGCCCGCCACTGTAGGCAAGCACTACTTTATGATTAGACATTTGTAACAACAATTAGGTCAGATAAATCGTGTTTCATTTGCTCCAATTCGTTTTTGGAAGGCGCAAGCATAGCTGTGCACAAGCACATGCGGCGTTGGTTGCGCTCCAAAATATCGTAGTTGGGGCAGCTTTTGCAGCCCGCCCAAAAGGCCTCTTCCTGAGTCAGTTCCGAAAAGGTGACTGGTTCATAACCCAGCGAAGAGTTGATTTTCATCACAGCGAGGCTCGTAGTAATCCCAAAAATGCGGGCATCGGGGTATTTGTCGCGCGACAATCCGAAGATGCGCTCTTTGATGCGGGTAGCCAGCCCATAGCGGCGGTAATCGGGCGCAACGATCAAACCGGAATTGGCCACGTATTTGCCGTGACCCCAGGTTTCGATGTAGCAAAAGCCCGCAAAAGTGTCCCCCTGCAGGGCGATCACTGCTTTACCCTCTTGAATTTTTTTCACGATGTACTCCGGCTTGCGTTCAGCAATACCAGTACCACGGGCTTTGGCAGATTCACGCATTTCATTGCAGATGGCTTCTGCGTACTTTTCATGCTCGGGTTGGGCTACCTCAACGATAAATTCCATTTCAGTCATTAATGGTTTTACAGGTTTTTAAGGCCTGGATTTGGGTGAACAAAACAAAAGAACACGCACAAATCTGTGTACTGAGGTGATGATCTTTTGGTAAAAGTGCTGGTGACACCCCTGCAAGTGACCATCAATCACATTCAACACGGCAGATAAAATTTCTGGTAGTATTTGGTAGGGAAGTACATCCTACCCCGGTGGGTATAGAAAAATAGTCGCGCCCCCTAAGGGCGACGTACGAAACGACGACGGTAAGGCGTAAAAGTAGTATGTAAAGTCAGTTCATTCATCGTGAGAGCAAAAGTAGGCGTTAGCGCCATGGAATGCAATTTCCACTGGCTTTTTTTTGATGGTTTTTGAAAAAATTAACCAAATACCACCTTTAGACGTACCCAATCGCTGGAAGTAGCGTATTTTCACATGCTTTTTTCCCTTGTTTAGTGAAAAATGTTATCTTTAAAACTTCAAACGTGAATTTTTCTTTCTGACATATGCCTCAAAAACACTTGAGACCAACCCACCGGATGAATCTAACCCAACCGGTGGGATCCTTTTTTAGCAAAAGATTCAACGTTATTTGAAGGTCAAATACCCATTCCGATGTTGTACCACTACCCTTTCCCTTCCCGTTTAAAATGGATGGCCAATGCCTTTAAAAAAGGGTATCAATTTGTGGATGAAGGGGGCCAATACATGGGAAAAATGGAATTCTCCTCCTTTGGAAAAAAAATTGAATCCGAGCTAAATGGCGTAGTAGTCAATTTTTTCTTGCAAGGTATTTTTGTCCGCTCTGTGCTCATTACAGATCAAGACCAGGAACCAATCGGTACCATTCAATTAAAGATGTTTGGCAAATCCATCATTAATCTGAATAGTGGAGAAGTTTATCTGTGGAAACGCAAGAGTATTTTCAACACCCACTGGCAGCTCATCCATGATTTACCAGGTACCGATGACGATCCCGTTTCAGTCAATTACCAATACTTGTATAATTTTGTACAGGAAAGTGGGGAAATAGAACTGTATGAGGAGAACAACCAAAGTGAGCTGCTCACTCTGATTGGCTTCTTTTTAGGCATTTTTTTTATCCGCCAACGCCGGAAAAACGGTTAATTACAATTCATTCTCACGCTGGTAAATGGCGTATTTTTCTGGATCAACCCGATACAAATAAGGTGCCTTGTGGGCTCCGCCGGTTTTGCGTTCTTCCAGACGCTCCAAAAAACCGTAACTCAATATCTTTTTCTGAAAATTTCGGCGATCTAGCTTGTCTTTCTCCAAGCCAAGAATGGTTTCATACAATCTTTGTAGTTCAATTAAGGTGAATTTTTCCGACAACAAGTTGAAACCCAATGCTTCATGGTCAAATTGTTTGCGCAAGGCTCTTAAAGCTCTTGAGGCAATATCGTTGTGATCAAAAAGTAATTCAGGAATTTCGCCAATATCCCACCAACGGCATTCCTCGGTAAAAAAATCAGTTTTGGGCTCTACCAACGAATACTCTACCAAGGCGTAGTAGCCAACCGAAACCGCTCTTTCTGGGAAAAAATTCTGCTCAGGGGGCAATCCCAAGCGAGCCATAATTTCTTTACCGTTGTACCTGTTGTTTGCACCAAAAGTCTGAAACTGTTGAAGAAAGATGGAGTCTAGTCCAGTCCTTTCTTTAAGGATGCGATACGCTGCATCCTCAAGGTTTTCCGTTTTTAAAATCCAACCTCCAGGCAACATCCAGGAATCAGAGCCTTTTGTCCTCAGTAATAACACTTTGAGTTGGTCGTCATGAAAGCCAAAAACCACACAATCTATGGACAATTCGCTCAGTGATCGATTGAACAGGGCTTTGATTTCTCCTAGTACCGTAATTAATTTTTCCATTTGAAAAAAGTTAGAAAAAAAACTTAGTGTGATTTGGACACAAAGATAATTATTCTTATCATTGTGTCACAATCACACAATGGTGTGTTTTCGACGAATTTATTGTGAGGCACTTTTAAGCGCTTCACCACCAACATTGCGATTACCTCTATGTAAATAAGCGTTTCTAATTTTGAGCAGGAAGCTCCAAGTCCGAACGTCAGCTACTCAAGCAAGAAATTCGTTCGGACTTGTCTTCCACTTTTTCGTATTTGTCAAATTTAAGTAAAATTTATTTTTCGCTCCTCTTTTCTTTCTTTTCTACCCACAAAACTTTCCATCACACATCTTGTTTCACTCCCGAAATTGATTTTACGTCATTGCATCCGCATAATTCTTTAATTTTAGCGGATGAATATTCGCTTTCGATGAAGGAGCCAAACCAAATTGCCATGTTGAACCCAACCGATAATGATCCTACTGCGGAAGAACGCAAACGTGATCACATTCAATTGGCTTTCAACTCCCAAGTAAAGTCAGAAGAACTGGATCCACGTTTTTATTACGAGCCGCTGCAAAGTCCTCATCCTCAGCCGGGTTCCTGGACTCCTTTTTCCTTTTTGGGCCATACATTTAAGGCTCCACTTTGGGTGTCCAGTATGACGGGAGGGACGGCAATGGCGAGAACCATCAATAAAAACCTGGCTCAAGCCTGCGGCGAATTTGGCATGGGCATGGGATTGGGTTCTTGTCGGTCACTCTTGTACAACGACGATGTCTTGGCTGATTTTGCGGTAAAACCTTTGATGAAAGGCCAACCCTTATTTGCCAATTTGGGGATCGCACAATTGGAACAGCTCATTGAACGCAACGAACTGTACCGCATCAATGCGATGCTCAATAAACTGGATGCCGATGGCCTGATCATCCATGTCAATCCTTTCCAAGAATGGCTTCAGCCGGAGGGAGACCGCTTTCAACAGGCGCCACTAAGCACCATCGAAAAAGTGTTGGAATATCTCGAAGCACCTGTCATTGTCAAAGAAGTGGGGCAAGGCATGGGACCAGATGGTTTAAAAGCTTTGTTGCAATTGCCCGTAGCTGCAATTGATTTTGCGGCAGCAGGTGGTACCAATTTTGCCAAGTTGGAACTGCTACGCGACACCGAAGCCAAACAACTGATTTATGGCCAATTGGCCAAGGTCGGCCACAACGCAGCAGAAATGGTAGAATTTGTCAATCAATTGATTGCAGAATTGGGAGATAGGGTCAAGTGCCCAGCAGTGATCATTTCCGGTGGCATCCAAAATTTTTTAGACGGGTATTACCTCATTAACAAGGTAAAAATGCCTGCGATTTATGGGCAAGCTTCTGGTTTTTTGAAATACGCGCAGGGTGAATATGCAACTTTGCATACTTATATTGCAGCACAGATTGAAGGACTGGAGCTGGCGCAAGCATTTTTAAAGGTCAGATAACACAAGGATGCAGGAAAAATCAATATCGGGACTCCACAAGCTGAGCAAAGCAGAAAAAATCCATTGGTTGGCTAAAAATTTCTCAGCCGATGAAGGAACTACCACGGAGTCGCTCCGCAGTTTTTGGCATGAAGATGCCGAAATACAGCGCATTCTGGATGGATTCAGTGAAAATACCCTGAGCAACTTTGTCTTTCCCTACGGCATTGCTCCCAATTTTTTAGTGGATGGGCAAATCTACGCGGTCCCGATGGTCATCGAAGAAAGTTCAGTGGTGGCCGCCGCTGCCAGTGCCGCTAAATTTTGGTTGCACAAAGGTGGTTTCAAAACAACGGTGGTAGGTACCACCAAATTGGGGCAATTGCACTTCAGTTGGAAAGGGGATAGTGCAACATTGGAAGCCTTGATGCCGGAGCTCCGCCGCACCCTGCTCAGCGACGTTCAGCACATCACCAGCAACATGGAAAAACGTGGCGGCGGCATTTCAGCGATTGAGCTGCAAAATATGTGCCACCTGGAAGCAGATTATTACCAGTTGAAGGTCAGTTTTGAAACCTGCGACTCCATGGGGGCCAATTTTATCAACTCAGTTTTAGAAGAATTTGGCCGCAGTTTGATGCATTTCATCAGTTCCCAAACGAATTTCAGCCCAGTAGAGCAGGAAGTAGAGGTCATCATGGCCATCTTGTCCAACTATACCCCGGATTGTATCGTACGCGCGGAAGTGAGTTGCCCGGTAGAGCAACTGGATGATGCTTGTATCAATTTGGATGGACGGGGCTTTGCTGAAAAATTTGCTAAAGCAGTGCGCATTGCCGAGATCGACCCTTACCGCGCTACCACCCACAATAAAGGGATTTACAATGGTGTAGATGCCGTAGTCATCGCGACTGGAAACGATTTCAGGGCAACCGAAGCCTGCGGCCACACCTATGCGGCCCGCGATGGACAATACCGAAGTTTGAGCCATTGTCGGGTTGAAAACGGAGTCTTTACATTTTGGCTGGACTTGCCCATTGCCCTCGGCACCGTAGGTGGTTTGACCAAATTGCATCCACTGGCCAATCTATCCCTAGAAATTTTGGGGCAACCTTCTGCACCAGAATTGATGTCGATCATCGCCGCTACTGGCCTGGCACAAAACTTCGCGGCCGTACGCTCCCTCGTAACCACTGGTATTCAAAAAGGGCACATGAAAATGCACCTGATGAACATCCTCAACCATTTGGGGGGCGATGCCGATGCATGTAAGGCTGCGGTGGAGTATTTTCAGGATCGAGTTGTTTCATTCTCGGCGGTACGCGAGTTCTTGGATCGGCGTGAGGAGGAAAAGTCCAAACCCGCTGTGAACGCAATGTAAATGCCCATGTCGCCATTCCAAGTAGAAACCTACCACGCGCAAGGCAAACTGTTGCTAACCGGAGAATACTTTGTATTGGACGGGGCTCTGGCCCTGGCATTGCCCACCCGTTTGGGGCAATATTTTAAAGTTGAATCCGGAAAAGCGGGAGAACTAAGCTGGCAGAGTTATGATGCTGATGGTACTTGTTGGTTCGACACCATTTTAGCAGTTCCCAGCTTAAGAATTCTTTCTGGCGAAGCTACCGAACCCGCACAGCGGCTCATTCAAGTATTGGAGCAGGCATTTTTATTATCGGAAATTCCCCTAGAAAGCCTGGCTGGTTGTGCCATTATGAGCCAGCTGAATTTCTCGCGGCATTGGGGCTTAGGAAGCAGTTCTACCCTCATCAGCTTTGTAGCGCATCTGGCCCAAGTGGATCCTTATGATTTGTTGGCCAAAACCTTTGGGGGTTCAGGTTATGACCTGGCTTGTGCTTTGGCAAAGGGACCAATCATTTATCAAAACCGAGTTGCTCAACCCGTAGTTTTTCACCCAGCTTTTGCCGATCAGCTTTACTTTGTCTATTTGGGAAAAAAACAGAACAGCCGGGAGGGCATTCAGCGGTACCGGGCTTTGGGTGAAAAGGTAAAAGCCAGTTTGGGAGAAATCAATCAATTGACTTTAAATGTGATAGCCTGCACTTCGCTTGGGGATTTCGAAGCATTGATGCTTCACCATGAAATGATTGTTGGTTCGATGCTGAACTTACCCCGCGCACAAAACCTTTATTTTTCAGATTATTGGGGAGTGGTAAAGTCTTTGGGCGCCTGGGGAGGAGATTTTGTGCTAGCGACGAGTGATCGGGACGCAGTAAGCACAAAAACCTATTTTCAACAAAGGGGATTTGAAGTAATCCTCAGTTATGGGGAAATGATCCTTTGATTTTATTTAGAAACAATCTAAACAAACGCTATCTTTACACCGTTTTGTAAAGAAATACGCCAAACAATGCCAACCACCTGGTACGACGCCAACGTCATCAACATCCAACCCGCCAGCCCAAATACCCGCCGTTTTTGGGTGGAAATCCCCACTGTAGAAGCCTTTAATTTCAAACCGGGTCAATTTGTGACCATGGATTTGCCCATTGGTGACAAACGCTTGCATCGTTGGCGCAGTTACTCCATTGCCAGCGCCCCGGCAGAAAGCAATCAATTGGAGTTTTGTATTGTCCGCCTGGATGGAGGCAAAGCGACCGAGTATTTGTTTGACGATGTGCAGGTTGGATCGACCCTACGATTTAAAGGCCCGGATGGTGGATTTGTTTTGCCCGAAACCATTGATCACGACATGGTGATGGTCTGCACAGGTACGGGCGTTGCCCCTTTCCGCAGCATGCTGCAGCACATTCTGCAAAAAAACATTCCCCACCGCAAGTTGCACCTGATTTTTGGCACCCGCCACGCTGAAGGCATCCTCTATCAGGAAGAGTTTATTGAATTGCAAAAACAATTGCCCAATTTCCGCTTCTCCGTTGCCCTTTCGCGGGAGCCAAACCTTGATCCTACGCAATTTCCCTTTGAAGTCCAAGCGGGCTATGTGCATTCTTTTTACCTAAATGAATACGCCACTTTACGTTCCGACGTAAAATTTTACCTTTGTGGCTGGCAGAATATGGTGGACGAAGCCGTCCTCAACCTGTTCGACAAAATCGGCTACGACAAGCGCCAGATCATCACCGAACTTTACGGTTAAGAAAGAATAAGAATTGGGTTTGTCTAATATCTTGCATAAAATTAGCCAACCCACGGATTCATCCGTGGGAGGCCACAATACAGCCCCACCCCATGACTTTAGTCGTGGGATGGTCAGGCAGCCTGGGCGCCCAGGATAACACCAACATCTATGAAACTCGTCTCCTACAACCTCAATGGCATCCGCTCCGCCCTCACCAAGGGCTGGGCCGAATGGGTGCACGAACACCAATTCGACATCATCTGTGTACAAGAAACCAAAGCTAGCTCAGACCAGGTCGACCTCTCCCCTATTGCCGATCTGGGCTACAACACCCATTGGCATTCTGCTCAGAAAAAAGGCTACAGCGGAGTTCTAACCTTCAGCAAACGCGAACCTGATCTGGTGGAGGTTGGCTGTGGTATCTCCAAATACGACGACGAAGGCCGCATTCTCCGCAGCGACTTCGGCGATCTGACCATCCTCAACTGTTATTTCCCATCCGGCACCACGGGCGATATACGCCAGGATTTCAAGATGATTTTCCTGGATGATTTTTTCCGTTGGGCTCATGAGCTGCACCAAGAGCGCAAAAAACTCATTATCGTAGGCGACTACAACATTGCCCACACCGAACGCGACATCCACGACCCTAAAGGCAACAAAAACTCCTCGGGCTTTTTGCCCGCTGAACGCGAATGGCTGAGCAAGTGGTTCGACAGCGGATTTACCGACGCCTTCCGTTTTTTGAATCCCGACAAAGTAGAATACAGCTGGTGGAGCTACCGGGCTGGTGCCCGCAAAAACAACAAGGGCTGGCGCATCGACTACCAATCGGTCAGCAACAACCTGCGTGAACACTTGCGCTCCGCCCGCCAAATGAATGAAGCCGAGCACTCCGATCATTGTCCGGTGCTGGTAGAATTCGACAACCTTTTGTAAGGCACTATTCTGTTATATCGATGGGAGCCAAATCGGGCTCTACCCATAAGGCTCTAGCCTGGGTAGAGAACAGGAGGTCTTTGGAGTAAAAGCTGAACATGATTTCCTGTGCCGCATAAGGGCTATTCAAAAATGCTGCGCAAGATTCAGCCAAGGAAAGGCCAGCACATCTTTTTTGCACAAAAGCTTTCAATAGAATGGCCCAGAGTTGGGTGATTGTTTCATGATAACCTCGCTCGTGGGTGTTTTTGCCGCCTGTGGCAACATTGTAGGTGATGATGCCCGATCGTAGGTAATAAATGGCTTGTTCGAGGGGAAAATGGTAGGCGAAATAGGTGCCGACAATCAAGTGTGCCTGGTGGGTCCAACGCTCGCCGGGCAGGCTGTGATCCTGAAACCCGGCAACAAGTTCTTCAATCTCGGCTGGAGATACGGCAATAGTGGTAGTGGTGTCCATTTGTTTGAAACTTAAGTAGTGATGAAAACGAATTTATCCAAAGCGTATTATTAGCACAAAGGACACAAAGGGGGGGGCACAAAGGACACAAAGTTAGACGTTGACTACGCACTCTCTTCGTGTCCTTTGTGCCCCCTTTGTGTCCTTTGTGCTAATAAAATGTCGCTTTAGCAATCCAACTGAGTTTCATCAATTGTGATCCACTTCAAAAAGTTCCATCATTAATTACTTCCCGCCTTCAACTCTGTAGCCTTGCGAGGCAGTTTTTCATCCCGCATCGCAGTATGCAATACAAATGAAGCAATCACGGTGGCAGCCTGCTTCAGATCATCGGCCACGAGGTGATCCCAGTTGTCCATGTTGGAGTGGTGGGTACGGGTAGAATAAGCCATTGGCTCCTGAATGAATTGGAAGCCAGGGATGCCAGCCGCATCAAAAGACTGGTGGTCGGTACCACCGGTATTTTGCAGGGTTATAGTAGTAGCGCCCAGGTCTTTGAATGGATCCAACCAGGCCCGAAAGATCGGCATCACCCCTGGATTGCCTTGTAGGTAAACCCCACGCACTTTTCCGGTGCCATTGTCCAGGTTGAAATAGCCAGATATTTTGCTTTGCTCCGCCTCTTTGAGGCTTTGAATGGTGCCTTCAGGGCTGGTGTTCGCGTAGTGGTCTTTTACGTAACCTCTGGAACCAAGCAGGCCTTGCTCCTCACCCGTCCACAGCGCCAGGCGAATGGTGCGGCGAGGTTTGATCCCGGTTTCTTTGATGGTTTCGAGAATGATCCGCGAAGCCTCCATCATCACAGCAGAACCGGCACCATTGTCGGTAGCACCCGTGCCCGTATGCCAAGAGTCGAAGTGTGCACCCAGCATCACCACTTCGTCTTTGAGGTCAGATCCGGGGATCTCGGCGATGATGTTGTGCTCCATCCCGTCAGGGTTGGTGTAGGTAGCTTTCAATTCCATCGACAAAGTCACGGGGATGCCCTTTTGCATCAGGCGGAAAATACGGTTGTAATGTTCTACCGACATAGTAGCCTGAGGAATGACCTTGGCTTTGGGGTCTTGTACCCGGCCTTCATCTGCACGAGCGCCGGAAACAAACACGGTACCCAAATCGCCTTTGAAGCCGCGGTCGATCACTGCCAATGGATCCTCCGCAACGATGAATTTGAACAACTTTTGGTTAAAAGAAAAACCACCCAAGCGGTTAAAATCGCGGTCGGGGCGACGACCTGGGGCTGGGGCATTGGCCATGTTCAGGAGGTCTTCAGC
>JAIXOO010000042.1 GCA_027486765.1 Saprospiraceae bacterium
CCTGCGCTGAACTTCAACGGCAAGGATACGATCCAGTACAAAGTATGTGATGCGGGTGGTTTGTGCGACACGGCTTACGTGATCATCACAGTTACCCCTGTGAACGACAAACCAGTAGCATTGAATGATCCGGGTACTACCGAAGAAGATACACCAGTTACCATCTGTGTACTCCCCAATGACTCAGATGCAGAGGAGACACTTTTGGCTAGTAATGTAATGATTCTTGACAATGCCAATCATGGAACTGGAGTATTTAATCCCACTACGGCGTGTGTCACTTATACGCCAAACACCAGTTTTATTGGCCTCGATAGCATTCAATACAAAGTATGTGATTCGGGCGGCCTTTGTGATACCGCTTATGTAATCATCACCGTAACCCGCAAGTGTGCTACCATCGAAACCTGGGTATACCTGGAAGGAGCTGCGGTTACTCCAGATGGATCGGCAACTTACAGCTTGCCCATGCGCACAACCCTGAATAATCTGGGTCTGCTGCCTGGTCAGATGTACAACGACTTTTTCTTTGGTACTCAGTACACGCCTGCCGGGCAACCTTACAGTGCAGCTCCCTGGAACTATGTTGGGAACGAAGGTGATGCCTACGACTCAGACGAAATCCTGGCCAATGCCACCGCGAACTACCCAAGTACCGTAGTAGACTGGGTATTGGTTTCGTTGCGTGAGACTGCCAATGGAACTGGTGGCCCTGCTTGTCAGGCTGCGGCCCTGCTGCACAACGACGGCCGGGTTGAGTTCATGACCGGATTTAAATGTTGTAACATGGATCTGAGCAAGAGTTATTATGTAGTGATCGAACACCGCAATCACCTGATCGTAATGTCTCATGTGCCAGTGCCAATTGTCAATGGAAAAATCACTTATGATTTCCGCAATAAGCAAAGTTACATCAATGACCCACTCGGCTTTGGCGCTTTTTCAGGCCAGAAACAAATCATGACTGGCAAGTACGCCATGCTGGCTGGAAATGGAAACCAGACAACTACTACTGCTTCTGATACCGACATCAACTTTGATGACCGGAGTTTCTGGGAAACCTTGAATGGTTTGATTGCCAAATACCGGAATAGCGATTACAATTTGAACGGGGATACCAACTTCAATGACCGGAGAACCTGGGAATTGAACAACGGTAAATTTACCAGTGTGCCTCGAAACTAAAGTATTGAAAATCCTGGGGTTGAATTTGATTCGATCCCAGGATTTATTTTAAGTCTAATAATGATTTGTTTTCTCATGACAAAAGGCCTACGCAAATGAGTAATTTCAGACGATTATTTCAATCCAGTGTATTCAGTGTAGCACGAAAGTATACGCTGTTTTGCCTGTTTTTATGCATGGGTTGGTCGCTTTCGGCGCAACAACCCGTCATTACTACACGTTTTGCAAATCCTCAGTACAACTGTACCACAGGAGAATACTGTCTGGATGTTGAATTCCAGTCAAACACGACCAATCAAAGTCTGTTTGGCATGAATGTTCGCTTCTTTTACGATGACAGTGTATTGGAATTCGTCAATTTTCGCGATTTCCAAGGCGGGTATAGCGCGGTTGCTCCCAACCCTCCGATTATCAATACTGGAAATAGCACCAGTGCTGCTACACTGTTCAACTTGACTGGTGCAGCCGAATTTATCAACGGTGCTGTTCAGTTGACCAATGAATCGGTACCGGCGATAGTCATTTCCACAACTGGATGGACCAAACTTTTTCAGGTTTGTTTCACCGTGGATAATGCAGGATCCAACCCGGGTAACTTTTGCCCGAGTGTCATCTGGGATTTAATCTCACCTACCAGTGGCCCTGGTTTTTTAGCTGGAGATGATGGAGTTGTAATCACTGTTGTTGACCCAAGCCCTATGTTTGACTCAGCTCCAGCGATAGAAAATGTAGCACAATTCAACTGGATCGACGACGCAGCTGGTTCTACTATGCCTTACGGTGCCCCATCTCAAATTACCTGCATTTCCACACTTTGTGGTTCGTCGATTGCGATTGTGAAAACTGGCGTTTTGAACATGAATGTAGTAGCGCCTAACGCTGTAGCGAACCCAGGCGACGTGATTACATATGCCTTTACGGTAACCAACACGGGTAACGTGCCGCTGACGAATGTGAGTGTAAGCGACCCACTGGTAACGGTGGTAGGCGGTCCAATCGCAAGTTTGGCTCCCGGCGCTAGCGACAACACGACGTTCACCGCGAGCTACGTTATCACCCAGGCCAACATCAATGCTGGTGGGGTGACCAACCAGGCTACGGCGACAGGTACCCCTCCGACGGGCCCGAATGTAACGGACTTGTCCGATAACAACAGCCCACTGGAGAATGATCCTACTGTAACGCCAATTCCAAACGCTCCATCGATTGCGATTGTGAAAACGGGCGCTCTGAACATGAATGTGGTAGCGCCTAACGCTGTAGCGAACCCAGGCGACGTGATTACGTATGCCTTTACGGTGACCAATACGGGTAACGTGCCGCTGACGAATGTGAGTGTAAGCGACCCACTGGTAACGGTGGTAGGTGGTCCAATCGCAAGTTTGGCTCCCGGCGCTAGCGACAACACGACGTTCACCGCGAGCTACGTTATCACCCAGGCCGACGTCAATGCTGGTGGGGTGACCAACCAGGCCACGGCGAAAGGTACCCCTCCGACGGGCCCGGATGTAACGGACTTGTCCGACAACAACAGCCCGCTGGAGAATGATCCCACGGTGACGCCAATTCCAAACGCTCCATCGATTGCGATTGTGAAAACGGGTAGTTACAATGTAAATACAGGTGTGATCACCTACACGTACACTGCAACGAATACAGGAAATGTACCTTTGTACGATATAACGGTTACTGAACAAGTAGGTATGTTCACAGGTACAGGTACGCTGCCTACGCCAAGTTATGTGAGCGGTGGCGCTTTCCTTGGCGGAAATGCCGGGGTTAGAGACCTAGCTGTGGGCGCAACCATAACCTTCAGTGCAACGTATACTGTCACCCAGGCCGACATCAGTGCTGGAGTAGTAACGAACCAAGCCTTAGCTGCCGGGACTCCCCCAGTAGGACCAGGTGTGACGGATTTGTCAGATGATGACTCTATCCTCGAGGATGAGCCCACCGATACACCCGTTGATGGTAATCCTAACTTGGGAATAGTCAAAATCGGTGTCTATGATGCCAATAACGGGAGTATCACTTATACTTATACGGTAACGAATACAGGGAATGTGACCTTGTTTGACATCAATGTTACTGAAAACGCTGGTACTTTCACCGGTACAGGTACTCTGCCCCTGCCAATCTACGTTAGTGGAGGCGCAAACTTGGATGGGGATGGGGATGCTGCGGATCTTGCCCCAGGGGCAAGTCTGGTTTTCAGCGCTACATATACTGCTACTTCTGCCGATTTAGCCGCAGGTCAGGTAACCAACCAGGCTACGGCCAGGGGGACCGATCCATCAGGAGGTCCAGTAACTGATTTATCCGACGATACAAGCCCGCTAGAGGGGGAAGATGACCCAACAGTAACACCACTTTCAACATCTTGTAGCTGTTTAGAGGTTACGGTTACCTTGGATGCTGACTGCAAATTCACGCTTACCCCTACCATCATCTCGCCCAATTGTACTGGAGGTACAGTGCGTGTGATGGATAACGATCAATCTAACGGAGGCATCATTGATTGCGCTGGAGTCTGGACTTATGGCCTTTTTGACAATGCTGGCAAGCTCATCTGCTGGGGTAAAGTAACTGCCGAAGACAAAACTGCACCAGTTCTGGTGTGTGCTCCTGCTGATGTTACTTTGGATTGCTACGATGTGAACTATGTATTGAACAATCACCGGACGATTGGTAATGTAGGAACGACTAGCTCTCCACGTCCTGCTGCAATAAGCAGTCAGACTATCAACAATGCGGAAGGAACTTCTACCTTGCCTGCTGGGCCATGTAGCCTACCATCAAGCATGTTGGTTTCTGACAACATCACAAACTTAGGTTATGCTTACTTCAAAGACAACTGCTTCAGCTGCGGTTGCCGCGTAACGCTGAAGTGGAGCGACAAAGTGGTTTTCTACTCTTGTGAAGACATGAAGACCAACGGTGGTATTTATGCCAAGATCGAGCGCGAATGGGTAGCTACCGACTGCAATGGCATGCGCAGCTCTTACACTCAGGATATCTTCTTCACTCGTCCAGAATTGACGGGAGACTTCACCTGGGCAGGCGATGGCACAAGCGCTCCAGCTGATGATGAGTATGACTGGACTGTGACCTACAATTCTTGTACTCCAGACAAGAGCCTGATCAAGAAAAAAGATGTTACGCCACGCATCTGCAGCCCGTTCAAGAATGTTGATGGTAGCGATCGTTGCTTCTACATCGACGAAGTTGGGTGCAACTACTCTGTACAGATCAAAGACACTGAGTTCCCAATTTGTGGTGGCAAAGGTTTGAAGATCGACCGCGAAATGTACATCTTTGATTGGTGTGCTGGTGGTATTGTAGATACCTTCCACATCCTGATTAAGATTGGCGACTTTGAGGGACCAAGCCTGGAATATGCGCACCATGCACCGAATGCCCTGTCTACTGGGCCAATGGATTGCACGGCAGCCTTCCCGATTAGTGCCGCAGGCATCAAATCGACCTTCGGGGTAGAAGTGAAGGACAACTGTGGCGTAGCCAATGTATCGGTCAGTGTGAAAACCAAAGACCGCTATGTGAAAGGGATTTTGGTGGGCCCCAACACCTGGGAACAAGTAGAATACGCCGTGATGAATGGCATGATGACTGGCTTACCAGTAGGCCGTCACCGCCTGATCATTGATGCCTACGATGGTTGTTACAATGCAACCCGTGATTCCTTCGAATTTGAGGTGGTCGACAAGATCGCTCCAGTGATGAAGTGTGACGACGATCTGCATGTAACCCTCAGCAATGCCAACGGCTACACAAATGGCTATGCCCAAGTAAATGCTGCCGACATTGACGAAGGTAGCTGGGACAACTGCAAACTGGCCTGGGTGCGGGTACGCCGCAATGTACCTGAAAACTGTACTGCTAGCTTCATCGCCAAGGGTTATGACAGCAACGGAAACGGCAAGCTGGACCCAATGCCTGCTGATGGTGACTGGTCGAAGGCCGACGGTTTTGACATCAACGGGGATGGAGATCTGGCTGATTTTGGTGAAACCTTCATCTTGAAAGAGGGTAAACTGATGACGCCACTACAAGACATTGTAGAGTTCTTCTGCTGTGACTTGAGCGAACGGGTAACGATCGAACTCTGGGGTGAAGACACCAGTGGCAACCGCAACTTCTGCTGGAATGACCTCCTGTTGGAAGACAAGGTAACGCCAACTTGTATCGCACCTTGGGATGTGACCATCTATTGTGATGACAAAGGTTTGGAAAAGATCGATGACCGCACCGCTTCCGCAGCCATCTGGGGTGATGTGACGGTGAGCAGTGGCGCCGATTGTGCTGTGCTGGACATCGTGTACAGCACTGTGAAATCCTTGAAGTGTGGCGCTGGCTACATCGACCGGATCTGGACCTTGACCAAACAAACAGTCAAAGGGCCGATCACAATCACCTGCAAGCAACGCATCAAAATTCTGCCAGTACGCGAGTACAACATTTGTTTCCCTAAGGACATCTCTGCGGATTGCAAAACGCCAATCATCGACACTGTAATCGTCGACGAATTGGGCTGCGATATCCTGGCGGTGAATGTGACGGACAAACGTTACGATGCATCTGATGATGAGTGCTATAAAATCTTCCGTACGTATACTGTGATCAACTGGTGTGCTTATGATGATCGTTGTGGCGACCCAATGGCTGCTTCCAACGTTTACGTAGTAGATCGTGCAACTTTTGGCAACTATGGCAAAGCGCCATTGTATGTATTGGTTCGTGACCGCTTGGACAACAAAAGGGATGGCATTGAAGAGTTCTACCTCTCCAAGGACCTGATCCATGCTAACGCTGATGACATTAGCTTCAATCCTCCTTTCTGTGATGTGTCAGGTGACCACCACCACAGCTTCATGTATACCCAGATCATCAAGGTGTACGACGAAGAGCGTCCAGTGGTTACTGGCATCCGCGATACCTTCTGTACTGATCCAGCCGCATGTTCAGCGAGCATCACCAAGGTGGTGACGATCAAGGACAACTGTACGGATAAAGTAGAGTTGGAACGTGGCATGTTGATGATTGCACCCTTCCAGACCCTGGATGCGGGCAAGATGATCATGTATGCTACACCACGTTGGAGTGTGAAAGAGCTGACTGGTGGTCAGTTTGAAATCAAAGTAGCCAACCTTCCCGAAGGACTTCACGACTTGATCGTAGTAGGCCGCGATGAATGTGGCAACCTGAGTGTAGCGACCCGGATTCCATTCCTGGTCAAAGATTGCAAGGCTCCAGCACCGATCTGTATCAATGGCTTGAGCACCGAACTGATGCCTGATGGCAATGGCGGTGGCATGATGGCAGTATGGGCTTCTGACTTCGTAGCATCGAAGATTTACGATTGCAACGGTCAAGGCCCGGAAACGAAAGATGGTTTGAAACTGGTTACCAAGTACTCTCTGAACCGGGTAGGTTCTCCAGTAGTAGCTACTCAAACGAGCATCAATTTGACTTGTGCCGACAAAGGCAAGGTTGTTTTAGTCGAGCTCCATGCTTGGGATGAAGCAGGTAACCACGACTTCTGTGTAACTTTCATTGAAGTACAGGACAACCGCAATGTTTGTGTAGGCAGCGTAGCTGCAGGAGAGATCAGCGGGGTAATCACCACTGATGACTTGAAACCCGTTTTGGGTGTCAACGTCGACCTGAGCGGCGGCGCACAAATGAACCAGAATACTGGTTCCAACGGAGTCTACCTCTTCGGCAACCTGACTAAGGAAAGCGACTACACGGTGAGCCCACAACTGGACAAAGACCACATCAATGGCGTATCAACCTTCGACCTGGTTCAAATCCAGAAACACATCCTGGGTTCCAAGGTGATTGACAATCCCTACCGGATGATCGCAGCGGACGTGAACAACTCCAAGTCGATCTCAACCCTGGACATGATCCAGATTCGGAAGTTGATTCTGAACATCGATACTAAGTTCACGAGTGTACCAAGCTGGAAGTTTGTAGATGCAACTTACAAGTTCCCTGATCCTGCCAACCCATGGTCGGCACAGTTCCCTGAAGTAGTGAATGTGAATGACCTGGAAGGCAAGGTGAAGGCCGATTTCATCGCCATCAAGATGGGGGATGTAAGTGGCAATGCCAGCACCAGCGGAGCGGTGGCCGTGGAAACGCGCAGCGACAAAGCCATGATCATCTCTACGGATGAGCAACAACTGCAAAAGGGAGAAAACTACACCATCGTATTCAAAGCCAAAGATCTGGCCAAAATTCAGGGTTATCAGTTCACGCTGAACATCGATCCTAGCCTGGCTACCATCGAAGGCATTGACTACACCGGAGTAATGAAAGCAGATAACTTCGGGATTTTCGCCCAAAGTGGAATGATCACTACTTCCTTCGTACGGGCACCCCTCACGGGTGCCCCCGCAGGGAGCGCCGAAGGAGAGACCATCCTATTTACGCTCAAACTGAAGGCCGAATCCAATACCGCCCTTAGTAGAGCACTAATACTGAACAGTCGCCTGACCAACATTGAGGCTTACAACCAATCCGACGAAGTAATGGGTGTCCAACTGGCCTTTGGAGCAAAAGCTGTCGCCGAGCGCGTTGCCCTGCACCAAAACGTCCCCAACCCATTCTCCGAAGAAACCGCAGTGAGTTTTTACCTGACTCAGGCCGCGAAGGCTGTATTGACTATTCGCGATGTGAAAGGTGCTTTGATTTACCGAGTAGAAGGCAATTACGCCAAAGGCAACAATCAGCTGAGCATTAAGCAAGAACAGCTTAAAGCCAGTGGTGTGTTGTACTATACCTTGGAGACTGCGGACTTTACCGACACCAAGAAGATGGTGTTGCTGCAAAAATAAATTGAATAGGAGGGAGGACATTTTCTTAAAGAGACGATGTCCTCCTCCTTAAAGAGCGTTTTTTTTTTATGAGAATTTATTTTGTAAGGGGAGGGACTCTGTTTCCTCCCTTTTTTAAGGTTCAAATTAATTTGGCAAAGAAGTGTAATGCTGACAAGCTAAATAAACAGCGGCCTTATTGTTCGGAAAGTGATTATGATTCATATGGTCGGTCGCCTGATTTTCAGGCTGCCCTTTTTTTAGAGCAGCAAAGCAATGGTTGTGGGACTTTGATTAACAAACGATAAATAAGCATGAGCATAAGTTACGCGTAATAACTGTTTGGTACTTTTTACCGTTTTGGCAATACATAGTGGCTTTTTGCCCAGGCATTCCATTTTTCATTCAGTTCTTGCACCAAAACTGGATATCGCCCTGCCAAATCATGCTGTTCGGTCCGGTCTTTTTTGAGATCATACAATTGCCAGTTGGCGTCTTCAAGCGATTTTACTGCTTTAAAATCGCCTTTGCGAATGGCACAATAACCCTGGTGCTCCCAAAACAAATAAGGCCTGCTTTGCACATTGCCCGTTTTTAGGTTATCGACCAGGCTCAGGCCTTCCAGTTTTTGAATAGGCTTCCCCTCGTGAAAGGTGCTTGGGTAGCTTGTTCCACTCAATTGCAGCAGGGTAGGCATAATGTCGATCAGGTGAGCAACTTGATTGCTAAACTTGCCCCGTTGTGATTTGATCAAGCGTGGATAATGGGCAATCATGGGGGTGGCTATACCCCCTTCATAAGGTTTGACTTTGTATTCAAAAAAAGGAGTATTAGAGGCGTTGGCCCATCCGATGCCATAAGAAACGCTCCCACTGTAGTTGGGATCATTGATGCGTTGAAAGGGCTGGCTTCCCAGTTCGTGGTAATTTTCGGCACAGGCACCATTGTCGGATAGGAACAATATCAAGGTATTGTCCATTTGACGCTTTTGTTCAAGGTGGCGCAACAACTTGCCGATATTGGCATCAACTGCATAGACCTGGGCTGCATAAACCGCCATTCGGTAGGCTACACTATCTTGTTCATTTTGGGAGAGTTGATCCCAGGGGCGCACCCTTTTGTCACGTGCTGATAAAGCCCAATTCGGGTCAATCAAACCCATTTGCACTTGTTTGCTCAAACGTTTATTGCGGACAACATCCCAGCCTTGGTGGTAACTGTCCTTAAATTTGGCAATATCAGCAGGCTTGGCGTGTAGAGGCCAATGGGGGGCATTGTAGGCCATGTAGAGGAAAAAGGGCTTGTCGTCCTTTTGCTCCTGTAAAAACCGCAGGGCCTGATCCGTAAATGCATCGGTGGTATAATAATTGGGGTCGTTTGGTGGATCCAGTTTTTGGTTATCGGCCCAAAGGCCACGCCCCCCTTGTGGTTTGAAGTAGCTGCTAGCACCAGCCAAATGGCCGTAATACCGATCGAAGCCTCGTTGCAGAGGCCTTTTTTCTGCACCATGCATACCTACATGCCACTTGCCCACCATGTACGTATGGTAATCCTGGGTTTTTAATACTTCTGCCAGAGTGACGCAATTGCGGTTGAGAAAACCTTGATAACCATAGGTGCCCCATTGATGCTGATCAGGGCTTTCGGGGTCTTCGGCCATATGGCCAACCCCCGTCTGATGGGGATAAAGGCCAGTGAGCAAAGAGGCGCGGGTAGGACAACAACGGCCGGTGTTGTAAAATTGCTTGAATCGCAATCCATTTTTTGCCAATCGATCCAGGTTGGGGGTAGGGATTTCGCCCCCGTAGGGCCCAATGTCGCTCCAGCCCATGTCATCTACCATAATCAGAACGATGTTGGGCGGGCTTTTGGGGCGCGATGATTCAGATGGTATACTCCAAAAGCTTAGACTGAGGAGGAAGGCAAAAGAATGTTGCTTAAGGCTCATAGGTGGCGCGATTAAAATTTATCTGTGCCGATTTGCTTACTCCTTCTACTTTATCTCACAAGTCAAAAACTGCTTATCCCCACTTTTTAACTCGATAAACCCTTCCAAAGTATCCCCAACTTTCACCGGACCAACCCCCGCCGGGGTACCCGTATAAATGATGTCCCCCATCTGCAATTTGAAGAATTTGGACACATATACGATGATGTCATCAAAGGAAAAAATCACATCGGCGGTGTCGCCTTTCTGAGCGGTTTCACCGTTTTTCTTCAATTCGAAGCGGATGGATTTAGGGTCGGCGATTTGATCCATCGGAACAAAATCGCTCAACACTGCGGAGCCATCAAAACCCTTGGCAATCTCCCAGGGCAAACCCTTGGCTTTACATTTGGACTGGATGTCCCGGGCGGTGAAGTCGATGCCAAAAGCAATTTCATTGTAGTACTCGTGGGCAAATTCGGGCTGCACATGGCGGCCATTTTTGCATACTTTGAGTACAATTTCCCCTTCGTAATGCAAATCCTGGGTAAACTCGGGGTAATAAAAAGGTTTATCGCCTACCAACAAGGCTGAAGGAGGCTTCATGAAGACCACCGGATCTTCAGGTACTGCGTTGTTGAGCTCTTTGGCGTGTTCGGCGTAGTTGCGTCCGATGCAGATGATTTTCATATGCTTTAATATTTGACGTTCATCAAACCTGCCAACTCCTTTACTTCCTTCAAGGTTTGTTGAGCCCGGCGACGAATTTGTTCAGAAGATGCTTTGATTTCTTCCTTCACTTCCTTTTTGCGGGTGTTGAGTTCGACACGTTTGTTGCGTGCGGCTTCTGAGACTTCTACCAAGGCTTCGGCAACGGCTTCTTTGAGTGGCGCGTACTTCAAAACACCCGCGTCGTAGTCAGCTTTGAGTGTATGGAAGGTTTCCATTTTACCACAGGCTTTGAGCAACTCAAACAGGTTTTTTACCCCCGGGCTCATTTCGCCCCCGGTATTTTCACCTGTATCCGTTACGGCTGAGCGCACCTGCTTGCGGATTTTATCACTTTCGGCAAACAAACTGATGTAGTGTTTTTCACCCGCACTTTTACTCATTTTGCGACTGGGGTCAGCGGTAGAAGTGATTTTGGTAAACTCGGTGTACAAAGGCTCCGGCATCACCAGGTACTCTTTGCCCACCTGATTGTTGAAGCGTTGTACAATGTTGCGAGCCAATTCCAGGTGTTGTTCCTGGTCTTTGCCCACTGGAACGTAATCCGCACGGTAAATGCAAATATCCGCAGCCTGAAGTACAGGATAGTCCAACAAACCAGCAGATATAAAGCCGTCTTCACCCTCTGAGGATGTTGCACTTTTGTCCTTGAACTGGGTCATGCGCGACAATTGCCCATAGGAGGCAAAACAGTTGAATATCCAGCACAACTCGGTGTGTTCAGGAACCAGCGACTGAATGAACAAATTATTGGGTGCAATGCCTACTGCCATGAGGTTGAAGATCAGCTCCCAGGTGTTTTCCCGCAATTTGATCGGATTGTAGGGCATGGTCATGGCATGGTAATCCACTACGCCATACACACATTCGTAGGTTTCCTGGAGGTCGACCCAGTTTTTTACGGCCCCAAAGTAGTTGCCAAAATGCATGTCACCCGTAGGCTGGATGCAGGAGAGTACACGTTTTTTATCACTCATGGTTGCAAGGGTATATTCTAGTCGAATGCGGCAATAACGGAAATTTCTACATTGCCCCCTCTGGGCAGTGCGCTTACTTGCACCAACTCCCTGGCTGGGGCAGTAGCCTCATCAAAATAGGTGGCATACACCGCATTGATGCGGGCAAAGTTGTTGATGTCGGTGACAAAAACCGATGCTTTGACGATGTCTTTGAACGAAAGCCCGGCCTCTTCCAGAATGGCCTGGATGTTCAGCATCACCCTGGTTGTTTCTGCCTCAATGCTATCGGTGATGAGGACACCAGTAGCCGGATCCAGGGCGATTTGGCCGGAGGCGTACAAGGTGTCATTGTGGATGATGGCCTGGCTGTAAGGGCCAACGGGATCGGGAGCCTTGTCGGTTTTGATGATTTTTTTCATGGCGTTTCAATGGATGCCCCATGAAAAAATCCATGGGTGGGTTGTGTGTGGTTTCCCATCGCCCACGAAAAAATCCATGGGTGGGTGTATATGGTTTCCCAATTCCCACGAATAAATTCGTGGGGTGGTGCCGTATTATGGCCTCCCACGGATGAATCCGTGGGGTGGCGGAGATCGTGTTTGCTACCGTACGCAACCCATGGCTTTAGCCGTGGGAGCGCACACACGAAACAGCCCATGGCTTTAGCCGTGGGAAGAGGCATGTATGGAACATACCCACGGATTTATCCATGGTATTTATCCATAGGTATACAAGAAAAGCCCCACATCAAATCAACTGATGGGAGCTATTTTCTTATGGTCTCCATGGACTCGTCAGGATGTTGAGCGACTTAAGGGCGAAAAAAATAAGGGCTCATTTTTGACAAAGGATTAGATAAGTAAACGCTTAATTTCAAGTGCCTTATCTAATCCTTTGGCTCAAGAAAAATGAGCCC
The DNA here is from genome assembly GCA_027486765.1 of Saprospiraceae bacterium. Lineage (GTDB taxonomy): Bacteria > Bacteroidota > Bacteroidia > Chitinophagales > Saprospiraceae > Haliscomenobacter. The sequence goes on from JAIXOO010000042.1 coordinate 12,556, forward strand.
TTATTTTTGCCCCACTGCTTATTGTTGCTCTTCTTCCTGTGCTTGTTCTTTTGACTGAATAAACATCTTGCCGCGGTAGAACATGTTACCTTCCGCGTCGAAATAAGCGCGGTGCATCAGGTGTTTTTCACCTGTGGTTTTACAAGTAGCTACGGTTGGCGCAACCGTTTTGAAGTGCGTTCTACGCTTATGCTTTCTCTGCTTCGATCCTCTACTCTTGGGATGTGCCATCGTTCCAAAATTTATCGGGAATCAATCCCGTTCGTTAGTGTTATTAATATTCAAATCTTTGAGCGCGCTCCAAATTGGATTTTCTCCGGCTTCTGGATTGCCCTGGGCATCGGTACTGTCGACTAGTTTTTTGCTCAATAAGTCGAGCATTTCCCGGTTGCATTGCCGATAATTATCCGCTACACAATCGTACGTTTGGGTCATGGGGATTGCCAGAATGATGAATTCATAGGCAAACGTACCAACGTTTAGCTCCGAAGATTCAGGGTGGATGTAGATCACTTCATCATCTTCCACTTCGTTTTCTTCACTGAGCTTGACGATCAATGATTGATGATCGGCAATTGGAAGATCAATTTCGGCTAGGCAGCGGTCACAATCCGTACGGACGGTTCCAGCGAAGTCAAAATCGAGCACAAAGAGCGTTGGTTGCTTATCCAGTATAACTTTTAAAGAAAGTTTTCCATCTTGCACCGGCGATTCCGGAAACTCGGCAAAAAACTCAGCCCCTAGCTCATACTGGAACTCGTGTACCCCATTGCGCAAACCCTTGATTGGTAAGGAAAAAGGTATGAGCCCGTTCATTGTTAAAGAACTTTTGTCAAAAGTGTCCGCAAAGATAAGTCTTTTTAGGAAAAAAAAAACTGAAAATAAACTTAATCGAAGCTTAACACTTTGAATGTCGAGTTCAACGTTGGAAAGACAGCCTAAAACTTCCAGTCTGCCCAAATCCTATAAACTATTTTATTCCATGAAGCCATTAGCCGTACGGCCACTCCTAATCACTGCTCTAGTTTGTCTACAAGTGTTTTGGATCAAAGCCCAAACCCGTCTGGAACCTGGCGACCTGGCCATTGTCCAGGTAAATGCCAACAATTCAGCTTGTAGCGGAACCGCCGTTGACCGCATCAGTTTTATTTGTTTCAAAGACATCACTGCGGGTACCAATATCGACATTACCGACAATGGTTGGGAGCGTTTGACTCCTGGTCGTTGGGGCAATTCGGAAGGATTTGTTCGCGCTACACGCAGCGGCAATACGATCACCGCAGGAACGGTGATTACATTTGAATTTCCACCAGTTGGAAGTACGACTTACCGCGCAATTTTACCGGACGATACCTGGACTTTTAGTGCCCAAGGAAGTATAAATGCGGCCAACCTCAGTTCTGGTGGTGATCAATTTTATTTCATGCAAGGCGGCACCTGGAATCAGGGAAGCGGAACTGCGGGTAATTTTAACCAGGATGCAACGTATACTGGAGGCCGGATTTTGTTCGGCTTTAACACCAAAGCGCAATGGCTCAACAATGACTCCTCACAGGATTCCAAACTACACCCCGATGTAGCCAACTGTTTCAATATGGCACCTACGAGCAATGCGACTGACTTCATTGCTTATATCGGGCCAAATACCTCAACCACCCAATTGGAATGGATCTCCCGGATTGCCAATCCAACCAATTGGCAGACAGCAAGTTCCTGCACCAATTTGCCACCCATTCCATCGCGTTTTACCATCGCCAATAGTGGCATTGAGTTAAAATGTACCACTTGTCAAGGCTGCGACACCATTGATGAAGTGTTGCGCCTGAGTTTGCCGACCACTGGTGGCCCGTTTATCCTTGAATACAGCGATGGCTTGGACACCTTCCAGGTTGCACAGGCTCAAAACAATGACACCATTGCCACGAGGGTAGGGGAGACCACAACTTTTTTCATCATCTCAGTTACCGATGCCAATGCTTGCCCAATTTACTCCAATTTTGGCCGACCTACTACGGTTACCATTACCCCAGGAGTAAGCATTCAACCCATTGTTGATCCAGTGGTGGCTTGTACCAATGGCAATGCTCAGGCGACCTTCGCGCTGACTGCCTTGGATGGCCAGATTCGGGGCAATACTGGATTGGTCGTGCAGTGGTACCGGGATCAAAACCTACGTGATACCATCGTCGACCCCGATCAATTTAACTCAGGTGCTACCACCGTTTATGCGCTTACCACCGATGGGGTCTGTCGCAGTCGGGCCATTCCAGTCGTACTGCAATTGGCCAATCCTCCCAGTTTGACAGTGCCTGCGGGAGATACCCTTTGTGGGGGAACTTGTACCCGCTTGCCGCTTTCTTTTCAAGGCAAAGCACCCTTTATCTTAGGCTTCATTGTCAATGAAGGTGGTGCCATTCAGCCTGATGGCCTGGTTGCCAATGCCAATCAGGATTCCCTGGTGTTTTGCCCATCAAGGAATGGAGCTGCAACGATCCTTTTCTCCTCGATTATTGATGGCAATGGTTGCCCGGCGCTCATCAATCAAGTGGTCAACATTTTGAGCCAGGAAAGTGATACCACACTCATTCGGCGAGACCTGTGTCAGGGTGAACAATTGATCGTCAATGGACAGGTTTATGATGCAAGCCGCCCGAGGGGGATAGAGTTTTTAACCACTACCGCTGGTTGTGATAGCATCATCTCGGTGGATCTACGTTTTTCACCCCGACCGAATGGCAGCCTAAGCGGTGACACCACCATCTGCGGCGGCGGTGCGGGTAATTTGCGCTTTCAACTCAGTGGAGGTGCTCTTTTTAACCTCATCATCACGAACGGAAGAGATACCATTCCTTTCAACAATGTGAGCAATGGAACCGTTTTGCCGGTTATTTTATCCAGAACAGCAACTTTTACCTTGTTATCGGTAAAAACGACTACGGGTTCTTGTGCCGTCAATCCCAATAGTTCCGCGACGATTACCATCAGTGAGCCCATTGCTACGGCAAGAGCGACCAGCAACTTTGGCCCTTACAACATCAGTTGTTTTGGTGCTGCTGATGGCGCGGCAATGGTGGAGGTACAAGGTGGCAGCGCCCCCTACCGATACGCCTGGAACAACAACAGCAATACCCAAAGCATCAACAACCTTGGGCCAGGAACGTATCAGGTGGTGGCGACGGATAGTGCGGGTTGTCAGGCAGCGCCAGTGAGTGTTACTTTAACCGAACCAGATTCTTTGCGCTTTCAATTTGCCTTGGACACGGCTGTTTGTCCTGGTCAAAAAAATCAATTGCGCATCCTTAATATAACAGGTGCGGGAGGACCATATGCTTATTCATTGGATGGAGCAGCTTTTGCTCCTTTTCGCGGACCCTTGACCATCTCGGATTTGGCTTCGGGCAATCGGACCTTGCGCATCAGTGATGGCAACAATTGTATTGCTACCCGAAATGTTCGGGTGCCCAATTCCTCGGAACTGAGCCTGGATCTTGGTCCAGATCGCAGCATTTTTGCGGGCGATAGTGTCTTGATTAAACCTCAAATCAATTTTAACCCCAGTTCCATTACCTGGCAACCTGGTACCGGATTTCAAAGCCTGGATTCGGCTGCCATCATCGCCCGCCCAACCACCACTACCGTCTTTCAGCTGACGGTAAGAAGTGCCAACGGCTGTGTGTTGCGCGACAACCTGATGGTTTTGGTGGAAAAACGCCTGCGCATCTATGCCCCCAATGCCTTTAGCCCAAATGGCGACAACCAGAATGATTTTTTCACCTTATTTTACGCTCAGGAAGTTGAAAAAATCAATGTGTTGAGAATTTTTGACCGTTGGGGAAGCCAGGTTTTTGCTACCGAGAACCTGAGCAATACGCCAGAGAGTGGCTGGGATGGATTGATCAATGGGGAAAAAGCACCGATTGGCGTATATGTGTTCATGGCGGAAGCGTTATTGCGCACCGGCAAAACAGAAATAGTTCGAGGCTCCGTGACCTTGCTGAGATAATATCAACGACTTGAGCTTCGTATTCAAAGTAGTGGGGCAAAAATAAATATCGATTATGGGGCATTCGCGGAGAAAATTCATCCAACAGACTGGGCAATTTGCACTGGGAGCAGGATTATTTGGCACTTTACCATTAGAACTCATTGCTGCACAACGCCGTTTGATTAGCCCCAATGACCGCATTGGAGTGGGCTTGATTGGCTGCAACGGGATGGGCTTTGTCGATCTACAGTCTTTCCTGAAAAATGATCAATGTTTTTGTGCAGCCCTCTGCGATGTAGACAATAATGTGCTTACCCGCCGCAAGGCCGACTTGGAAAAAGCGGGCTTGCCTGCGCCCAAATTGTACAAAGCCTACCAGGATTTATTGGCCGATCCAGCGGTAGACCTCGTGATCATCGGAACTCCAGATCATTGGCACTGCTTGATGTTTTTGGATGCTGTATCTGCGGGCAAAGACGTGTACGTGGAAAAACCCATTGGCAACTCTATCGTTGAAGCCCAAACCATGGAATTGGCCGCAGCACGCTCTGGTCGGGTCATTCAGGTTGGGCAATGGCAACGCAGTCAACCGCACCTGGAAGAGGCTAGGCAATTTCTGAGTTCCGGTAAATTGGGCCGGGTTCGCAGCACCAAGGCCTGGGCTTATGTCGGCTGGAAATCCAGCATCCCCAAGGCACCTGATGGCCCGGTGCCTGCTGGAGTGGACTACGACTTGTGGTTGGGCCCCGCACCCAAGCGGCCGTTTAATCCCAACCGCTTTCATGGCAATTTTCGCTGGTATTGGGACTATGCCGGAGGGGTAATGACCGATTGGGGTGTACACATGATTGATACAGTGCTACAATTTATGGAGCCCGAAATGCCCCATACCATCCTGGCAGCGGGGGGTAAATTGGGTTACCCCGATGACGCTCAGGAAACCCCCGATACCCTCACTACCGTATACAATTTCCGCGATTTCACCCTGACCTGGGAGCACATGATGGGCATTGGCCTGGGTAATTACAATCGGGGCCAAGGTGCTGCATTCATTGGGGAAAATGGCACTTTGGTCATCAGCAGGGAGGACTGGGAGGTAATCCCTCACAACAAGGCCATTGAACCAGTGCCTTCCCAAAAAGCAAAAGGCCCTTCAGGTCTGGATTTACACGTACAAAATTTCATGGAGGCGGTTAAAGTGAAAGAGCCCGAAGCTGCGAAAGCGAGCATAGGTATAGGCGCAAGGGTATGTATGGTCAGTCAAATGGGCAATATTGCTTACCGCAGTGGACAAGCCTTGCACTGGAATGGTGAAAAAGGAAAATTTGAGGAGAAAGAAGCAAATGAGTATTTGAAGAAGAAGTACGAGAATGGTTATAAACTAAATGAAAAATGAAAAATGAAAAATTAGAAATTGGGAACCTTAAGGTGAACCCACTTTTCATTTTTCATTTTTCATTTTTCACTTTCAAGCTGCATTTTGCTGCAGGAAAAAACTAGCATCCCGCACCGTGTCAATTTTTGCGGCTTGCTCTTGGTTAAGGAAAACGCCAAATTGAGATTCTAATTTTGCAATCAACAAGTCTTTGTCAACCGAGTCTAGGTATAAATCGTCAATGAGGTCAGTGTGGGGGTTAATGCGCGAGGAAGGGATGTTGAGTTCCCATGCAATCAATTCAATGATACGGTCCTCGGCGGTCCATTTACTCTTTTTAGCCATTACCACAGTTTCACAGTTTAGGTGATGAAATATTTGGGTTAACAGGATCATCAGTAAGACAACAGTCCGTAGAATTTGGTTTCTCTATTCATCCAAAATCGAATAAAGAACGAATCCAGATAGGGATAGGTTGCCTGGAAGTGACAATATTTTTGACAAAACCCAATGAAGTGACGCTAAACTGCGCTGAAATGACGATTATCTGCCTTGAATTGTAAACCTAGTTTTCAAAAAAGAGCCAGCCAATTTACAATCTTATTTTGCTTCCCTTCCGTAAGGTTCATCTGGAAAACGAATCAACTGTTTTTTACCTTGTTCCAATTCCAACCAATGACAAAGCAGGATACCAATGCCCGCAGCACCCTGCATGTACCCTGTTTGGGCGGCCAATGCTTCGGGCTCTGTACGGTTTTCTGCCTGAATCCAGCGCAGGCCCTGGGCGTCGGAGGTTGCGCGTTTGAGCAGATCTTGAGTGTGGAGCCAGGCGTAATTGCGGTATTTCTTTTTGCCTTCCATTTGATACAAAGTCAAAAAGAATTCGGCTACCCCAGCATTGCCACAACACTGGCTCACATTGTTCCAAAAACCTGGTGTACGTTCTTGCGGAATGGGCGATTTTAAGAGGGTTGTTATCGCCGCCTCCCAGGGTTTTACCCAGGTTTTGCGTTCTTTTTTGTAAGAGTTGTACAACACGTAGTACAAACGCGCCGTACCCACCGGGCCGTGGCAGTAGCCGTAATAAAAGAGTTGTTTGCCATCGCCCTCTTCGTGGTGTGGAATCAGGCCATCGGCATTTTTTAAGGTTTGTAAATACCGGGCACCATTCAGTGCAACGCGCAAATACCGGCCTTCCTCTAAAATGGCAAATACTTCCGCTGCGAAATAAGCTACCCCAGCGGTGCCGTGGGAGAAATTGGGCATCGTTCTTTCCGCACCGGGCCACATGCGCCATTTCCATTGTTCGGTGTTGACGCGTTGGGCTGCGGTGATGAGCCAGTTGCAGGTATTGGCGGCCAGTTCGAGGTAGGTGAAGTTTTTGGTTTCCCGGTAAGCGTATAGCAGGAACAGACCAATGCCGGAATTACCAGCAATGATGTCGGTAACGTAGCCCCAGTGGGTTGTTTCGCCCCGGGTTTCGGCAGCATTGAGCAGCAATTTGAGCACACGCTGGAACCCTTCGTTGTATTTGGCGTCCTTGGTGGCTTTGTATACTTCTTGCAAAGTAAAACCTACGCCACAAATTCCAGAAAAAAGCCCGACTTTGCCTTGCGCGTCCATTTCGCCCAGCTGCTCGGGCAAACGGGTGAGCAAAAAATTAGCCCCATTTTTGGCTTCCTCGAGGTATTCCGCCCGATTGGTAGCGTGATGAGCTTCCAGGTAAAACAACACGATACCGGGAATGCCGCTGTACAAATCCAAACCGATCCGCCCACCGCTATCGCCCGGAATTACGGGCCAACTGCTGCCTTCAGCACTGGTTTTGACGTGTTGGTGCAACCACAAATGGATGCGTTGGATGCTATCGGCCAAGCCACTTTGGGCCTGAAGCTGAACGACAAAAAAAAGCAAAGACAGGCCGATGATACTGCTGCGAAGGCGCATTGGCAATTGGTTTTTAGAAAAATAACATAAAGTATTGTTCCCCGCTATAACAGCTCAAAGTTCGGCTTTAGTTTATTGGTATGCCCATAAAAGTCATTGATGATTTTAATGACCTCTTCGGGATCATCGGTGAGCGGCAACAAATCCAGATCGCCGGGCGAGATGTTGTGCTCCTCTTCCTGCATGACATCGAACATCCATTGTTTGAGGCCTGACCAGTACTTGGTGCCCACTAGAATCACTGGCACTTTGTTGATTTTTTTGGTTTGGATCAAAGTGAGCACTTCAAATACCTCATCGATGGTACCAAAACCACCCGGTAAAGCTACAAATGCCTGGGCATACTTGACAAACATGACCTTGCGGATGAAAAAATAGCGGAAGTGCAGGTTTTTATCGTTGTCGATGTATGCATTGTTGTTTTGTTCAAAAGGCAGGCTGATGTTCAAACCCACCGATTTACCGCCATACAAGGTGGCTCCCTTGTTGCCTGCTTCCATGATCCCCGGGCCGCCGCCAGTGATGACGCCGTAGCCTTCGATGGTCAAACGCCGGGCAATGTCTATGGCGAGTTTGTAATAATTATTGTCGGGTTTGGTCCGCGCAGATCCGAAGATGGATACACAGGGGCCAATGACGTTCAAGGTCTCGAAGCCCTCCACAAATTCTGATATTACCTTGAACATGGTCCAGGAATTCTGGCCCTTTAGTTCCTGCGACCACTCCTTCATGTGGGGGTGCGCTTGGGTTGTTGGTTTGTTTTCCGACATACGTTTCTGGTCGTTTTTGAAAAGAAAAAGGACGGAAATATAGTTTTTTTTGGGAAATGTAGGTGGGGAAAAGTGGGGAAAGTTTGTATTGAATGTTAAATGCCTGGCATTGTCGGCCATTGGCTTTTAAAGCTTCGCTTGGCACTTGCCCTTGTGAAGTATAGTGCGCATTTTGCATTTTAATTGTTGTGATATTTTGCGAATCAACAGCCTGGATCATTTAAAATGAGTTGTTATGCGAAAAATGATTCAACTATTATTCTGCATGGTATGTAGCTGTTTATTGCTTATAGCTGAATTGTCAGCCCAAAGTTACCTGCCTTTTCCCACTAAAAATGCGGAATGGAGTAGAGTAGTCACGGTAGTCGGTGACTACGATCCAGTTTACATCACTTCCCACTATGCTCCCCGAGGAGACACTACCATACAAAATAAGGTTTTTACAAAACTATATATCAACACAGGTAAAGCATTTAGGATTGACTCTGCTCACTATGTTGGTGCTTACATCAATGAATCAAACCGCGTTTTTTTTATAGACAAAGGTGAGCTCAGCCCACGGTTATTGTATGATTTCAATCTCCCTGTTGGTTGGATTGATGAATCATCACCGAATTGTAACCCCAACGCTCTCAGGTGTGTACTTTTTCGGCTTGCTTCCATTGACACGGTTGTGTATGATGATCAGGTCAAGCGAGCAAGATTTAATTTTGAAATAGGTAGAAAGCCAGACAACGGTGTCTTTATGGGGAGCTACGCCTATTCCTGGATAGAAGGCATTGGAAGTACGCTTGGCTTTTTTCCTGATCTAAGCAATACTATGTTTGTGCCAGTTACCCCTCAAGTCTTCCTAGACTTACTTTGTTTCAAACAGAATGACACTTTGCTTTATACACATCCTCGTTTGTACAAAGGCAAGTGTTTTGTGGATATTGTCGACGACGTGAAGACCATAGATGATCCCATTACAATAAACATTTACCCCAACCCTGCCTCTGACCAACTTTTTATTCAACATGATTTAAACCTGAATAAAAGCACCTCAAGCGTTCTGCTAATGGATGTGATGGGGCGGGTGGTTTTGCAAAAGCCGCTGGATGCTTCCCTGATTCAATTGGATGTTTCGACTATATCCCCTGGGATTTATTTTGTGCAGATTCTTTCGAAGGAAGGGAGGGTGAGCGTCTGTAAAAAGATTATCAAGGTATATTGAGCGCTGCCATTGCCACTGAGCTAGTCTAGCTGCAGCAATTTCTTGTAAATCTCCAAATTCTCCTCATCAAAACACACAAACACCACCTTTTCAATTCCTGAATTCTCGCTTAAAAAAGCCTGCACCGTATCCACCGCAATCTCCGCTGCCCGCTGCTTCGGAAAACGATAAATGCCTGTGCTGATATTCGGAAACGCGATCGTCTTCACCTCATGTTCGACAGCCAGTTTAAGGCTACTCAAATAAGCTGAGGCCAGCAAGGCTTCTTCATTGGATTTCCCCTGGTTCCACACTGGGCCTACGGTATGGATAACGTACTTCGCCGGAAGTTTGCCCGCAGTAGTGATCACGGCTGTGCCCACTGGACAGCCGCCTTGTTTGCTACGGATTTTTTTACAATCTTCCAGAATGTCAGGTCCACCAGCCCGATGGATGGCACCATCTACGCCACCACCACCCAGCAAGGAGGTATTGGCCGCATTGACAATGGCGTCGACAGGGATTTTGGTGATGTCGCCTTGGATTACTTCGATCATGTAATTTTGATGACTAATCCAACTTGGCTTTGTATTGTTCCACAACAGCGAGTGCTTCTACTTCATTCAAACCCTCGGCTTGTAATAAGCTCACTATTACTTCAGTCACTTTTTCCACTGGGCTCTTGACCATTATAGCAATTTTTTCTAATGAAAACTCCTGGAGGGACCAGAGTGTTTGAATGAACTCTTGCTTTTCAAGCTCAATTCCTTCTTCTCTACCTTGCTCAATCCCTTGAAGATATAGCCCATCGGTTTCGATGTCATAATGAATAGTCATGGCTTCAACTTGAGTTTTTACAATGAGTTCCATCTTTCTTAAACGTGATAAAATTAACAATTGTTTTTGATACTTTTTGACTCTGAAAGAGCCTTTTAGGATTTTGTTTAGGCTACTTAAAATTTGCCTAATGACCACATCTGGCGCATCTTGTCCAAAATCGCAAAGAATAGCCAGAATCACTTCCTCGGGAATAGTTGAGTTTAAAAACACCTCTTTGGGTATGTTTTTTAATACGATTACTTCAAACTGAAATTCCAAACCACTAAGCGAAAGGTAATTTTTCTTGATTTGAGTGCCCAAGCCCATACCGGCATAAATAACAATTTGCCTTAAGGGTAGAGCTGTAATCTGGTGGAAAAGGGCATAATGCAGAAAGTTACGCTTTCGTAAATCTTCATCACTAACATGAAACTCAATTTGCAGGCCGTAGTCTAAATTTACGTCATCATGGACAACTCTCCTGATATTGTCCATTTCTGCTTCCTGAGTTACCTGCATTTTTGCATCTATAGGAACGAGCTTAGGAGGTGATAACCCCAACACTTTCTTTAATAAATGCAAGAGTAAAGGTTCAATATTTTCCTTGAAAATGCGATCGTAGTTGTTTGCCATAATTTACATTGAGGGCTATTTCAATGCAAATTAGATCATCTGGATTTCCGAGTCACGTCACTTTTTACAACTTTTGACCAGTGCAAATTTCCGCAATTCACCCTACCCATTGATCACTGCAACCCCGCAATCAACTCAAATTCCTCCTCCAACTTCCCACTCAAGCGTTCAAAAACCTCAAAATACTTCATGTACAAGTCATGATTTTGTTCATCCGGGCTATACGTACCCGTAAAATGGGTACTGGCCGAAGCTTCCTCCAAACCACTGAAATACCCCATCTGGGTCAAGGCGATCAAGGCTGTGCCTTGCGCAATGCTGTCCACCTGAGTATTGACCTGTACCGGCAAACCATAAATGTCGGTCAGGATTTGCGCAAAGAGCGGCACACTGGCATAAGAACCCGTCATGCTGATGCTGTCGAAAGAACGCTGCGTACCTAGCAGTTTGCCAATGCTGTACATCTCCAGCAAGATTCCCTCAACACAAGCCCGCAGCAGGTGTTTGGGTTCGTGGGTAATGTTGAGGCCAAAAAACACGCCCCGGGCATTGGCATTCCAAATCGGGGCTCTTTCGCCCAATAAATAAGGCAGAAACAACAAACCTTTGGCCCCTGCGGGCACATACACCGCATCGCGGATCAACTCTTCCCGCACCTGCTCAAATTCCTGGCCCTGGTGAAAATTGCCAAATTGCTGGGTGAACCAATCAAAAGCCACCCCAACATTGTTGCTGGGCCCACCCGAAATAAAGTAGTCGTCGGCAAGTAAGTAATTGAAAAAGCGCTGCTGCTCATCGGCCAAAAACTCTTTGCCAGCTACCCGCACTGCGCCACTGGAAGCAATGGTGACGGTTGCCCTTTTATGGCGAATGTCGCCCGAACCCAGGGTCGCCGAACAGCCATCACTGGAACCCAAAATTACTTTGGTCGTGCTAGCCAGGCGCAAGGACTTGTAATACTCCTTTTTTAAACCCACTTCATCAAAATAGATCGAAACGGGGGTGGACAGTTGCTCTTTGTCGATGCCCGCAAAACTCAGGGATTGGGCATTCCACTTCAATTGATGGATGTCAAAAAGCCCGGTAGAGGAAGCGATGCTGTGGTCAACAAGGTATTCTCCCGTCAATTGTAAAATGATGTATTCCTTGAGGGAGATGAATTTATAAGCTTGGTTGAAGCGTTCGGGGTCTTGCTGCTGCATCCAGGCAATTTTTGCGAGGGGCGACATGGGGTGGATGGGCGTACCGGTGTTGTTGTAAATGCTGGTGCCTTCTGGGCTGTTTTTCAACATTTTCGACTGCTTGATCGCGCGATTGTCGGCCCAAATGACTGCATTCCCCAGGGGGCGTCCATTTTTATCCACAGCCAATACGCTGTGCATGGCTGCACAAAAACAGATGGCTTGGACCTTGTATTTTTGGGGATGAATCTGCTCGTTCAAGAAGTTTTTCAACACATACAAGGTCGTGATGAATACCTGTTCGGGGTCTTGCTCACTGTAATCTGCTTGGGGGTGAAAAGTGGGATACGAACCTTTCCGCATGCCCAATACTTTTCCACTGAGGTCAAATGCATGGATTCGAACTGCCGAGGTATTGATGTCAATGGTAAGAATACAATCCATGATCGTCGGTTATGTCATTAGTCAAAGTAGTTCTTTTATTTCAAAACCGTTATTTACTGGTTCTTCCGGTACGCCCGCGGCGTGTAACCCGTTAGTTTTTTAAAAGTTGAGGAAAAGTGCTGTGAGGAATAAAATCCCGTTTCCAGCGCAATCCGCGTCAAACTGTGCTTGCTTTGCCGCAACAACTTAATGGCTTCCGCAATCCGCAGGTTGATGAGGTAATGCAAGGGAGAAAATCCCGTAAACACTTTTACCTTTTCTGTAAATGCGGTAGTGCCCAAACCCACCAGGCCCGCCATTTCTTCTACAGTCCAGGGGTGAGCGAGGTTACTGCGCAAGGTTTGCTCCAGTTTCAGGAAAATTTGGGGGAAATCCCGCCTGAAATTTTCGGCCTTGCTCAAGTGCCGCACCATTTCGATGAACAATTCATCCAGCAAGTGATTGACCCGCGTACGGTAGCCCATTTCCTGTTGCATGATTTCGTATTCGATGCTTTGCAAAATAGTCGCACCCGCCCCAAAGCGGGTCAATACTGGCGTTTTGTTCATGGCCAAAATTTTGCCCATCACGCCTTGTTCAGATTCAGAAATGCCGCTCCAAGTGCCCAATTGTAGTTTTCCCTGAACATCAAAATACTCGGGCTGAATGCCGATCCAAGTCAAAGTGCCAATGTCCATGATTCCCTTGGTACTACCAATGGCTTGCCAGGGACAGGCCAATGCTGTATCCCCAGGGAAAAGGGTGTAACCTTGTCCTGCAATGTTCCAATCGAATTTTCCTTCGGTAATCAAACCCACCCTGAGCTCGGAATGAGTTTTGATGTTAAATGAATTTAATTGTATGTTCTGGATTTTAAGTTTTACTAACTCAGTGATGTAAGGAAAATGTCGAAGTTGTTCCGCCTGGCCTTGTTGCAACAACAATAAGTGGTTCATAGTCGGCTTCAGAAAAGATTTTATGCACAAGAAACCTAGAGTACATAAAATCCAGCACGCTTGTTTAAGCTAATTTCCAACAAAAATAAGTCAAACTTTGGGCAAAAAAGTACAAAATTCGCCGCCAAGCATATATGGAAGTTGGTTTGTTTTGAATCCATGACATTTGTAACGATTTATTACGCACTTTAAAAACCTAATCATCGGATCATGGAACAAAATCAACTCACTGGTCGACTCTGGGCTATTAGTTTCCCCAGAGGCGCGTTACTTGCCGGCTTGTTTTTATTTTTTGCAAATTTTCTCGTCGCTCAACAAATTACAGGGACCGTCAATGACAATTCGGGTGTAGGTATTCCCGGGGTGTTGATTCTGGTAAAAGGCACCACCAAAGGTACCGTTACCGAGGTGAATGGTACCTTTAGTATTGCTGCCAGTAGCAATGACACCCTCGCTTTCAGTTCAACGGGTTTTGCTACCGTTTACGAGCGGGTGGGCAATCGCACCCAAATCGTGGTGACCATGGCGGAATCCATCATGGAATTGGATGAAATGGTGGTTACCGCTTTGGGTATCCGCAAGGAATCAAAAAAATTGGGTTACGCTACAACTACGGTCGGAGCGGAAGCCCTTACCGAAAACCGCTCTTCCAATTTTATGAACACCCTGCAAGGTAAAGTGGCAGGGGTAAACATTTCGGGCTTGGGCACAGGACCTGCGGGAACCTCCAAAATTCGCATCCGGGGCCAATCTTCAATTTCTGGTCAAAACAACCCCTTGATCGTTGTCAACGGGGTACCGATCGACAACACCAACTTTGGTACCAACCCCGGTAATGCTGCTGCCGACAACTCCATTGGCGTGCGCGGTGGTGGTAATACCTCCGATGGGGGCGACGGTTTGTCGAGCATTAACCCTGACGACATCGAAAGTATGACCATCCTGAAAGGTGCCACTGCTGCGGCGCTTTACGGCTCTCGTGCCAAGGATGGGGTCATCATGATCACCACCAAATCAAAAGGAACGGGCAAAGGGATTGGAGTCACTTTTAACTCCAACTACACCAATGAAACCCCCTTGGATTTTACGGATTATCAATACGAATACGGACAAGGTGAAAATGGTGTACGCCCCACAGCGCCCAACCCCACCTCAGGACAGTGGTCATTTGGAGAAAAATTCCAACCCGGTATGACCCAGGTTTTGTTCGATGGGGTATCCGTGCCTTATGTACCTGTTCGGGATCGGATCAGAAAGTTTTTCGTAAATGGTTCTAACCTGACCAATACCTTGTCTTTGGCCACTGGTGGCGATAAAGGAGGATTCAATCTTTCTTTTTCCAACATGGACAACCAGGGGATTGTATCCAACAACAAATTTAATCGCAAAACCATCAACATGGGTTTTGGCTACGATTTGTCCAGCAAAATCAGCTTCTCGGGCAACATCAACTACTCCAACGAGTACAACCAAAACCCACCGAATATTGCCAACCAGGACAACTCTATTCCTACAGCAGTCTATAACATGGCTAACTCCATGCCATTTGATTTGCTGGATGAAAAAAAATACGACGCTGCTGGAAATGAATTTGTGTATTCCCGTTTCCGTAACCGTACCAACCCTTATTGGACGATTGCGGAACAGTTCCAGAACATCCGTCGCGATCGCCTCTTTGGCAACCTGGCCGTTAAGTATAACCTAACCCCCTGGTTATTTATTCAAGGCCGTGTAGGTCAGGATTACTGGTCTCGGGATCAGGATTTCAACAACTTCCCAACTGGCCATGCTTCCCTGGCAGCTGCCCCAGCAGGTTTTGTGAATGGGGTGTACACCCAGGAGTCTCGCCGTTTCCGGGAAACCAACATGGACCTCTTACTATCAGGTACCCGCACTTTTGGCAAATTTGGCCTCGATTTCAACTTAGGGGGCAATCAAATGTACCGCCGTTCCGATTTGAACTCAGTGCAAGTAACCGACTTCGTAGTGCGTGACTTGTACACCGTAATGAACGGCCGGGTAAAAGATCCAATTTATGGCCTTTCTGAGCGGGCAGTTAACTCCGTATATGGCTCCGCCGAGTTTTCTTACAACCGGATATTGTATGTGAATGTAACCATGCGGAATGACTGGTTCTCTACCCTTTCTGCCGACAACCGCAGCATTAGTTATCCCTCGGTATCGGGTAGTTTCATCTTCTCCGAAGCATTTGGAAAAGCGCCAAAATGGTTGAAGTTTGGTAAACTTCGTGCAGCCTATGCTGAAGTAGGTAGCGATACCGACGTATCCCCTTATGCCAACAACCTGTTTTATGGCATCAACGCGAACTTGTATCCTAACCCATCCGGAGCAGGTCAACCAGTAGGTGGCTCACAAGGTCTCACTTTGCCCAACGCTGGGCTGCGCCCCATGCGTGCTACGGAGGCTGAAATCGGGCTTGAGTTGAAAATGTTCGACAACCGGGTTTCCCTGGACGCAGCAGTGTACCAAAAAATCACCAATGACCAGATCGTATCTGCTCAGGTTTCTGACGCTTCCGGCTTTACAAATACTTTGATCAACTCTGGAAAAAGCCGCAACAATGGGGTGGAAATGTTGCTGAACCTGGTACCCGTGCGCACTTCCAATTTCCGTTGGGATCTGAGCTTTAACGGATCGTACAACATAACCAAAGTACTCAGTTTGTTGACAGACAAGCCAGGGGAACGCATCACCGTAGGTACCCACGTATTCAATGGTGAACTTCGCCAGGTGGTAGGTCAGGAAATGGGCCAAATTTATGGCTTCGGTTTCCGCCGTGATGCACAAGGGCGCATCGTCTATGGTGGCAACGGGATTCCATTGCGTACCACCGACCTGATCTCTTTTGGTTCTGCCTTGCCTAAGTGGGTTGGCGGTATTAACAATGGATTTACCTACAAAAACTTTAATTTTTCTTTCTTGGTGGACTTCAAACTGGGCAACATGATGCTGTCTGGTACCAATTTCAACGCTGTGCGCCACGGTTTACACAAAATGACCTTACCTGGACGTGATCAAGGTGGTATTGTAGGGGCTGGAGTAAACGATAAGGGCGAAACCAATACCGTGAAAGCCAACGTGCAGGATTATTGGTCAGTAGTACGTTCATTGGCCTTGATAGAACCTATCGTGTACAATGGTGGCTACTGGAAGTTGCGCCAAATTACTGCGGGGTACGACTTTGGCAAACACCTGCCTGCTAATTCCGTCATCAAAGGTTTAAAACTCAGCTTCGTAGCCAACAACGTTTTGATGCTCAAAAAATGGGTAGACAACATCGACCCAGAAACCTTTGGCTACAGCTCTGACAACCTGGTTGGTATGGAATCCACCGGCTTGCCTTCTACCCGGAGCATAGGTTTTAACCTCAATGTTAAATTCTAAAAGAACCAGCACATGAAAAAGAACTTTCGCTATACTCTTCTCTTATTTTCGATGCTGGCCCTTGCCGCCTGTGATGAAGGTTTTGACGACCTCAACATCAACAAAACGGCGGCCACCAGCGTCAATCCGGTGTTTTCCTTGAACAATTCCGTGATTAATGCTTCGTTTGTAGCCACTACAGTACAATACGAAATTGGGATCGTTCAACAGATGATCTCTCCCAACTCGGGGGTACTCACGGGTGCTAATTTTAACCAGGACAACCGCGATGCGACCCAGGCTTCCTGGCAGCGTTATTACCGTAGCACCATTCGTTTTGCGGTAGACGTGATTTTGTCAACCAAAGACCAGCCTACCCGCAGCAATCTGTACAACATGGCCCGGATTTGGAAAGCGCATGCCATGATGGTGATGACCGACACCTACGGAGATGTTCCATACACTGAAGCGGGTAAAGGTTATACTGACCAAGTACTTTTGCCTAAATATGATTCCCAACAGTCCATCTATGCGGACATCATTAAGGAATTGACCGAGGCGACTGCGGCTTTAGATGCGGCCAAAACCGTGGAAACAGCAGATGTACTCTATGGCGGCAACATTACCCAATGGAAAAAATTGGGCAACTCCCTGCTCCTGCGGGCTGGGATGCGCCTGGTAAAGGTAGATGCAGCCTTGGCCCAATCAACGGTGCAAAAAGCGGTACAAGGGGCCTTGATTGACGCCAATGCGGACAACTGTGCCATTCGGCACGATCCCAACTACGTGAATGGCATCGGACAAATGTTGAATTCAACTGAAGCCAATAACTTTTACTTGGCCAAACCTTTTGCAGACCATCTGAAAAACACCAGTGACCCTCGTTTGGGTGCGATTGCGGTGCGTTATGTAGGGGTCAAATCGGGGTCCGAACAAACCCCAGCCAAGGCCAACATCGATCCGGCTGTACAGGTGGGCATGCCGCTTGGTTTAGATAACAGTACCGCTGTAGCTCAAGCTACCAAAGATGGTTTGGCCAGCTTCTACGATTATTCGCAGGTTGACCGCACCCGGATGGTTAAAAACACCGCTCCGATGTTTTTGGTTACTGCTGCTCAAACGCAATTGTTGTTGGCTGAAGCCATCCAAAGAGGTTGGGCGACGGGTACTATTGGACAAGTTTTCCAAAAAGCTGTTCGTTTGCACATGGAGCAGTGTGCTTTGTATGACGCCAAATCGGCCATTGCTAGTAGTGCTATCGATGCCTACTTGACGGCCAATCCATTTGATGCCAGCAAAGCTCTGGAGCAAATCAACACCCAGTACTGGATTGCTTCATTCCTGAATGGACCCGAAGCTTTTGCCAATTTCCGCAGGAGTGGATTCCCCGTACTCGCTCCCAACCCTTTCCCTGGCAAAGCGATTAAGGGGGCATTTATTCGCCGATTAACCTATCCTAACTCCGAAATTTCGGTCAACAAAGCCAATGTCGATCAGGCAGTTGGCCGCCAGGGCGCCGATGACCTGGATAGCCGCGTTTGGTGGGATAAATAAGATAGGGTGTGAGTGTGGGTGTGAATGTGTGGGTGTGTTGGGGTAACCCAATATGGCTGCACAACATCCAATGTAGGGGCAACCCTTGCGGTTGCCCCTATATTTCGCAATTCAATTGAATCAAATAGTGTTTTGTCCGAGGAGGCTGTTCGGTTAAAAGACCTCGAATGGTATTTTTTTATACCGAATGGCCTCTACTTTCCCTAACTCTAATAACTTTGCCGGGCTTCTCCCCGTCGCGTTAGGCACATTAATAGTGGAGCAAGTTCAACTGTAAAAATGGTTCATTCATACATCGGCATTGACATTGGTACTACTGCGACCAAAGCGGTGGTTTTTTCTCCAGTCGGGCAAGTATTGTACCAAACGAGTCGGGAGTACCCCATGTACCACCCCCAACCCACCTGGAGCATTCAAAAACCTGAGGACTTGCTTCATGCAGTAACGGACTGTTTGCAGGAGCTAAATCAACGTTTCCCAGAAGCCAGTTTTGTTAGTTTTAGTGCTGCGATGCACAGTTTGTTGTTGTTGGATGAGCAAGGTAAACCCCTGACGGATTGTTTGTTGTGGGCGGATAACCGCGCTGCGAACCAGGCCGAAAGATTAAGAGATTCCGAAGAGGGGCCATACATTTACCAAAGAACAGGAATTCCACTACATACCTTTAGTCCCCTTACCAAATTGTGGTGGTTCAAAGAGGAAGCACCAGCAGTTTTTCAAAAAGCACACAAGTTCATCAGCGCCAAAGAATACGTTTGGCAACACCTGACCGGAATGTATCAGGTCGATACTTCGATGGCTTCAGGCACCGGAATGCTGAATTTGGAAAGCCTTGATTGGGACCAGGAAATTTTGAAAGACCTGGAAATTAGACCTGATCAACTTTCAGCTGTTGTCCCCTCCACTTATTTCACTAAAAGTTTAGATGGGAAATATACCCTGGTCATCGGTGCCGGGGATGGGCCTTTGGCCAGTTTGGGCACCGGGGCTATTGGCGCTGGGAAAATGGCCTTGACCATTGGTACCAGTGGTGCCATCCGCCTCCCCGTTCGCGGCCCTAAGGTGGACCCGGAAATGCGCACCCAGTGCTATCACCTGATCGACGATCAATACCTGAGCTTGGGCGCAGTCAACAACGGTGCTGTGATTTTGCAATGGCTGAAAGAGAACGTATTGCACAGCGAAGCCAGCTATGAAACTTTATTTGAGCAGGCTGGTACGGTACCTGCTGGATCAGATGGTTTGTTGTTTGTACCCTATTTGCTGGGAGAAAGGGCGCCCATTTGGGATGCCAATGCCCGGGGTTGTATGTTGGGCCTAAGTATCCAACATCGCCAGGAGCATTTTGTACGCGCTGCATTGGAAGGTATAGTGTTGGGGCTGCGCCATATTGCCGAGGTGTTGCTCCCCACTGAAGCAGATCGGGCAAATGTGGAAATCTGCGCCAGTGGCGGTTTTGCCAAAAGTGAGTTGTGGGTACAAATTGTAGCCGATGTGTTTCAGATGCGGGTGATACTTGCCGAAAC
>JAIXOO010000341.1 GCA_027486765.1 Saprospiraceae bacterium
CTCTTCAAAGCCGAAGACCGCATGGCCAAACTTTTTGGCATCTTTACGGGACTGGCTATCTTTATCTCCTGCTTGGGGCTCTTTGGTCTGGCAGCTTATGCCACAGCCCGACGTGCCAAAGAAATTGGCATCCGTAAAGTTCTGGGAGCCACGGTTGGCAACGTGATGAGCCTGCTGTCGACCGAATTTTTGCGGCCGGTATTGTTGGCGATCCTCATTGCCAGCCCGATTGCGTGGTGCCTGATGAACCAATGGCTGAAAAAATTCACTTACCGGATTGAGGTAGAATGGTGGATTTTTGCAGCAGCGGGCCTTAGTGTGATTGTACTGGCCCTGCTCACGGTGAGCATTCAAAGCCTGCGTACTGCGCTGGCCAATCCGGTGACTGCGATTAAAAATGAATGACAACTACAACTTATACAACACATGTTGCAACTAAAAAACATAGCAAAGTACCATAACAGTGGCATCCAGAAAAACTGGGTGCTCAAGGACATCAGCGCGAATATTTTTGAAGGTGAATTTGTATCCATCATGGGGCCTTCTGGGGCTGGAAAAAGTACCCTGCTGAACATCATCGGTATGTTGGAAGAACCCAGTGGGGGAGAGTATTACTTTTTGGACGAACCCGTACACAAACTTTCAGAAAAAAAGCGCACCGAGCTGTACAAGCACTACATCGGCTTTGTATTCCAGCAATACCACCTTATCGATGAGCTAACGGTATACGAAAACCTGGAAACTCCACTGCTGTACAAAAAAATCTCGGGATCTGAGCGCAAAAGCCGCGTGGCAGATATCCTAGATCGATTCAATATGGTGGCTAAAAAGGATTTATTTCCCAATCAGCTTTCGGGTGGGCAACAACAGCTCGTGGGCATTGCCCGCGCACTGATTGGCCAACCCAAGCTGATTTTAGCCGATGAACCTACCGGAAACCTGCAATCTGCACAAGCGGATGAAATCATGCAGATTTTCAAAAAACTCAACGAAGAAGAAGGGGTGTCCATCATCCAGGTGACCCACAGCGAAAAGAATGCCGCTTATGCCCAGCGGATCATTCACTTGTTGGATGGACATGTTGAGCGGGAGGAAAAAATTACGAAGTAAGTTGAGGGAGGTTGAGAAGGTTGAGGAAGGTTTAGGCTACCGCGAGCGATTTTGACAAAGTCCTTGTCTAAGTCGCTCGCGGTAGCCTAAACCTTCCTAAACCTCCTCAACCTTCTCAACCCCAAACTTATCATTTATGAAAAACATACTTTTGGTGCTCTTTATACTCAGTCTCGGAGCCTCAAAAAACACAGCACAAAGCACCCTGAGCCTGGATGACTGCATGCGCATTGCCCTGGAAAACAACCTGCAAATCAAAAACTCGGGGTACCAGCTTGACTTGGCCGAAGTGTCACTACGGCAAATTCGGGCGCAACAACTGCCCGACCTGAGCCTGAATTTTGGCCAAAACTTCAACTTTGGCCGCAGCATCGACGTCAATACCAACCAACGGATCGATGAAGTTTTTCTCAGCAATGGTTATGGTTTGAACCTGTCAGTGCCTATTTTTAATGGTTTTGGGCTAAAATACCAGGGTCAACAACAGAAGCAAGCCATTCAGGCGGGTATCAAAGATGTGGAAGCCAGCAAAAACCTGATTCGGCGCAACATCATCACGTTTTACCTCAATGCCCTGGCCAATCAGGAGCTTTTCCGCATTGCCCAAGAGCAAGCCAACGCTACCCGCCAGCAGATTGAGCTGGCTCAAAAAAGGGTAGCCGCAGGAGTGGCCAACGAAGTAGTGGTATACGAACTCAAAGCGCAGATGGCCAATGAGGAATTCAATGCCGTAAGTGCCCGCAACAATGCCGAGCTGGCCAAGGTCAATCTCTTCCAACAAATGAACCAGCCAGTGGACATGAATGCCCAATTGGATGCCAACCTCATCCAAACGATCAACAGTCCGGCTGATGCAATGGCTTCGGCGACACTTTTACAAAAAGCAGAAGCCAGCTTACCCGAAGTGCAAGGAGCCCAATTGCGCATTTTAAGTGCCCAAAAAGGGGTGGAGGCAGCACGATCCAATTTTTTTCCCAGCATTAATTTTCAGGGGAATTACGGTGCTTTTTTTACCAGTACACGCACAGAAGCTTACTTTTCGCAGTTGGACGCTACCCGCAACGGCAGTATGAGCATTGGCTTGAGTTTGCCCTTGTTTCGGGGAGGTGCCATCCAACAACAGGTACAACGGGCGGTAATCAACGAAAACATTGCCGAAAATAACCTGGCTGATGTAAAAAACCAGCTCCGCAGTGAGATAGAACAAGCCGTGCAAAACCACCGGGCGACCCAGGAGCAATGGAAAGCAGCTGAACAACAAGTGGCGGCACAATCAGAAAATGTACGTTTGTTTGAAAAACGCTTCACCGCCGGAACGGCCAATACTTCAGAATACATTTTGGCAAAAAACAACCTGACCCAATCAAATGGCAACCTGATCTCGGCCAAATACCGCCACTTGATTTGGAAAATAATTTTGCAATATTACGAGAACGGTAAGTTCTAAAATAGTTGAGGAGTTGAGAAGGTTGAGGAGTTGAGAAAGTTGAAAATCTGTCGTTTGCGGTAGCCTCAACCTTCTCAACTCCTCAACTTTCTCAACTAAATCACATTTATTTTCATTTTTTTATTTCCATTGATTATTTCGTTGAACTTCTTCGGTTCCAAAAAAGCCACAGATTTTTTTGCATCTGGATAAATATTATTTCAAGAAATGCGTAATTGTCAGATATTTTTTCAGCTCATCTAACGTTTAGAAAACAAGAAAAAAAGCCTTGGGCTTTGAAAATCAAAATAATAGCTCCTAAATTTGCCCTGTAAATACACTTGGTGTGACGCAAAAAACTACATTCTGATTTTTCTGCGTTATTTATTGCACCATCACATCACCTGCTTAGATCGCAACAAGGTCATAGATTCATTCAACCACAAATACCAGATGACATGTTGAAGAAGGATTATTCCAAAACGAAAAAAGTTTGTAAGGTTACTTTCTCTTTGCCTACCACTGCTGTTCAGGATGGCGCTGAAGTTCGCGTATTGGGCGACTTCAATAACTGGACTTGGCAAAGCGGCCTCGTTATGAAGGCTGGCAAAACTGAATACACTGCATCCATTGAATTGGCCCTAGGTGCCAACTACGAATTCCGCTACGCGATCAACAACGAACGTTGGGAAAACGATTGGGCTGCCGATGCTTATGTGCCTTCTCCTTTTGATGGCATCACCAACTCTTTGGTTTCTGTATCCGCCGTAGTCGACGGTGAATTGACTGGCAAAGCGGATGGTGGCAAAAAAGTTAAAGCAACTGGTGCGCCTAAAGTTGAAAAGCCTGCCGCGGCGGCCAAGGAAGAAGCTCCCAAAGCTCCTGCCAAAGCTAAAGCTCCTGCTAAAACCACTACTACGGTTGCCAAAACCACCAAGGCACCTGCAAAATCTAAAGCAAAGGAAACACCCAAGAAGTAATTACTTCCAGGGATTTTTCCAGCGCAGCATTACTTTATTTGGTAATGCTGCGTTTTTTTTTTCAGATCACTTCTCTTTTAGCATTACCTTGCTATTTTTGCTAGGGTATGAAACAAAGATCAGGTCAGGGTACAATGAAATTGTATTACCTCTCTCTTTTCATTCATTTTGTACGATTCGCTTTTTCCATCAGTAACGGCAGGCCCTGGTCTGTCGAAGCCTCCAATCTCTGCATGTATGAGTAAGGTAATCAACCACAGCCTTTTTACCGACTACGATATTTACCTGTTCAAATCAGGCACTCATTTTCGGATTTATGAAAAAATGGGTAGCCATTTGATCGAAGTCGATGGCCAAAAAGGAGTATACTTTTCCGTGTGGGCACCCAATGCACAGTCTGTTTCGGTGATTGGCAACTTCAACTTTTGGAATACTCAAGAACATCCCCTCACCTCGCGCTGGGACGGATCGGGTATCTGGGAAGGATTTATTCCCGGCCTGGAAAAAGGGACCTTGTACAAATACCACATCCATTCCCAAAACGGGCGGCATGTGGAAAAGGGTGACCCCTATGCCTTGTTTTGGGAAGTGCCACCTAAAACAGCCTCGATTGTTTGGGAAAACGATTATTCCTGGCAAGACCAGGATTGGCTCAAACAACGCCAGGACAAAGCAGGCAAACCCCAGCCCTACTCCGTCTACGAAGTACACATGGGCACCTGGAAAAAGAATGGCAACGAATCGCTGAGTTACCGTGAATTGGCCGTGGATTTGGTGCAGTACTTGCAAGAAATGAACTTCACCCACGTGGAATTCCTACCCGTGATGGAGCACCCGTATTTCCCTTCCTGGGGCTATCAGGTGACCGGATATTTTGCACCCACCAGTCGATTCGGTACCCCGGAAGACTTCATGTATTTGGTTGATAAACTGCACCAGGGCGGTATTGGTGTCATCCTGGACTGGGTTCCTTCGCATTTCCCTACCGATGCCCATGGTTTGGCCGAATTTGATGGCACTTACCTGTACGAGCACGAGGATCCGCGCAAGGGTTTTCACCCGGATTGGAAGAGTGCAATCTACAATTTTGGCCGGAATGAAGTGCGCAACTTCCTGGTGTCGAACGCCCTGTTTTGGCTCGATCGTTTCCATGTGGATGGCCTACGGGTAGACGCAGTCGCTTCAATGCTTTACCTGGATTATTCCCGCGAAGAAGGGGAGTGGATTCCCAATCCCCAAGGTGGCAAGGAAAACCTGGAAGCCATTTCCTTCCTGCGCGAATTCAATACGATGACTTACCGGGAGTTCCCCGATGCCATCACCATTGCGGAAGAATCAACCGCTTGGACGGGGGTATCCCAACCTACTTATGCAGGCGGATTGGGTTTTGGCCAAAAATGGATGATGGGCTGGATGCACGATACTTTGGATTATTTCAAAAAGGATCCCATCCACCGCAAGTACCACCATGGGGAGATCACTTTCAGCTTGATTTACGCCTTTACCGAAAATTTCATGTTGCCCCTCTCGCACGATGAGGTGGTACACGGCAAAGGCCCGCTGATCGACCGCATGCCCGGGGATGAATGGCAACGTTTTGCCAACCTGCGCTTGATGTACGGCTACATGTATACGCACCCTGGCACAAAACTGCTCTTCATGGGCGGCGAGTTTGGTCAAACTAGCGAATGGAGCATCGAACGGGGCCTGGAATGGTGGTTGCTCGAATTTGGCCCGCACAAAGGGGTGCAAGCCTGGGTCCGCGACCTAAACAAGTTTTATTCCGACTACCCGGCGATGTATGAAAAACAGTTTCACCCGGAAGGTTTTGAATGGGTCGAGCATGGTGACTGGGAAAACAGTGTGCTGGCTTACCTGCGCAAAGGCGAAAAAGCGGAGGAAAATTTGCTGGTCGTATGCAATTTCACCCCTACCACCCGCCAGGGCTTCCGCGTTGGTGTACCCGTTGCAGGCAAGTGGAAAGAAGTGCTCAGCAGTGATGCCAAAATTTACAATGGCACTGGTGACCACCCCAATGGTACCGTCAAAGCCGACAAGCAGGAATGGAATGGCCAAGATCACTCGATTGAGTTTACTTTGCCGCCATTGGCTACGGTGATTTTTCAAAAGGTGTAAGATTCAGATAGAAAATAGAATGGCGTGAGTGGAACGGATGGGCTGCTCACGCCGTTTGTATTATTTGGAGTTTTTACTTATTTTTAGCTTAAATTCCCACAAAGATGGTTGCTGAAAAATCGCCAAATCGGCTTAAAAAATCTGTTAAAAAGGTACCCAAGTTTCTGGTAGCGGAAATTTTGAATGGGCAGCCCATCTATTATAAAGGATATCAAGAGGTATTGAATGGCTCAAAAACTATAGAGGAAATTATGGGGTCGAGTTCTTTGCAAGCATTTATCATCGGGTTTATTTTAAAAACCCTGTACAAAAATCTAGACGACCAAAAGTACCTCATTTTTACCAATGAAGCCGGGCTGCATATCGACAAGGGTAGCAATCTTTCGGGAGATATTTTAATTTATGAGCGTGACTCATTACCGATTACAAACATCAATGAGAACTATTTTTCTCTGCCACCCAAAATAGTTATCGAGGTGGATATCACTATAGATACTGCTAGTTTGGGTACAGAAGGCTACGTTCACAACAAGACAAAAAAACTTTTGGATTTTGGTGTAGAAAAGGTGATTTGGGTCACTACGCCAGCTAAAACTGTACTAATTGCCCGGGCGAATGAAGATTGGCAAATCAAAGAGTGGAATAAGGATATAGACATCTTAGAACAAGTACAAATCAATATCGGAGCTTACTTGAATGAAGTAGGGTTGAAGCTGGATTAAGGACTTATGCTCAGTTAACTGCTTTTCGAGTGATCAAAACGGGTAAATACCCGATATGGAAATACTGATTAGATGCAACTCTCTAACCTCCTCCTCGGTCTCGCTATCGGCGACGCCTACGCCGCTGGTCTCGAATTCCAGGACCGCGACTGGATTCGCCAACACGTCGATTTTACCCACTTCATCAATATGCGTGAGCACATCCAGGTCGCGCCCGAAAAATTGACAGCTTTTACCGCCCATTACCAGCCTTGGGATTATACCGACGATACCGAGATGACCATTGGTTCCATCAAAGCCCTGTGCAGTGGTCAAGGCATCACTGAACAAGTACTGGTAGACCATTGGGAGGCTGAATACCGCGAGGGCCTTCAGCGCAAGGGATATGGCCGCAACGGCCACGGCTCGATGGCCTGGTATTA
Source organism: Saprospiraceae bacterium (assembly GCA_027486765.1). Lineage (GTDB taxonomy): Bacteria > Bacteroidota > Bacteroidia > Chitinophagales > Saprospiraceae > Haliscomenobacter. Next base: position 6,797 of record JAIXOO010000341.1, read on the forward strand.
CGAAGGGCGACTGAGCATGGCGGAGGTACGCGATTTTCAGCGCCATCGTGCCAATCCGGGCAACGCTCCAGCCATGCGGGCAATCCCTTTTGGTTTGGTGGAGGAAGATTTGGTCAATTCTTATGCGGCCGTCAATGCTTTATCCACTCACCCCAATGCCCAAGCCGTACAGTCTTCCCAAATTGTAGCCCGTGCAGCGCGGTATTTTTTAGTGGAAAATGGAACTGCTGAAGGTTTGATTCCTTATTGTTTGCAGAAAATAGAACTGGATGAGGGCTATCAAAACTACCTGCAATCGGTAGATGAACTCCCGGTCTATGATAACTTGGGTGATGCTGAATTTACAATCCTTTGTGGCCTTCAGCCCATTCGAGAGCCCTATTTTTTACCGGGTATCAAGGGTTTGCCTTCGGATTCGAAGTATACCGCAGGAGCAGTTTTGTACATCCTGAAACAGGCCAGCGATGCATTTGATGCTTTAAAAAAGTCGGTTTATTTGGGCGGGGATGTGGATTCCTTGGCAGCGCTGACGACGGGGATTCTGGCGGGGCGATTTGGGCTGGAGTCCTTGCCTGCGTACATGATGGAGGCTGTGGAAGGGAAAGATTACCTGCGAAAAATTGCAGAAATGTGGGATGTGTCGTAGAGACGTTGCACGCAACGTCTCTACAGCGCCCAGAATCTGGCCTATTTCTTAAAAATGAACCGGGTCATAAAAATCCCTTGTGAATTGTTGTCGCCAAAATTACCGGGTACAACCTCCACCAATTCGTAACCATCGGCACTATTTTTGGCCAAAAGATCGGTAACGCTACGGTTGTTGGTTTGCAAATTGGTAAAGTTGATGCCCGTCAAACTGAAAATGTTTTGGATTTCGATTTCGGAGGTGGCACCGTTGCTGTCTACTGTGAGGACTTTGGAGCGGCCCAGTTTGCCGGGTACTACAGATTCCACTACGGTGACAACCCGCCATTCATTGGCAGCAGGTTTTTCAGCTTTGGGGCTCAGGGCCATGAACAATGGGATGGCTGCGATCAACGCAAAGCTTAAAATCAAAGATGCTTTTTTCATAGTAGTACTTTTTTAAGTGAAAAGTGAAACGGAGGTAGAGACGTTGCATGCAACGTCTTTACACCAGTATTATAGCCTTAGGTGGTAAATGCCCAGCTTTTCCCATGCCCAGTAGGAAGCCGCCGCCGCCTGCGCCGCACAATTTGAGGGCAAAATGCCCAGTATTTAGCCCTTCTGCCCATAATGCCTGAAAGGATTCCGGAATCATCGGGGCAAAATGGATTTGTTGCAGGGTGCTGATTTTTTTCCACCAGTCAAATAAAATTACCCAGTCGCCAGTACGAAATGATTCGATGGCGTGTGCGGTAAGAGGAATCATTTCCTGTTGTATGGTCTGAAGGTAGGCCGCTTCGGTGCAGCGTTCCAAAAACAAATTTACCCATGGAGCGGTACTGCGTTGAATACCGGTATCCAGTAAAAAAAACTGGAAGCCACTGGCTGCATCTGGCCACTCGGGCACTGCAATGGTTTCGATGCTGCCGTTGGCTTGTAGCAAAACTGGTTGATTCAAATAAACGATCAAAGGATCGGTACCAGAACTGGAACCGTGGAAAAAGCTCTCTATTTGCCCCAAAATTCGTTTGAGCTCCGGGTAGCGGGTTCCATCCATACGCCCAATCGGCTGGAGGGCGTAGCGTGCATACAGGGCCGCACACAAGGCCCCTGAACTGCCTGCTCCATA
>JAIXOO010000153.1 GCA_027486765.1 Saprospiraceae bacterium
GCAGGTTTGACCGGAGAGGCCAATATTTTGGAGCAAAAACTGGTCATGCAGTATTTTGGAGCACACAACTGGCAAGTTTTACCCGACGACCGGGTGCTCATCCGTCCGGAATATTTGAAAATACAAACCATGCCATCTGCTGGTTCCCTTGAAGCCGAAGTGCGCTGGAGTGTATTTGAAGGGAGTCGTTATCGGGTTGGCGTACATTTAGGCGCAATAGATTTGATTGTTTATAGTGATAAAATGGTAGTAGAAAAGCAAAAAGTGTGTGTTGAGTTGACTTAAAATGCTTGATCAAAATCAACTACCAATGAACCCATATTTACAACAGCTCTACGACATCGCCCAAAAACCCGTGCGCCACATCATTGGTTTGATGTCAGGTACCTCGCTGGATGGTTTGGATGTAGCGCTTTGCGCCTTGCGCGGTGCGGGACCCAATACTCAAGTGGAATTGTTAAAATTCAGCACCGTGCCCTACGATGCGGCACTCAAGGCCGAAATCCGCCAGATCTTTGCCAAACGGGAAATCGACTTCCAACACCTTTGTCTCCTGAATCCCAAAATTGGCATCTTGCATGGTCAAATGATCAATGCTTGTTTGTTGGAATGGGGCATCTCAGTGGCGGAGGTTGATCTGGTAGCGAGCCACGGACAAACGGTTTACCATGCGCCCAAAACCCAACATGGGCTAGCGGAATACGGCAATACCACCCTCCAAATTGGAGACGGCGATCACGTGGCCCACACTACGGGCATCATCACCTTGGCCGACTTTCGCATGCGCCACATTGCGGCAGGTGGCGAAGGTGCGCCGCTGGCGGTCTACGGCGATTATTTTGTGCTGGGCAAAGCTGGAGAAGACCGCATTTTATTGAATATGGGCGGCATTTCCAACTTCACTTACCTGCCTGGTGACCTGGATGCGGGTAAAGTTTTTACCACCGATACTGGCCCGGGCAATACCCTGCTGGATGCCATCACCCGCCAGTTTTATCCCGATCTGGATTATGATGAAGATGGAAAAATTGCTCTGTCAGGGCAAATCAATGCTGCCTTGTTGGACGCTTTAAACAGCCATCCCTTCTTCGAAGCGCCTTTCCCCAAAACAACCGGTCCAGAAGTGTTCAACCTGGGCTATCTACAAGCCGCACAGCAAAAGACCAATACCCAACATCTGGGTGCCCCCGATCTATTGCGCACGCTGGTGCAATTCAGTGCAGATACCATTGTGGCGGGCATCAAACGGGTCATTGGTACTCAGCCTTTTGCTTTTTATTTGAGCGGCGGCGGGGCGCACAATCCGGCTTTGGTTGGCGCGATCCAGGCGCAATTTCCCGGGGCTAGTTTTCAGTCGACGGATGTATTGGGGGTGCCGGGCGATGCGAAGGAGGCGGTGCTTTTTGCCATTTTAGCCAATGAGGCGGTGGCAGGAGGCTTTACTTCCTTTGGGGATCGGCACAATGTGCCTTCGGTGGTGATGGGGAAGATTTGTTGGCCGGGGTGAGGGAGGTAAGCCATTAGATTCCAACCTAATCGTCTCACAATCCGTCTTGTCCACTGAGATTGATTTGTCTAAGCGCTAAATTGGAAACTGATGAAAAATCTAGGCATTATCGCGTTGTTTGTTTTCCTCTTGCTGGGTTGCGAAAAAGAACAGGAAAAAGAAGACATTATCGAAACAGGAAATATCCTGATTCGTATAGAAAACACTAGCAAATTCACCTATAAGGACATTAAAGTAAAGGTCGACGAAGAGCGGGAGTACGAAAATTTAGCGGCAGGCGAAACCTCTGGCTATCGCTCCTTTTCCAGAGCCTACCGCTATGCGTACGTGGAGTTGAAAATCAACGGTAAACGGTATGTGCTGCAACCGATTGATTATTTTGGTGAGGAAAAATTGAAGGAGGGCAAATACACGTATCAGATCACAGCGGATAAATCGTCAAGTGAGTACGGGAGATTGGATTTGACGTTTAAAAAAGATTGAGCAGCAATGTTGCTCACAGGTTCTGTCTTACTAGCTTCAGACCCAATCCGTCCACCTCCTACATGTATTTCATTTTAATCACGACTGAAAAATTGGCATCACTCACCCCAAACTTGAATTGGTCAAATTTAGGTCTGCTCAGCCCGGTCAGGTAGAAATTTGAAAAACCAAATCCCTCTTTGGGCATCATCAGTGCATAGTCCATTTTGTCATTGCTGTTTTCGTCGTCCAGCACTGCGATTCCGTAAGTGCCACTCGGCAATTCCACACTGGTAGTCATTTTTCCAGCAGAAAGCTCATTTTTAGCAAGGTGCATAATTTTGGATGCTTTTTCTGTGCTAAAGCTGGCTTGATCTTTAAAAACGCACAATCGTATCGTGCCTTCTTTGTTCCTGACATTGGTAAAGTTTACCGTAATTGTAGGGGCATCCACACTTTGGCTAAAAACAGGTTGATCCATTACAAACAGCAATGAGATCAGATTGAGCAAACAGGTGATCATGATGAAATATTTTGTCCTTCACAATGTGATTCAATAGTCTGATAAACAATTATATTGCTTTATGTTTCACAAAAATCAAGCCGATTCATCTCGTGACTTTTCAATGCGCCAATTCCAAACTTTAGTGAGGTGGTTTGGGAAACCAGTTTTAAACCCCTTCACCTGGACAGTACCAAACTAACGCACAAACAAAAAAAACCAACCGAATTTTATTCCGATTGGCATTTTTTTGTGCCTCATTGGCATTTTTCAGGAACCCCTATTGATGTCGCTTAGCGATGGTTTCAAAAGATCAATTTTTCTTGAGCTCACCTTGAATGATTTTTGTGCCGCCAGGGAGGTTTTTCGTTTTTTCTGCATTGATCATATCGGTAACCAATTTCAATTTTTCAGTATAGAACTTGGTGAATTCGGCGCGAGTCTGTGGAATGCCGTCTTTGGGTTCCACAATAGAATTGGCAGGTAGTTTTCCTAAGGTAATTTTGGTAGCCGACGTTACAATCGCTCCGTTGTCAATATCAATTTCCAAAATAAGCCCAGGTAAGCCGCCATAGTATTTGGGGCCGAATTTCACAGGAATGTCAGGCGTAAACCATGCCGTAGTGATCAGCGGTTTTCCGTCAACGGTATCTGATACAACCGTAGCTGCAGTACATTTATACCCCAAAATCTTCTTCTTTTTCTTGGAAATCTCCCATCGTATCACACTAATAGGTTCTTTGACGAGGTATTTTATTCCTACAAAATCCATTTCGTCCAATTGAAGATTCTGCGCTTGGTCGATATAGATTCCTTTGGATGTAATAAGTCTTCTTACACTTGATTTGCTGTTGTCTTTGCCGACTTTAGTTGTATCACCCTGGTAATAAGCAACCTCTTTGAAATGAGCATAAGCAGCTTGGAACTTCAGCTGGTAAACGGTCATAATCGAGTCTGGAGTCTTTTCAACAATGTCTTTTGGCGCATCGGGATCTACAGTTAAAAGCCGTTGTTTAGGGTAGTCTGTATTTTTGTACACAACAATTCCCTCATTGTTTTGGGCATTCATTAGTAAGCAAACAAATCCCAAGAGTAAAGTTAGAAACAGGCGCATTTTTTTTGTTGGCAAGTTACGACAAATCCGGGAAACCTATTTTGAGAAAGAAAAATAAAGTCTAGATTTTTCAGAATTTCCTTGATTTACATTTTGGTGAAACAAGACCAAAGCGACACAATTATTTAGCACAAAGGAAAAAAGAGAACACCAAGCGAAGTATCGTCAACGTCTAACTTTGTGTCCTTTGTGCCTCTCAGTGCTTTCTCTGTGTAAATTGTGTCGCTTTGGAATTATTTTGAAAATTTGGGATGATTTACCTTATGACCTTTCAATGCGCCAATTCCAAATCCACCTCATCACTCTCCTCAACCACCTTCTTCACCTCCACCTTTGGCGGCAACAACTTGTACAACAGCGGCGTCACAATCCGGCTCAATAACGTTGAACTAATTAAACCTCCAATCAATACCCAAGCCAAGGGTGAAATCAGCGGCGAGTTTTCCAACACCAGTGGGATCAAGCCCCCAATGGCCGTGATGGTCGTCAGCAAGATGGGCAAAAAGCGCGTCTCAGCCCCTTCCGTAATGGCCTGCTCCAAGGGCATGCCCTGTTCGCGCAATTGGTTGGTGTAGTCCACCAGCAGGATCGAGTTTTTGATCTCAATCCCGACCAGTGCAATCATCCCAATGGTCGCTACAAAGGACAAGGTTTCGCCAATTAGCCAAAGCATGGTCAGCGCCCCAATGATGCCCAAGGGAATCACCGACAATACAATGATGGTACTTTTGAAGGTCCGGAATTCGAGCACCAAAATCCCCAACAACCCAAAGATGGAAATGATGATGATGGTTTCGATGCCCCCAAAGGATTCCGCCGCGCTTTCCCTTTCTCCCCCTGCCGCGTAAGAGTACCCTTTCGGGAAGGGGTAAGCCGCCAGTTTGGCCAGGATTTCGTCGGTCAGTTGAGCGGTATTGTAGCCCGTTTGGACAAAACTGGTAATGCCCACGTAGCGCTCCTTGTTGAAGTGCCGCAACTGCGAAGGTGAGGCGCCCAGTTCCAACTTGGCGATCTGGTTCAAGGGGATCAAGGCACCGCTCAAGGAAGTGATGTAAATGCGGGAAAAAACCTCCAGCGCTTCCTGTTCAGTACGCGCCACCGACACTTTTATCGAATATTCTTCACCATCATTGGTGCGGAACTCACTCACATCCAAACCCGCGATGCCCATGCGGATGGTACGCGCTACCTCGGCTACCGGGATGCCCAAGAGCCCTGATTTTTCCCGGTTGATGATGACTTTGAGGTCGGTTTTTTGGGTTTGCAGTGGGTTGGTCACATAAACGGTTCCTTCGGTGCTTTTGACCATTTTTTCCACTACAAAAGCCAGTTTGCGCAGGGTGTCCAAATTGTCTCCCAAAATCCGCATTTCGATGGGGGCAGCTACTGGAGCGCCTTGCTGAAAGCGGCGCACCTGGATTTTGGCACCAGGAAATTGATCAAAGGCCAGGCGTAAACTATCCGTCAGGGCCACAATTTCGGGCACTTGCATTTCGGACTCTACCTGTACGAAGAGTTGGGCGTAGTTGGGGGCCTGGTTGCGCTGAAACTCGTTGTAATACACCCGAGGGTTGCCTTTGCCCACGTTTGTGCTCACGGTGCGTACGCGAGAATGCCGCCACAATTCCGCTTCAACTTTGTGGGCAATGCGGTCGGTTTCTTTCAAGCTGGTACCCAGTGGTGTTTCAATGTCCACGTTGAACATCGGTTTTTCCGACGCCGGGAACAAGCTGAAGCCAATGCTGGGCACCAACATCAAACTCCCCATAAAAATCAAACCCGTAAACAACAGCGTCAAAAACGGATGGCGAAAACCCCACAACAAAACTACCCGGTAAGGATCGTTCAAATACCGTTTGAAGGCCCGCATGAAAAAATTGCCTTCTGACTGCTCGTGTTGGCGCAACAACATGCTGGACAAAAACGGGATGATGGTGATGGCCACAAACAAGGAGGCTATCACGGTCAGCATCACCGCCATGGGCAAACTACGGATGAACTCACCAGAACCTTCCGGCAAAAAAGCGAGGGGTAAAAAGGCCAGGATCAAGGTGGCAGTACAGCCTACCACGGCTACGCCAATCTGCTTGGTGGCCAAAATCGCGGCATCCTTGCGGCTATAACCCATGCGCAGGAAGCGCTCGATGTTTTCCACGATTACGATGCTGTCATCCACCAACAAACCCAGCGATACCACCAAGCCAACGATGCTCAACTGATTGAGGGTATACCCAAAAAAATTGAGTAGCGCCAAACCAATCGACAAAGACAAGGGGATCGAAATCATCACCACCAGGGAAGCTCTCCAGCCCAGCGGCACCAGGGTCAACATCACCAAAAATACCGCGATAGCAAAGTCACGCCCCAGGCCACCCAAACGGTGCTCTACATTCACCGCCTGATCAAAACCCGTATCCAGTTTCATGTCAGCTGGTAATTCTTTGGCAAACTCGGCAACGACGGGCTTGATTTTTTCGTCAGCCTGGATGATGTTTTTGCGGTCTTTTAACTTGGTGATCACCCAAATGGCGCGGGTGCCGTTGAAACGGGCGATGTGGGCTTCGTCGGCTTCGCCGTATTGCACATTGGCGATATCGCGCAGGTAAACGACCCGCCCTTCCGAGGTGCTTTGCACCACGACGCTGCGCAAATCGTCCAGATTTTCGAGGCTGCTGGTGGTCTCGATGTTGAATTTTTTGGAACCCACATCTACGCTACCGCCAGGAATGTTGACGTTGTTGGCCTGAATGGCACCCAATACCTGGTTCAACCCCAGGCGATTTTGGGCCATTTTTTCCAAATTGACTTCCACTTCCACCTGCCGCTCGGGATAGGCCTGAATTTCAATTTCCTTGAGGTCGCGGATTTTTTCCAAACGTTTTTTCAGTTCTTCAGCCTGTTCTTTCATGGATTCAAAAGAAGCGGTGGGCGAAGTAATGGCGGTTTGCAAGATGGCCACATCGGAAGAAGAAGCCCGGATGATGTCCAATAGCAAGAGGTCATCGGGCAGACTGCTGCGCAAACGATTCACTTCCCGGATGACATCGTTGTTTTTGGCGTCTACATCTACTCCGTAAGTGAATTCCAGTTGCAGGCGTAGTAGACCATCGTCGCAGTCGGTGTTGATCTTTTTGATGTCCTCCAATTCAGAAAGAGCATCTTCGATGGGGTCGGCTAGCAGTTCTTCGATGTCTTCCGGGCTTGCTCCGGGATACACGGCCAGCACCACAAAGATGGGGGCACCAAAAGGAGGATCTTCTCCCCTTGGCATATTGAACAGGGCGCTGAGCCCCAGCAACAGCACCATCACAAAAATGATGATGGTGAACTGGTAATTTTTGACGGAAAATTCGGCTATTTTCATCTTGGAAAGGTTCGGGTCATTTAGGGTTTATTGGATCACTTTGACTTTGCTCCCATCCTCTAGGTACGGCGCACCCGAGGTGACCACCTGGCTACCCGCAGTCAAACCAGAGGCAATGATGGCTTTGTTTTCAAAAATCTGGCCGATGCTCACTTCGGTGCGTTTGACCGTATTGTCGCTTTGCAACACGTAAACGAAGGCTTTGCTGCCACTACTTTCCACCAGAGCGTCAATGGGCACAATGGGGTGGGCACCATCCTCTTTGGGGTAAATGTTCAGAGAGGCAATCAGGCCTACGGCGAGGCGCGGCATGGTGCCCGTGAAGGCAAATTCAGCGTCGAAAGTGCCGCTTTGTGGATTGCCAACATCAGCTAACTGGCTGACTTTGGCGGCGAAATTGCGGTTGGGGTAAGCATCAAGTTTTACCTCAGCGCGGTCGCCCAGCTTAAGGCGCGCCCAATCCCGGTCAACCAGGCCACTTTTGACCACCCAATCGGCCTGCGCCGAACCCAGGATGTAAAACACTGGCGTACCTGGGCCAACCACTTCACCCTGATTCATCAGTTTTTTGACCACTTTACCACTGATCGGTGAGCGGATTTCGGAATAACTCTGGTTGTAGCGAGCGATTTGCAGGTTTTGCTCCGCAACGCTCAAGCCTGTGGTGGCATCTTGTACCTGTTCCAGGGTAGCCACGCTATCGGCGTAGAGGTTTTTGGCGCGAGTAAGGTCACGTTTGGACTTGCCAACGGCTTCATTGGCTTGTTGTACTTGGGCGTTGATTTCGGTGAGGTTGAGGGTAGCCAAGAGTTGGCCCTGGCGCACGAATGCGCCTTCTTCTACCAAAATGCGGGCGATGATGCCACCGGTTTTAAACGCAGGCCGTGCCTCATTGGATGCAGAAACGATCCCCGAAACCTGTACAGGTACCGAGATGACTTCGCTGCTGACGTCCACAACTTTTACGGGAATTGAAGTGTCGGGTGCGGGTTTGTTGCTCTCGGTACTGTGGTCTTTTTTGCCACAAGCTGCCAAAATCAACAAGGAAAGAAGTAAGGGAAAAAACTGTATTTTCATGACAATGAATTGTAAAATTGGAGATATAGGGTTTCGGACAAGCGGATTTCGGATTTCGGGATTTCGGATTTCGGAGTCGCGTTGCATCTTTGATGCAACGCCATCCCGAAATCCGAAATCTCGAAATTCGAAATTATTTCAGCGGATAAGCAGCCAGGGCGCGTTCCAGTTCGGCTTTGCGCATCAGCACATTGTAGTAAGCGATGGAACGGCGCACATCGAGGTTGGTGACCTGGGTACGGGCATCGAGCAATTCGATGTAACTGGTCACCCCTTCTTTGTAGCGGCGGAAGGTATCGCGGTAGTA
>JAIXOO010000114.1 GCA_027486765.1 Saprospiraceae bacterium
ATTCAAGGTTGCTGGCCAGGTGAAAAAATAGCCAACGCCGCCTTTATTTGCTCAAATTCAAACGCAAGTGCACTTCATTGGGCGCAAAACCAATGCTGCCTTGCGTCAACAATGGTTTGAGTTTTTGATTGTCGCTGCTCAAAATGCTGTGTAGGGACAGGTCAAATACCAACAAAAAAGCACCTTGAATCAGGATCGAACGCCCGAAACCCCGCAAGCGCTCTGCGTTTTTCACCTCCCGTTTTCCTCTTTCCATCAAATACGCGCCGCCCAGCATGTAGCCCACATCCAGACCGGCATTGAACAACAGGATTTTTTGGATTTTGTAATGCTCTTGGACGCTCTGGAAAGTATCCCAGCCATTGGGATCAACCTTGAGCGTGCTGAAATAGCCCAAGGTAGCAATGCCAAGGTTCACCGCACCCCAGCCGATTTGCATTTGTTGAAAGGCTTTATTTTCACCGCTGGTGTGACCAAGGCGGATTGCTCCGACGGCCATGTTGCCCAGCGCCCAAGTGCCGAGTACGAGCATGCCTTGGCGTTGTTTGTTGAGGCGAGAATTATTTAGATCAGCGAAATCACTTTGAGAAAAACCAAGGTAGGTGAATAGAATAAAAACAAAGGTTAATTGGATCTTTTTCATCTGTTTAGCTTTTAAGACTAACCAAATTTGATGAACATAGTTTATCCCTTTTTATTTTTCGCCCTAAAATAAAAAAAACTTCTGCCAATTTACTCGACAGAAGTTTCGTGCCCGGAGCGGGACTCGAACCCGCACGGCCGGATGGCCACAGGATTTTCTTACCAACTACGACTTTCGCCGCTACCTGCGCATTGCAGGTGTTTGTGGTCTGGACTATCCCTTCGCCATGGATCAATCTCTTTAGGCGTCCCCCATCTAGTCTCTACACCTTTTTCGATAAAAAATTACCGAAACTTGGCTCGGGATTGCCATTCCTACAGAGTAGGAGGGAGGTTTCCCCGAATTTGAGGGATTCTACTGCAAAAGTTTCCTTCTGCGCACTCAAATTTTACTTTAAGTCCTGCGTGTCTACCGATTCCACCATCTGGGCAGTGGTTTGCAAGGCACTTTTGCCTTACCATTAAAAATTGGAGCGGAAAACGAGACTCGAACTCGCGACCCCCAGCTTGGGAAGCTAGTGCTCTACCAACTGAGCTATTTCCGCAATTGTTGGGGCGCCCCTTGCGGGTGCCCATTTTGCAAATATAACCGAAAACTTAATCCCGGCGCACTCTTTTTAAAAAAAAAGCCTTCCGAAGAAGGCAGTGAGCGGATGACGAGATTCGAACCCGCGACCTCAACCTTGGCAAGGTTGCGCTCTACCAGCTGAGCTACATCCGCAAGAAAGGGTGTGGGTGTGAAGGTGTGATGGTGTGGGTGTGTTGGGGCATCCCTTGCGGGTGCCCTTCTTACGGCTAACCGCAAATGTGAATGCAAATATAAAAGCAAAGGTCTGGGATACGCAAGCGTTTTTTGGAAATTTTTTCCTTTTTTTTGCCCGAATCCTTAAAGCAATTGGTTACCAAGCAACTACTGCATTTATTTTTGCTGCGAATTTATCCTTTGACAAATTACTCGCGTTGCTAAACCAAATGACCAGGTAATTGGTTCCCGGGATACACTTTTATTGTGAAGCTGCGCTAAAATGTTAATTTTGCAGCGGATTTTTAAAAATGACAAATGGATCAAGTAGCATCGGAGAAAGAAATCCGCATCAAGGTGGGGCTAGATGACAAAAACATGCCCGTACGCATCTCTTGGGACGCAGATGACAACCCCAGTGGCGAAAGCACTCAGGACAGCAAAGCCATGTTGATTTCCCTTTTTGACCGCGAGCACCTCGAAACCGTCAAAATTGACCTTTGGGTAAAAGATATGCAGGTAGGCGAAATGGATCGTTTCGTTTTTCAAACCTTGCGCGGCATGGCCGATACCTACTTCCGGGCCACCCAAAACGCAGAAATGGCCCGCGACATGCAACGTTTTGTCCAATATTTTGGTGAACAAACCAAAGTCATCCCTAAAGAAGAACAATAAGCGCCGATGAAAGCCAGAACCTTAAAGCAGGATAAGGTCAATGTGATTACCCTGGGTTGTTCGAAGAATTTGGTGGATTCCGAAAACCTGATTACTCAATTGCGGGGCAACGATTACGATGTTGTGCACGATAGCCAGGATGAAGACGCCAACATCGTCATCATCAATACTTGTGGCTTCATCGATTTGGCCAAACAAGAGTCGATCGATACCATTTTAGAGTATGCCGATGTGAAAAAATCGGGTGGAATTGATAAATTGTTTGTCACTGGTTGTTTGTCCCAACGCTACAAAGAGGACTTGGAGCAGGAAATTCCGGAGGTAGACGCCTACTTCGGCACGCTGGAATTGCCTGGCTTATTGGCCAAACTCAATGCCGATTACAAGCACGAGCTCATCGGGGAGCGTTTGATCACGACCCCAATGCATTATGCCTACCTCAAAATTTCCGAAGGTTGTAACCGCACCTGTTCCTTTTGCGCCATTCCGTTGATGCGGGGCGGACACGTGTCTCGCCCGGTTGAAGAATTGGTGAAAGAAGCCCAAAGTCTCGCCCGTCGGGGGGTGAAGGAAATCATGTTGATTGCCCAGGAACTGACTTATTACGGCCTGGACATCTACAAAAAACGCGATTTACCCCGCTTGTTGCACGCCCTTGCCGATGTTGAAGGCATTGAATGGATTCGTTTGCATTACGCCTATCCCAGCAAATTTCCATTGGAAATCCTGGACGTGATTGCCGAACGCCCCGAAATCTGCAACTACCTGGACATGCCGCTGCAGCATGCTTCCAATACCGTTCTGGAGCGCATGCGCCGCCAAATCACTCGGGAAGAAACTGTTGAGTTGATTGGACAGGCCCGTTTGCGCATCCCCAACCTTACGCTGCGCACAACCATGTTGGTGGGTTACCCGCAGGAGTCTGACCAGGAATTCGGGGAGCTGTGCGACTTTGTCAAGGAAATGGAATTTGACCGTTTGGGGGTTTTCCAATATTCTCATGAGGAAAGCACCAGAGCTTACGATGTGGTAGACGATATCTCGCCCGAGTTAAAAGCAGAGCGAGCCAATGAACTGATGGAAATCCAGCAAGAAATTTCCACCCGCAAAAACCACGAGAAGGTAGGCCAAACCTTCAAAACCCTCTTTGATCGCAAAGAAGGAGGCTATTTTGTAGGACGCACCGAAGGGGATTCCCCCGAAGTAGACAACGAAGTACTGGTACCTGCCAAGAAGCAGTTTGCCCGCATTGGGGATTTCGCCCAGGTACGCATCACCGAGGCTACAGAGTATGATATTTACGGGGAGATCGTAGCTTGAGTATCCTACAATATTTTACGCTGTGTTCTTCATTTTTATTCATTACATTTGAACCATATGCACTGTTTCCTATTTTATAGGTATGAGCAAAGTAAATAATTTAAGCTGGGTCAATATTTCCAATCCAATCTTTCAGGCTTTGATTGCCTTGACAGGCATTGTATTGGTAGACTTAATCGCGGAGTTTTTGCAATGGATTGGCCTAGTCACCCTAGAGCCTAGGTTTGCGTACCTGACTGCCGCATCGTTTTTGTTGTGCTTTGCCATGTTCAATGCAGTTCTTTCGATTACCGCGGCCAATACCCTACAATATTGGGGGAAATCGATCTATAGCTTTTTGGGCTTGGTGTTCGTTTCCATTTCCTTGGCCTGGGTCTTATCTGGTTTGCGCTTGAGCGAGGCAGGGTCATATTGGTGGATTCTCATTGTTGTAACTTTTGGTTATCTGGTCTTTTTAGCACTTGTCAATACGATTCGAAGCATTGTCAATTTTGCTCAAAAAGAAGAATGGAGCCAACCCCGCCTAAGACAGAACAAAAGAAAGTAAAATACTTACCAAATCCTTAAGTTAAATCGCCTTAGTAGTGGGGCAAAAATAAGTGATCATTTTTCCTGAGCCCGAGGATTAGATAAGATACTTGAAATGAAACGTTTTCTTATCTAATCCTCGGGCAAAATGACCACTTATTTTTTATCGCCCCTTACAATGAATTAGTTTAGCTACCTTGACAGAAACTACTCCTCTATTAACTTCGTATTTCCAGCTAAACAGGTAATCAATATGAAATTCAGAAGAACTGTGTTGCTACTTGCAATCCCTGCATTGCTATGTGCCTCCTGCAACAGTGCAAAGTCCAACTACAAAAATGAGGTGGATCCCAAGGGTAAATTCGTTGCGCTCGACGGCGAGATTTTGGCCCCCTTGATCAAAAGCGACGATGAATGGAAAAATGAACTCGATGAATTCGAATTCCACGTACTGCGACAAGCCGGGACGGAACAGGCTTTTTCGGGGAAATATTGGAACAACCATAAAAAAGGGGTGTATACCTGTAGGGCTTGTGACCTGCCATTGTTTGATTCGGAAACGAAGTTTGAATCAGGCACTGGTTGGCCGAGTTATTGGGACGAGTACATGAAAGGTAATGTAGTCCGAAAATCGGACAATAGCCTGGGAATGATGCGCACAGAGGTGCATTGTGCACGCTGTGGGGGGCATTTGGGGCATCTGTTTCCCGATGGGCCGCAGCCAACGGGTTTACGCTATTGCATCAATTCCGTTTCGTTGAATTTTGTGGAGAATAAATAAATATAACGGGGCGCTCAGGCTTCAGACCTGGCACCCCGTTATTCCATTTTGCTAATTTTTTGCTTTAGAGAACTCGTACTGAAACAAATCACAGCAAGGGTCACTCAAGGTAAGCTGGTCTTTTTCGAACACAGCTTCTTTTTCTTGATCTTCAAAAGGCGAGTTGCTTAGCGCAGGAGATGATTTAAAATCAATGAAGGTCTTACCATCTTTTTTCTGAATGGCATAAGTACCTTGGTAACGCAAGGTGTCATTTTGCAGGCGACGGTAAGTCAAATCGGCTTTTAACTCCAGGTAATTCCAGTCGGCGTCGTAGCCACTACCTACAAATCCGCCGGAAACGTCCTCCAGTTTCCACTTTCCTACCACTTCATTTTGGTCTGGGCTTGCATCGTCTTTTTGATCACAGGCCCAAAAAGTAGCCACAATCGCTACCGCTGCCAGGAATCTGGATGCTTTGAATATGTTCATGTCTAAAGGTTTTGGGTTTCCTTCTGGCCAGTCGGTACCGTAAGGATTCCTAATTAGTAGTAATGGCGACCCTTGCGGTCGCCCATTTTTGACGTGTACCAAATTTGCTCATTGGCACAACTGTTCGGTAAGACGGCAGGGTAGGAGGGAAGGGTTTGAAAAAAATGGAAATTAACAAATTTTTAAATGGTCGTGGCTGTAGGGGCATCCCTTGCGGATGCCCTTTTTCAGGGTTAGGGCGCCCGCCAGGGGCGCCTTTTTCAGAGTTAGGGCGCCCGCCAGGGGCGCCCCTACGATTCGGACATTTTTTCCTTTCGGGCTATTTTCTGATCGTTATTGCTTTCGTAAATGGTATAACTTTCATATTTGCTGACATCCCGTTCCGCCCAAATGTCTTTGCCAATGTTGCACAATACGATAAGCTCCTGGTACAATTTATTGCCCTGTTCGATGCGCCGTTCGACAGAAATGTCGCGGTCGGCAATTTTGTCTTGTTGAATGTTGAGTGCATTTTCAAAATCCTGGTGCGCATCTACCACCCGTTGAATCTGGGTTTCGTTGACCCCAACTTCGGCTAAAAAATCAATTTGCTGTCGGGCTACCCGGACTACTCTGCGGCCACAAAACAAGAGCTGGGCGTCGGTCATATCGCCCATCTTGGCAGTGCCAAATTTGCGGTAGCGACCAGAGCGGTTGTTGTATTTCATCGCTACCCTTGTCATCAAACTGCGAATAGCGGTCTTTAATTTCTCAGCGGCAGTATCCTTTTTTTCGGTCATGAGCATTTGTTCGCCAACCAGCTCGTCATCGTCGGGCAAGGTGTTGAGTTGATCGCAGAGGTTTTTAAAACCCTTCAACCGATCCATGCTATAACCGTACTGCTCAAAATATTGCACATCGCGGTGGGCATCCCGAATCCGTTCCATGCACAACAAATACAGGTCGGCATCAGGAAAATTGTATTGACGGTGCACTGATTGCTTTTTCATAGCTAATTGATATGCTGTGTATTGCAAAATTATCACTTTTTTGATTAAAACAAAATTATTTATTAAAAAACTATCTTTATCTTAGAAGTAGATTTTTTTTACTCAGGCTGAATTTTCTCACTATTTTAAAAATAAAATCACGTGCCGAAATTATATCTGAACAGCCTAGGGAGATTTTAGTTCCAGCGTTTATTTAAATCATCACACAATTGGAGAACATCATTCAGGCGAGCCAATTGGTTGACCCATTCGGTAGGGATGGAATCAAAACCGTACAAAATCCCGGCCAAGCCACCAGCAATGGCAGCAGTAGTGTCGGTATCGTGGCCTAGGTTGACCGCAGCGAGAACGGTTTCTTCATAAGTATTGTGCCGCAAGACACACCACATTGCTGCCTCAAGGCTGTGCATGACATATCCGGAAGAGGAAATTTCAGAAACTGGCAAAAAACTGATGTTGTGCTCGACCACCCGGTCAAAAATGCGCTGCTCACTGAACGCAATGTTTTTTTTGCGAAAAAGCTCCCGGGCTTCAGTGCGGACTTCCAGATAGGCGTTGCGCTTATCTCTACTTTGCCACAGATGCCAGGCAAAGCGCAGATAATACCAACAGGCAATAGCAGCGCGCATATGCCCATGGGTAAGGGCGGATACCCGCCAGGTGATTTCAAACCAATCTTCAGCAGGCTGGTGTTTGAGGTAAAAGAGGAGCGGGAGGATGCGCATCAATGAGCCATTGCCATTGCTCATTTCATCGGCCTCGTGGTGGAGGTATTGTAAAGCTTCGTGATCACCGCTGATCAAAATCTCTTCTAAAACTTCCATGGCCTCACTCGTCGTAATGCCAATGTCAAACACTCTTCCATGTGGCGTCCAAATGCGGGCTTCGCTCCAATCCACGAATTTTTGCGCCATGTCAGCCAGGTTAAAATCATGTGTCAGGCTTTCAGCCAAACAAAAAGCCAAGGAACTATCATCCGACCAGGTGCCCGCTGCTTGGCTGTAAGTACCATAACCGCGCATATCGGTGACCGGATTGTCCACTAAACTTTCGCGGGATTCAAATTCTACCGGAACGCCAAGGGCATCTCCAATGGCAAGTCCAATCAGGGCATCACGTACAATGTTCATATGAGTTGGGTTGTAGCGGCACCCCTCGCGGGTGCTCAGTTATGGAATCATTTAAGATTAAACCGGTTCAAGATAAATGATTTGCCCCAGCACTGTCAATACTTTTCAACACTTCAAGCCTAAACTTTTCAAGAGCTCAACTATTTTTCTTTACTTCGCAACAAAGTATACCGCACCTATGGACAACAACTGGTTTACCCTCGACGATCCTGCTTCAATTGACTCACCCGCTTTGCTGCTGTACAAAGATCGTGTGGCCTACAACATCAACCTGATGTTGCAAATCGCTGGCGACGCCGAGCGGCTGATCCCCCACGTGAAAACGTACAAAATGACGGAACTGGTGCGCATGCAAATCATGCGGGGCATCACCAAATTTAAGTGTGCGACCATCGCCGAAGCTGAAATGACGGCCAAAGCTGGAGCTTCCACGGTAGTGATTGCGCACCAATTGGTTGGGCCTAAAATTGACCGCTGGGCTCAATTGGTGCAAGCTTACCCACAAGTAGAATTTGTAAGCCTGGTGGATTGCGCCGATGCGGCTTCAGCCTATCAGGTGGTGTTTTCCCGCTACGGATTGAGCGCCAATGTGCTGGTCGATGTCAACAATGCCATGGATCGTTCGGGTCATCCGGTGGATGATCAACTTTTCCCCTTTTACCAATCCTTGTTTCGTTACCCATATTTGAGGGTTTTGGGCCTGCACGTGTACGATGGCAATTTTCGCGATGCCGATTTTGCAGCGCGCAAAGCAAAAAGTGATCAAGCCTTTGCAGGGATCAAGGTCTTACTGGAGCAAATTCGTGCGGCCGGTTTGCCCGAACCGCTAGTAATCGCTGGCGGCTCACCTGCTCAAACCGTGCATACCTTGCGCGAAGGGGTACACATCAGTCCAGGAACTTGTTTGGTGTGGGACTGGGGGTACGGTGAAGGATTGCCGGATCAGCCCTTTCAATGGGCGGGTTTAGTGTTCACCCGGGTTATTTCCAAACCTAAGGCAGGATACATCACCGTTGATCTCGGGCACAAGGCCATAGCCGCAGAAAACCCCATCGACAAACGGGTGAAATTCCTCAATTTGGACAATTACCGCTGCATTTCCCAAAGTGAAGAACACCTGGTTTTGGAAGTAGCGGATTGGGACAACTGGAAAGTGGGGGATGCCCTGTATGGCGTACCCTATCACATTTGCCCTACCATCAACTTGTATGAAGACGCCTACGTGATCCAAAATGGGGAATGGGTCGATACCTGGAATGTGGTCGCCCGCAAACGCAAAATTGCCATTTGATGATTTTAGAAGAGTTCGAAAACCGTTTACAAAAAGTCGATCGCCACATCAGCAAATGGGCGCGTCGCCAGGGTGTCACTTGTTACCGCATTTACGACAACGACTTGACCAATTTTCCACTGGTCATTGATCGCTACGAGCAGGCAATCCATGTAGCCGAATACCAACGCGACCATAGTTTGGACGAATTCCAACACCAGGAATGGTTGGAAACTTGCCTGGACATCATTGCCAGAATCCTGGAAGTGCCGCGTTTTTTGGTCTTTTTTAAAGAACGCAAACGCCAAAAAGGCCAGCAACAATACGAAAAGGTCGATACGGAAAAACAACAAAGATTGGTGCAGGAAAATGGCCTCAATTTTTTGGTCAACCTGAGCGACTACCTCGACAC
Source organism: Saprospiraceae bacterium (assembly GCA_027486765.1). Lineage (GTDB taxonomy): Bacteria > Bacteroidota > Bacteroidia > Chitinophagales > Saprospiraceae > Haliscomenobacter. Next base: position 8,961 of record JAIXOO010000114.1, read on the forward strand.
TGGCCTGTTTCTCGACCACCGCAATACCCGGCAAATGGTACGTGAACAAGCCGAGGGCAAGCATTTTTTGAACTTATTTGCTTACACTGGTTCATTCACCGTTTATGCAGCAGCTGGCGGCGCACTTACAACCACCACGGTTGATTTATCCAATACTTACCTGGACTGGGCCGAAGCCAACCTGCGAGTGAATAATTTTGCCGATCAAATTGATAAAAAACATTACTTCATCAAAGCTGATGTGAAACAATATCTCGACACCCTTCGATCAGGTCAATTCGACCTGGTGGTGATGGATCCACCTACTTTTTCCAACAGCAAAATGATGCGAGAAGAGCTGGATACCCAGCGAGACCATGTCGCTTTACTCAATCAGGTCATTTATGCAACCAGACCAGGCGGGACAATCTATTTTTCTACCAATTACCGTTCTTTTAAATTGGACGAAGCCAACATCAAAGGAGTAGAAATTGAAGAAATTAGCCAACGCACTATTCCACAGGATTTTCGGAACAAAAAAATCCATCGTTGTTTTAGGATGCTGATACGATAAAGGGCAATAAAAAAATCACAACAATGAACAAAGAGATGGAACAGGAATTGGACGACTTGATTGACCTTCAAAATAAGTCCAATGCGTCGGATAATGTGGAGTTAATCAAAATACTTCTTAAAGAACTCGCAAGAAGATTGTTGTTGTGGAAGAAGGCTATTGAAGAAAATAACAAAAACATTGAAATTGGGACTAATATTTTATTTGACATAGCTTTGATTGTCACAGGGAACAAATTAGAGTTGCCGCCTTTCATAAATGTTTCTCTTCCACATTTTGACAGATTGATGTTAGCAAGTTATTTTAATTGGAAAGAGAAGGAAGAAGAGATTAAAAGCTTGGGATATGATCTTGAAAATCCTTATTTACCGTTTATCGAAATCTTTAAACTTGGTGGATGTTGTTTGAAATTTGAGTACACTAGACTGGAAGTATATCCATTTATAGGTATTAATGTTCATCCAAAAGAAGATTTCCAAAGTGATTTACCTTTTCGAATAGAAAGTCGGTAAAGCAGCCAGATATTCGTCATTTGTCATTCGAGGAATTCGTCATTTGTTCCAATTCCAAGAGGTTAATGTTTAAAAAACTACAAATATCAGTGTCTGAAAGTCCCGCATTGCGCATGCGCTGAATGCTCCCGTGGATTTTGCGTTCAGCTTCCTCAACTCTTTGCTTCTCTTCTGCTATTTGTTTGAAAGCTTCTTTGGCTATTCTTTCCGCCTCCAAAGCCCGCCGTTCCTGGTTTTCCAATTCTTCAAGGTAAGTATCTTCGGCTTCCATGTTGTCGCGTATTTCGGGCACTTCTATGGAATTTGTTTTTTAACGCAATTTGTAGCAAAAATAAGGGTTTTATTTTGGATTTGCAAGCAAAGGAGGCGCGGGGGTGATTGGTACAAGTCTTGAGACATTGTACCAACAGTAGTGTAATGTTTTTGTTTGGTTTCGGAAGTCTTGGACTAGCTAAGTGATTAGCCAACGCACCATTCCGTAGGATTTTCGATGAAGCGCATTGGCTAATCGGAGCGTTTATATAAAAATACTCCCTTGCATATACGTCTGTGCTTTGCCCATCAAATCCACCCGGTCGCCCTTCAACACGCAGTGCAATTGGCCTTTACGTACGCCACCCTGGGTAGCGCTGATGCTGGTTTTGCCCAGTTTTTCACTCCAATAAGGGGTAAGTACAGTGTGTGCTGAACCAGTAACGGGGTCTTCGTCGATGCCTACGTTTGGAAAAAAACAACGAGAGGCAATATCCGTCGTTGTTCCAGGTGCGGTCACGATCAAACCACGGGTATTCAGGTCGGACAGTTCACGAAAGTTGGGCTGCAAGGCCATCAAAACTGCTTCGGATTCAACCAAGGCCAGGTAATCATCCGTTCCTTTGGCCATTTCTAGAATCTGTACACCGAGAATGTCCTCCAGGCTTCTCAATACGTGAAAGGGCTGTGGGGCATCGGTCGGGAAATCCATTACATAATGATCACCTTCTTTCCGTACACTCAACAAGCCTCCAAGTGTATTGAAGCTTATTGCAGCTCCAGCATAGCCCAAGTGGGCAAACAAAACGTGCGCACTAGCCAAGGTAGCATGCCCACACAAACGGACTTCTTTGGAGGGGGTGAACCAACGCAAGTGAAAACCTTCTCCATCAGGAACAAAATATGCTGTTTCAGACAAATAGTTTTCGGTAGCAATGTTTTGCAGGGTTTCATCGGGAAGCCAGCTTTCCAAAGGGACGACAGCCGCGGGATTGCCCTGGAAAACTGCGTTGGCAAAAGCGTCGACTTGATAGATTGATAGTTGCATAAATAGCTGTTTATAATATCCAGTTGATAAACCAACCCAAACCAATCCCCAAATAGTTGGCCAGCATAATGCCCATCAGGGCGGCGGCAATGCCAGGCAGAATCACCTTGGGGTTGCCGATGGTGGCTGCAATTTGAGGAATAAAGGGTGGCCCAAAAATAGTTGCTGTGGAGGTAACCAAAAAGGCTTCATCGTCTACTTTAAAAATTTTGGCCAGCAAAAGATGTAACCCTACGGTGCCCAGAATCGTACTGATGGTCAGTAATACAATCGGAAAGCCACCGCCTACCAATTGTTCCAAATCGGCCAACAAGCCCAAGCCTACACAAAACATCAGCAATAAATATTCACCTACTTGAAAAGAACCTTTCAATTTTTGTACCAGTTCCAAACGCGATGCTGCGATGCTAAGGGTGGTCAGGCAAAGGATGAGAAACGCACTGTTATCCAGGTTGCCAAAAATCAAGTAGGAAAGCCCGACACTGATGCCCAAAATGACAATGCTGGAAGCCAAACAAGCCAGGATCATTCCAGGAGCAGGGGTTGCTACAGTTTCTTCTTCGATTGTATGAGTGTATTCTGTACTCGATTTGCGGTGCAAAACCAGTGCAACGAGCTTGGGCCCAACCGAGGTCAAAATCAACAAATAACTTCCACCTACCACAATGTCCGCAGCGTTTACCAGACCGATATAGTCCGCTGTCGCTCCCAGGCCATAACCCGTAGCAAATAGATTTACCGTACCGCCTACATAAACAGCCAACAACATTCCTGCGGCTTGATCAATTTGGGGCAAATGGGCAAAAAAAACAACCGCAATGGCCCCCGTAGCTACAACAGCAGCCAGAATCGCCAGTGCAAATGAGACTAAAAACACTTTGAGGTTCCGGTAGACAAAACCCAAGTCAGAGGAATACAACAAAAGCGGCAATGCCAACGCTATGCTGAATTGACTACAAGCTTCCCGAAACTTAATGGGCGTTTGAATGAGGTTAAAATTGCTCAGGATCATGCCAAAAATATAGCACAATACCACTGGGCTTAAAAAATTCCCCAATTTTCCCCAATGTTTGGTACGTTGGGCCAAGTAAGGGAAAATCAACATCACCGATATTTGAAATACGATCTGTATAGTTTTCACAACGAGTCCTAATTTATAACAATCCCTCCATCGTAATCTACCGACAAGGTCTGATTGCTTTTGTCTGGGTTTTCTAACAACCAAAGGGCCAGCGGCCCGATGATGCCTTGTTCGATGGCCCTTTGCATCGGTCGGGCACCATACCGTTCATCAAAACCAATGGCGACCAGGTAATCAATCAGCCGTTCTGAAAAAACGAGCTGGATTTTTTTCTTGGTAAAACCTTCCCGTTTGCCCAGTTCCCGCAATTCCCGTCGCGCCAACTCCCGGATGCCTTCTTTGCTCAATTCATCAAAGACCACCAGCGAGTCAATCCGGTTGACAAATTCTGGGCGAAAATGTTTCAGGATGGCTGAAAGGTAACGATTTTCTGCACTTGTCGTATCTGAAAAAGACACATTCCGCCGCCCTGAAGCCCCCAAATTGGAGGTCATGATGATGATGGTGTTTTTGAAATGGGTAACCCGTCCAAAACCATCTACCAACATCCCATCGTCGAGTACCGCCAGTAGGGCGTCAAAGATAGCCGGATCGGCTTTTTCAATTTCATCGAGCAACAAAACTGAGAAAGGTTTTTCCCGTACTTCTTTGACCAGTTGCCCGGGTTCACGGTCGGCACCAATCAAACGATCAATCTGAAAAGCGTGCTGGTATTCACTCATGTCGATGCGAATGAGTGGCGTTTTTTGTTGGCCTTTGCCAAAAAAGTATTCGGCCAGGGTTTTGGCACAAGCGGTTTTACCCACTCCAGTTGGTCCCGCAAAAATCAGGGTCGCAATGGGGCGCTGGGGGTTATTGATGCCTGCCTTGAAAATTTTGACCAGACTGCACAGTTGCTCTACTGCGCGGGGTTGCCCAATGATACGGTCGTTAAAAAACTGCAACAATTCGGCTTCTTCCCACTCCAAATTATCATTCAGCAACAATTCGGGCAAACCGGTTTGTTGGATAAAATGTTGATTGACATCTTCTACACTAATCTCATCGGCGCGATTCAAACGGGTTTCGGCCAAACATTTGCCCAAAAACTTAATGGCCTTGCCAGGAAAACTTTCATAGGGATAAAACCTCGACAAGAGCCGATAGGAGAGATCCAGCGCAGGTTTTCCAATGTTGATCTTATGGTTGTGTTGCGCAAACTGCGCGAATTTACCCAATACACTTTGCACCTCAAACTCACCCATTTCTTCCAAATGAACCAGGTGGAAAGCTTCTACAAAGCCCGGCATCAGGCGGCGCATACTTTCCAATTCCTGCGGGGTAGCTTCACCAATCATTTGTACTTTACCTTGGTTCAGCACCGGACGAAAAAAAGCGGCGACACTGTCTTCCGGCCCCGAACCACCCGTCATCAGCAAGCGCACCATCGACACAATCCAGAGAATGCTGTTGGTACTGGCCGCTTCATCGATCAATTCTTCGCAGGTAGCTTGCCATTCCCCCAGGTAACGGGCACTGTTGGTGATGCGCTGGGGCAAAATGCGCCAGAAATTTATTTTTAACTTGGCACTTTTGGCCTTGTTGGTCATCTTGCGGATGGCTGCTTGCAACACGGCACTTTTACCAGAACCTGGATTGCCGATAATCAGCACATTGGCTCTCGAACTGAGCACTTTATCCACTACTTGCTCCACAATCGCTTCTCGTTCCCAGGCTACATCTGGCGTTTGTCGATTCAAACGACGGGTGGCTTTCAGCGGAGGATAAGCCTCACCTAAACGCGCCAGAGTGGTTTGTTGATTGCGAAAATTCCAGTTGAATTTCCAGGGATGATTGTTGCGAGGATTCACCCGCAGTTCGATGCTAGTCAGCCCTGGTGCCCCATGACGCATCAATTTGTAAATCTCCTCTGGCGTGGAGCGGTTCAAATTGCTGAGGGCCACATAGTCGGTCAGGGCCTCAAAATGCTCAGGCGAGTAATAGGTAAAATGCTCCTGGAAAACGGGCAAGTAACAGTGGTAAAAACCGGAATCCGAAGGGCCAAACACGGCAGGGATGGGCACCAAAACCTCCTTGGGCAAAGGATACACCCCATTGCTGTCGCGCAAGGAAGGCCGAAACGAAATGGTAAAAATCTTCAACTTCGGATCTGTAATGCGGATATCGGGATAAGTACCCGTTTTTTTATAATCCCGTTGTAATTGATTCTGGAATTTCAACTTCAAAGTATCCACATTGGCCGCAATGGCCTGCTGTTCGGAGCCAACCAAAAGCCCCAGCACAGCTTGGTCGCTGATGGGGTAGTAGAGAATCGGATAGTGGAGTCGCTCCATATTATGGGTTGTGGGGTTAAGGGAGGTTGAGGAAGGTTTAGAAGGTTTAGGCTGCAGCAAGCGAATTGAAAAATGTCCTTGTCAAATACGCTGCGGTAGCCTAAACCTTCTCAACCTTCCTTAACCTCCTCAACTTATTCTACATACAATACCAACCCCTTCAAATATTCCCCTTCCGGGTGAAATAAATTAACGGGGTGGTCCGGACCTTGGCTCAGTTGGTGCATCACACGCACCTGGCGTCCTGCCTCCAGCGCCGCAGCCACAATGGTGTCGTAAAATAGCTGTTTGTTGACAACTTGGGAACAAGAAAAGGTAAAAAGTATACCTCCAGGTTTTATTTTTTCCATCGCCAAGGCATTCAGGCGTTTGTAGCCCTGCACTGCGTTGTGGCGTTTTTCGAGATTTTTGGCAAAAGCAGGAGGGTCAACCACCATTAAATCGTAGGTATTGGGCGTTTTGCGCAAAAAGTCAAGTACGTCAGTGGTATAGGAACGGTGCCGACTGTCATCAAAACCATTGAGCGCTACGTTTTTTTCGGTGAGTTCCATCGCTTTGGCCGATACATCAACCGATTCCACCGAGTGAGCTCCTGCTTTCAGGGCATAAATAGAGAAACCACCGGTGTAACAAAAGGTATTGAGCACGGTTTTGCCTGAGGCATATTCCGCCAACAAGCGGCGATTTTCGCGCTGATCGAGGAAAAAGCCAGTTTTTTGTCCACCTTCCCAATCGATGGTAAACAAGGCACCGTATTCTTTGACGACAGTTTCCGCACCTGTGCCAAACAAATAGCCATTTTCCATGGTCTTGGCAAATTCTTTGGGCAAACTCTCGGCACTTTTGTCATACACCGCTTTGAGTTTGGAACCATAAACATCTTGCAACGCCTGGGCAATCATCGCCCGATCCCGGTGCATGCCAATGGAATGGCACTGGATCACCGCAGCTTCCCCGTATACATCGATAATCAAACCCGGCAATCCATCACCTTCACCATGGATCAAGCGGTAACAATTGAGTTGATCACGATCCGTCAACTCAATGGCCTTGCGGTATTGGTAAGCCCGCTCGATTTTTTGGGTCCAAAAATTCTGATCAATGGTCGCTGCTTCAAAACTCAACAAGCGTACACAAATGCTGCCATCCTGATAATGGCCCATGCCCAACAATTCTGACTTGTTGGAACGCACTTCTACCCATTCGCCATCCTCAATGGCCCCACTCTTACGCGCCACGGCCCCCGAAAATACCCAGGGATGAAAGCGGAGTACCGCCGCGTCGCGTTTGTCTTTGAGAAAAATTTGTTTCATAG
>JAIXOO010000038.1 GCA_027486765.1 Saprospiraceae bacterium
AAAAATCAATACCCCCCTTCCAGTACGGAAGGAGGGCATTGGTCAATAATGGTTCATTTGCTTATAGTTTATGCGTAATACCGCTTAGTAGCCAGGATTCTGATCCTTTTGCTCAATGTTTGGGTTATTGTCGATCTCGGTTTGTGGGAGCGGCAATAACTCATGTTTGTTGGCTACAAAGAAAGAAATAGGTTCTGACTTGAGTTTTTTGTGCTTGCGCCAGCGCAGGATGTCAAAATTGCGTACTTGCTCAGAAGCCAATTCGATAAAGCGCTCGTGTTGCAGTGCACGGAGAATTTCATCCTTGTTGTTGCAAGGGTAATTGCTGGTTGGATACGGTGGCATTTGTACCGAAGCACGGGCACGTACCTGGTTCATCAGGCTGAGTGCAGCAGCAGAGTTGCCGGCTTCGTTCTCGCATTCTGCCAACATCAGCAGTACGTCGGCGTAGCGCATGATCCGCATGTTGATCCCACTGGTAAAGAAACCATTGTCGACCTTGTACAGAACGGAGTATTTGCGCCAGCTGATCTTCACCGTTTTACCGTCAACAACTGAAGCGTTGCCTTGTACCCGATCATCGGTCATGGTACTGTTGCCATTGTTGAATTTATCACCCGGCTTCCAATAAGACATGTCGTAACGTGGGTCATCTTTGGCATCGCCCTTAGAAGCCCTTTCGTAGTCGTTCAGAATCTTGTTGGAGGGGATCAGGTTGCGCCAGCCCACTGCGGAATACTCCTGCGTACGTACAGTTTCTTCTTGTACCGCCGTACCATCGCCATCACCACCCCAGTTGTAAGCACCACCAGATGGGGCATATACAACTTCGAAGATGGATTCAGCATTGAATTCACCTTCTTCATTGGTGAGGTCGAGGTAGTTGTCTACCAACTTGTACAAGCCAGAGCTGACGATTTTTTGCAACTCAGTTTTGGCATTGTTGTAGTCACCCAACTGCAAATAGGTACGCGCCAGGAGCATTTGTGCAGCGTGTTTGGTTACACGACCCAAATTGGCAGCAGTGTAGGTAGCAGGCAGTGCAGTTTCAGCAGCCTTAAGGTCGCTAATGACCAGGTTGTACACATCCTGCTGGCTGGAACGCGCCTTAGAGCCTTCCACAGATTTAGCGTATTCAGTATACAGCGGAACGCCACCCCATAAGGTAGCTAATTCATAATAAGCCCAGGCACGCAAAAACTTGGCTTCACCCACTACCCGGGTGCGCACTGCTTCAGTGATGCCGGGTTTGGCCGCAGCACCAGCTTCGATGATAACATTGGCACGGTGAACGACGCGGAACCAACCGGTAAAAACCGAATTGGATACGGAGTTTCCTGCATCGTTTACCCCATTGAGCAATTGTGCCCGAGGGGTCTCCAACTGACCACCACCAGTGGCCACCTCATCACTACGTAAGTCATGGGTAAAAAACCATTCGCGGGATACCAAACCGTTGTGTTGAACCAAGGCGTAAACTGCATTTACACCCGCAGTGAGTTCAGCGTCATTGTTGAAATAGGTATCCAGGGTTACCCCGTTTGGATTGACTTTATCGAGCACCTCATCATTACAGCTGAGGGTCAAGCCCAGAATCATGATGCTGGTTAAAAAAGCAATTTTTTTCATAATGAATTGAGTTTTTGGTCAGGTGGAGAAGACTCCAGCTGACAGGGCAAAGCATTATTGATTTTTAGTTAAAGCCAAGATTTAAACCAAACAACACGGTACGTGCCTGTGGGTATTGGCCATAATCTATACCATTGTTGAGCAGGTTATTGCCTCTTGAAGCTACTTCAGGGTCAAATCCAGTGTACTTGGTGAAAGTCAGCAAGTTTTGGCTGGAAACATACACCCGAACCCGGCTGATCACATTGTTGGTAAGTTCCTTCAAGCTTTCGCTGGAGAAGGTATACCCAATGCTGACGTTTTTGATCCGCAAGTAGGAACCATCCTCAATGAAACGGTCGGAAGTACGGGTATTCTGATTGGGGTCCCCACTGACTGCCCGAGGTACATCGGTGTCGGTATTTTGTGGAGTCCAGGCATCCAGTACGTCGGTACTGGCGTTGAAGAGACGCAGCATACCCTGGCCAATGACTTTTACGCCGTTGTAAATTTTATTGCCATTTACACCTTGCAGGTAAATCGCAAAATCAAAGTTTTTGTAAGTACCGCCCCAGTTCAAACCGTAGGAGAATTTAGGCAAATAGCTACCCAGGAAAGTACGGTCAGTGCCGTCAATTTTGCCATCGCCATTCAGGTCCTTGAAGCGGATGTCACCAGGAGCAGTGCTGGTGTTCTGATAAGGCGCATTGTCGTTGCCCAGGGCATTGGCCGCAGCTACTTCAGCAGCACTTTGGAAGATGCCATCTACCTGCCAGCCGTAGAACGACTGGATGGGTTGACCTGCTTGGGTACGGGTAATGTCAAATCCACCAAAGTCGGCATTGTTGCCAGAGTTGATGGTAGCGTTGGGCGTTGCAAGGCTCAAAACCTTGTTGCGGATCATGTCAAAAGTACCGGTCAAACTCCAGTTGAAATCGTTGCTGCGGTAGTTGTATCCGAGAGCGAGTTCAAAACCGGTATTTTGCATGCTGCCTACGTTGGCCAATGGGCTAGATGAGAAACCCAATGATTCAGGTAGTGGAACGCTCAACAGCAGACCATCCGTTTTGCGCTTGTAAAATTCGGCACTGACATCGAAATTGCCTAAAGACAAGTCAAAACCAATGTTGCTCATGGTCGTTTCTTCCCAGCTCAAGCCTGTGTTGCCCAAGCGGTTGAAGTATGAGCCCAGGTTGGTAGTGGCGTTGCCAAATGGATAAATGGTATTGTTGGCAGCAATGAGCGGCTGCCAATCGTAGTCACCAATGGCATTGTAGCCGGTTTGACCGATACTTGCCCGCAATTTCAGTGAAGTAATCGCTGTAATCGATTTCATGAATGGTTCCTCACTGATGCGCCAGCCGACCGATGCAGATGGGAAGATACCCCACTTGCGGCCAGGAGCGAACTTGGAAGAACCGTCCCGACGAATGGAAGCCCCCAACAGGTATTTTCCAGCGTAGTCGTAAGTCAAACGACCAACGTAGGAGATCAACGAGTTTTGAGACAATGAAGAAGAACCATTCGGGTTGGAAACCCCCTGAAGTACCTGAATGTTGTTGTCAGGGCGCTGGCCACTGGCCGAAATGCCTTCAGACTTGGCATCCTGTTTTTCCGCTACCGCAATGATGTTGACATTGTGCTTGCCAAAAGATTGATCAAAGGTCAACTGGTTGGTAAATACGGTAGAGAAGAAATTATTCCGGTTTTCAGACAGTGAAGCAATGACCCGGCTACGGTTGCCATCATTGTAGATGGGCAGGAAGCTGGTAAACTGGCTATTGGCAAAATCAGCACCCGCCACAAAGCGGTACTTCAACCAATTGGTGAATTTCACTTCGGTGAAAAAAGTACCCAGCATTTTTACTCCATTGTCGCGCTGGTATTGTTGTTCCTGCTCGGCGATGCGCAGTGGGTTTTCAGGGTCGGTAGCATCCAAACCTTGAGCAGTGGTACTGAATCCACCAATTTTAGTTGGGTCACGTACTGGCCAGTAAGGAATCATCCGCATGATATTCTGGATCTGAGTACGGCCCCCGCCGTCGCGCTCCAAACGGCGCTGGTCCGTAGCAACCAACAGGGTTTGGCCCAGGGTCAACCACTTGGCCACTTTGTGATCCGAGTTGATGCGGAAACTTTGGCGCTGGTAATCGGTAACAGGCATGATCCCATCCTGGCTAAAATACCCTAGTGAGGTATATACCCGGGATACATCGTTGCCACCAGAGATCGACAACTGGTGATCCGTGATGGGAGCAGAGCGGAACATCACATCTTGCCAATCCGTATCGGTTTGGCCAAAGGAGGTACTCGCACCATCGTAAATGGGGGTATTCAGGTTGGTGAAACGGCCAGGTACTGGCTGGTTGGAAGCAGTCAGCAGGGCAGTTCCGTAACGAATGTACTCGTCGCGATTGAGTAAATCAAGGGTTTTCCAAGCGGATTGCACTCCATAGTAAGAATCCAGATTCACTTTCATCTTACCGGCAACTCCTTTTTTTGTTGTGATCAAAACAACTCCGTTGGCTGCTCTTGAGCCATAAATAGATGCAGCACTGGCATCTTTCAATACTTCCAAGGACTCAATATCCTTTGGGTCGATGTTGTTTAAGCCGCCTGCAGGCACACCATCAATAACGTACAATGGATTGGGATTCAAACTGATCGAACCAATCCCCCGGATGCGGATGATCGGATCGGAACCAGGGCTACTATTGTTGGTAACCGATACACCAGGTACCCGCCCCTGAATGGCCTGGGTCAAACTGATAACGGGCAGCGCCTTCAGGTCTTTTTGACTTACTGAAGATACGGCACCAGTCAAAGAAGATTTCTTTTGGGTACCGTAACCAACTACAATCACTTCATCCAGGGCTTTGCCTTCTTCCAGTACCACATTGATCGTGGTACGGCCATCAATGGCCACACGGATGGTGCTGAAGCCTACAAAGCTGATGATCAGTGCACCATTGCGGTTGGCATCGGCCAAGTCCAGGCTGAATTTGCCGCTGGCGTCGGTGATTGCGCCCTGAGTGGTGCCTTCCAGTACCACTGAAGCGCCTACCATGGGTTCGCCAGCCTTGTCGGTCACCATACCCTGTACCCTGAAATCGGGCTTTTGGATGATGATCGGCTCGATTTTGGGCAGGCTTTCAAAATCCTGCTGCTCGTAACGCTCCATTGGCGTTTTGCTCAGCAAAATTTGTTTTGCCCCAAAAACTTCATAACGAATGGGTGTTTTTTTGAACACCCGGTCGAGGATTTTTTCCAGGCTTTCGTCCTCGGCCTGGATGCTTACTTTTCTGTCGGCTTCGATCTGTTTCGGTAAGTAGGAAAAACGAACGTCGGCTTTCTTTTCAATCAGAAATAGTACTTCGCATAGTTTTTTGTCTTCAAGATTGAGACTAAGCTTTTGCAAAAGCACCTTCTGTGAAAAAGCAGGGTGAGCGTAACCCATACCCGCGAAAAGCCCAGCCAGAATGATTTGAGCAAGCGAGATTCTCATGAGCTGAAGCAATTTTTCACGGTGCAGTAGATTTTTTTTCATGCCTCTGATGTTGGTTAAGTTAATAAAAATTTGTGATAAGCAGCAAATAATGTTTTGTTCCTGTTGCTATGGCGACAATTATTGGCAGCCATTACTAGATATAACAATTTGAGCATCAACCATTTTAAAGGAGGATCCCAAGAGTTTGCAGATGATGGACAACTTGTCGTGCAGGTTCTCTTCGTCAAAAGAAGTGGTCATGGTACAGTCGCGCATTACCACTTCGTCGTAGATGATCTCCAGGCCGTAGGCTTTTTCAATGGCGTCAAAAACCTGAGCAATTGGAGCATCTACAAAGCTGAGTTTTTGCACTTCGGCTTTGCTGATGACGAACTTGGGTACTTCAACGATCGATTTGACGAGTCGATTTTCAGCGCTGAGGTATTTCACCCGTTGGTTGGGGGTTAGGATCACGCTCGGCCGATCGGAGGTTGAATTCGACGCGATCGGCGCTTTTTTTTCCGCGTAAACGGATACTTTCCCCGATAATACGTCGACTAAAACGTTTTTTGAGTCTTCGGCATTTTTGATGCTGAAAGAGGTACCCAATACTTCGGCAGTCAGTTTGCCTGCGTGTACAATAAAAGGTTTCTGGGGGTTTTTGGTTACATCAAAAAATGCTTCACCGTGCAGGTGTAATTCTCTTTTGGTTTTATTGAAGTTTTTGTTGTAAATCAGGCTACTTCCCGGCTTTAACACGACTAGAGATCCATCAGCCAGGGTGATTTTTTGATCGGAAAAAGTGGTGTTTTTGAGTTCGATCCCACGCTGGGCAACGGGGGGAGGGGGTTGATCGGCTGTTTTAATTGATGAGGGTGGCAAATCAAATTGGCTAAGCCATACAAAGGCTAAAACCATGCCCACTGCAATGCCCATGATCCAGGTCATGCGGGTGATGCGGCCAGTAGTTGAATCGTAAATCTCCTGGCGGATGTTGTTCCAGATTCGTTTGCCTATCGTTTGGGATGCTTCATCAGTGGCATTGTGCTGATGAAACTCCGGCTGTGTGTCATACCAAGCTTGAATTTTTCGGTCCTCTTCGGCAGTGGTTTTTCCATCAAGGTAACGTTTGGATAGTTCATTGAACTCCTTTTGGGTCATTTCAACATAGTTTAAGGTTTATCAATTCTCGGACTGATATGACTTTAAAGTGTCTTTCAAAAATTTCAGTGATTTGGTCAGGTGGTATTCTACTGCCTTTTCACTCAGGTTGAGGTGTTTGGCAATTTCCTTAACCGGTTGATTCTCATAGCGGCTGCGCCGGAATACTTCGGCACTTTTTTCAGGGAGTCGATTCAGGGCTTTTTCAATGGCGGAGGTCAGTTCCTTGAAATTCAGGATTTGATTGCCATCGGGGGATTCTTCCAGTTCCTTGAACAGCAGGTATTCCTGGTATTTGCGGTAACTGAGCTGGGATTTGAAGAAGGTGTAGACCTGGTTTTTGATGGCTACAGCGAGGTACAAATCCAGTCGTTTGATCACCACCTCGGTTCGGCGGGTCCACAAACTCAAAAAGAGTTCCTGTACCAATTCCTCGGCATCGGCTGCGCCCACCTGATGCGAAGCCCAGGTGAATGACTTATACCAGTAGCGTTGATAAATTTCTTCATACGCCATGATATTGCCTGCTTGCAACAAGTCGACCAGTTGTTTGTCGGTAAGCTCTTTTACACCCATAGTTGTAATCCGTTGGCTTGATTTGTAGCGCTCTCTATTACTAAGTAGAATAAAGTGTGGGTATCCCTAAACGAAATGCAAGAAAAATTTCGTGGAATTGATTTTTTCTTTTTAAAAATTCCTAAAATACTGGATTAGGTATTGATAATGTTGGGTTTAGGCTGCGTAATTATTTTTTAGTGATTTGGATCAATTTGAGCAAAGAGCGTTTCAGCAAATCCGTTTGGGTCCACAACAAATCGTGCTTGGAGCCGGGCACCAGGGTCAAACTCACCGAGGCGGCATTGACCAGGTTTTTGGCGGCAAAAGGTGCATTTTCCGGGAAAATCAAGGTGTCATCGATACCCTGCAACAAAATGACTTTGCTGTGAATCCGGGACCAGAGGGGAACCATTTTTTCCAGTTCCGCCTTATGAGAGAGTTTTTCGGCATTGGCAGTGCGGAACGAACCGGGGATAAAATTGCGCAAAGCCCAATGGTGGGTAGGGTAGGAGATCCAGTAGGTGGTTTCGGCACCGGGTTTCAAAGAAGCGGATTGCAGGAGCAGCCCATCCACCAATTCGGGGTAATCCATCGCCAAACGCGCCGCAACCGTGCCTCCGTACGAGGAGCCATGTACGATGATCTGCTGGTGGATGGCGCGTTTTTCCTGCAAAATCCCCGCAATGAGCGCCGCCTGCCTTTTAACCGAAATTTCGGGATCGCCATAGCCGGAATAGCCATAGCCAGGGCGGTCAACGGCCATGAGTTTGGCCTGGTCAAGCAGGGAACTGTCGCTCAGCAGGTCCATCCAGAAGGAGGAAGAGGCGGGTGCGCCGTGGATGAAAAGGATGAGTGGTTTCGTGGCGTCACCGACCTGTACGTAGCGCATCTCGCGCCCCCACTGCCGGAAATGGGTCACCTTGGGTACGTAGGCAAAGGCGTTTTCGGCGAGTTTGCGCAGCATCGTTTCATCGGTCAGCCGCACTTCCACCATGTCGTAGGTGTAGGCCAAAAATCCGAACAAAACCACCGAAGCGTAAAATCGCTTGCGGGAAAAAAGTGGGTACAGGTAACGGTAGATCATGGCAACGTTTGGGTTAACATGAGTGAATTGGGTAGCGATGCAGTGTGAACGAAGGACTAATTTGGAACACAGGAAGGTTTAGGAAGGTTTAGATGGTTGAGGAAGGTTTAGGGCTACCGCAGCGACTTAGGCATGTCCTTGTCCAAATCGCTGCGGTAGCCCTAAACCTTCTCAACTTTCTCAACCTCCCTCAACCCCATTTTCCAAAATACATCGCTTTGCCCACAA
>JAIXOO010000203.1 GCA_027486765.1 Saprospiraceae bacterium
ACGCACGGCCGTGCGTCTCTACAACCCGGTATCCTCCATCATTTTTTGCCTTGAGAAATAATTGCGAGGCGTGGTGTTTTTACTTATTTTTGTATGAAATGATACCAATGACAGATAACTTATCCATCCCCATACAAATCTCTTTTGCCCAGTTGCTTGATGCCGTTGATCAGCTTTCCAAAGCAGAACAACATCAGCTTTTGCTCCATGTTTTGCGCCGCCATGAGGAGGATAATTTGATTGTAACTCATTTTGCGAGTGAGTCGGTATTGGTGAAAGATTGGAATAACTCAATAGAAGACGAAGTATGGCGGGATTTGTAAAAGGGGAGGTTCTGGTAATTCTATTCCCTTTCTCTGATTTATCTGCTTCAAAGAGAGCAACGAAATTCACCGAAAATGAGAGCACTAATAATTGGCTTTATTTTTCTAACAACAACAACAATAGCTCGTGCTCAATCCTATTCGTATGAAACTGTTTGTCCCTTGGTTAAACGAGACACCATGGACTTGACGACCTTTTGGCTAGAACACCCCAAGGTTCATGCTTGGATAAAAAGTGATACAAATGCTACCACACTAATTTGGATTGAGCGGCTCCACGGCACAAATAACTCCAATCTGGCAATGGCGAATATTGAAGATTTTGGTAATGTTGTCGTTAGATTTTTTATTAATGATAGTTTTAAAAAAGTGGATACCGTTTTTTACGATGGGATAGCGAGTATAAACTTATTAAAGCTTGCCCAGAATTATGAATCCGGCAATTACGGTTTGATTTGTCCTAAAAGCATGAATAGGGGTGGCACTAATGCTTTTTTCATCTTTGAAAAAGGGAGTCAACAGTTTGCACTTTTTTCTGGCATGGATTTTTTGTCGGTAGTGCCTCCCCTTGATCGGGCTATTGCCAATAATGCAATTGCTTTATTGGAAAGTGTATTTTCTAAATTCAACATAAGTTTGAGACCAAAGCCCAGTAAAAAAAAGCATTGATGCAATCACTTATTTCATAAATCGAGGTTTGAGAGAAACTTTAAAATGAACACAAGATGAAGGCTTCGGGTTTGTTACTCATCATGCTAAGTTGTGGTGCTTGTTCACTACTCAGAGGTAAACTCATCTATACCTACAACCAGGAAATCGATGCTCAAATAACTAAATCAACAACAGCCTTATATCAACTCTATGGCGAAGAATATCCCAAACGCAACATTTTCATTTATGCAACGAATAGCCGAGGGGATACGCGTCTAACCATAACCGTCTATAAAAAACTACCTACTTGTATCAAAAAAATAATTGCTTCCACCAATAGATGTATGCGAATGGAGGGATTTGGAAATGTCCCGATTATTTTTGATCACGACCACCAATCTACCTTATTTAAAGACTGTGGCATCACTATGATCCCACATGGAGGTAGGACGATTGTTTTTGATGATGATTTAAAAATTATTTACGCTGAGTAGCCCAAGCTTCAATCACCAACTTAGCATCTTCAGGATTGACCGAGGGATAGTCCTCCAAAAAATCTTGTAAGTTGCTTACTCCACTTATCAAGTAATCAAATAACGTTTTGACCGGTACCCGTGTACCCTTAAAAACAGGAGTACCACCCAAAATTTCGGGATCACTTACAATACTGTCCATCGTCATACATTTTAAACAAAAATAAGCCTATTTCTGCAAAAGTCAAAATTGAAAAGCGTAATGAACTATCCGCTCGATTCCAATACAAAAAATATCTTCCGATCATTTCTTAAAACATCTTATCTTTGTTTGAAAGACATCTAAATCAAAAAGCTTTAAAGCAAGCATACCAAATGAACACCAGCGAAATCCTCATCTATCAAAACCAAAACGGCCACATCAAAATCGATGTGCGGTTAGAGGATGAAACAGTGTGGCTTACGCAGGGCCAACTTTGCGAATTGTTTCAGAAATCCAAAGCTACCATTAGTGAGCACATCAAAAACGTGTTTGATGAGGGCGAATTAGACTCGGGGGCAACTGTTCGGAAATTCCGAATAGTTCAGCAGGAAGGAAATCGCCAAGTGGAGCGAGAATTGGAGCACTACAACCTCGACGTCATCATCTCCGTCGGTTACCGCGTAAAATCTCCCCAAGGCACCCAGTTCCGCATCTGGGCTACACAACGACTCAAGGAATACATCATCAAAGGTTTTGCCTTGAATGACGAGCGCTTCAAGTCGGGTACTTCGATGAATTACTTCAGCGAATTGCAGGAGCGCATTCGCGAAATTCGCCTTTCGGAGCGCTTTTTTTACCAGAAAATCAAAGACATCTACACCACCAGCATCGATTACGACCCCAAAGACGAGAAGACCCTCGAATTTTTCAAAGTGGTCCAAAACAAATTGCTTTGGGCCATCAGCCAGCAAACGGCGGCGGAATTAGTGTACCGTAGAGTAGACGCCAATCTGCCTTGGTTGGGCATGCAGTCGTATGACAAACAGGACAACAACAGCATTAAAAAGTCGGAAGTAAGTACCGCCAAAAACTACCTGAGTGAAGATGAAATCAAACTACTGGGGCTTTTGGTAGAACAGTACCTCGCCTTTGCCGAAACCATGGCGCAGCAGCGTACTCCTATGTACATGAAGGATTGGATTGCCCGTTTGGACGCCATTCTGCAACTCAATGGTCGGGAATTGCTCACTCACGCTGGTAAAATCAGTCATGAAATGGCTTTGCAGAAATCGGGTGAAGAGTACGAAAAGTACAAGCTCGCCCAAAAAGTTTTAGAGAAGGAGCAAAACCTAAAAGAGTTGGAGAATGATCTCAAAAAACTAAAGCCACCAAAGCAATAATTTGTAAATTTAATTGAGGGCCCTACAATATCGGAGCAACGCACCGTAGAGACGCATGGCCGTGCGTCTCTACAATCCGGCATCATCCGGCATTTTGTGCATTACCCCAGTTTCTCATACACTTAATTCAACCCCTTACGCCACCCTTGAAACCAGACTAACCCAAAAAGTGTTTATCTTCTTTTCACCAACTTGAACACCTCCCTGAGTGCCGGCAGCCACGCCAACATTCAGGCGCACCACCACCAACATGAAACTACTTTTCCGCTACTTCGCCCCTTATCGTTGGCTCGTCCTATTGGTACTGTTTCTGGCAGCCATCAACATCGGGTTTTCGTTGATTGAACCCATCATCTTTGGGAAATTGGTCACCCTGGCTTCCAACCACCAGGTGTCGTCCACGCCGCCGGGCGCGTTCAACTGGCAGCGCTTCCTCTTCATCAACGAGAACGTCACTGACCAGGCAGGGAAAAATGTGATGGTTTATGGCCTCATGTGGTTGCTCATCGGCTCCATTTCGGTGGCCATGATCAGCCGCATCGCCAAGGCATTTCAGGATTATTTCCTCAACCTGATTACCCAAAAATTCGGGGCCACCATCTTCACCGATGGCTTGCAGCATGCCATGAAACTGCCCTACCAGGAGTTTGAAGAGCAGCGCAGCGGCGAAACCCTGGGCATCCTGCAAAAGGTGCGTACCGACACGGAGAAGTTCATTTCCACCTTCATCAATGTGCTGTTTCCCGTCATCGTGGGCATCATATTTGTTGCGCTGTATGCGTTCAACAAGCACTGGAGCTT
This sequence comes from Saprospiraceae bacterium, assembly GCA_027486765.1. Taxonomy (GTDB): domain Bacteria; phylum Bacteroidota; class Bacteroidia; order Chitinophagales; family Saprospiraceae; genus Haliscomenobacter. Next base: position 3,632 of record JAIXOO010000203.1, read on the forward strand.
GCCCGCAATCTACTTCGGTGGCATTTTTTTACTCACCTGGGTGTCCAATCTGCTGAGCAAAAAAGTGAAGGCCATCCAGAAGATCATTGTCAAACAGACCACCTCACTGGCTGGCGCCACCACCGAGTCGCTGCGCAACATTGAGCTGATGAAAAGCCTCGGTCTGACCAAACAAGAAGTCGAGCGACTCAACAAAAACACGTTCAGCATCCTCAAGCTGGAACTCACCAAGGTGAAGCGCATCCGCAGCATCAGCTTCGTGCAGGGCACCTTTGTCAACACCCTGCGGCAGCTCATCCTGTTCATGCTCATGTGGCTGGTGTACAAGGGCCAATTGGCACCGGGCGAAATCGTGACCATGCAGATTTTTTCGTTTTTCATCTTCGGCCCCTTGCAGGAAATTGGCAATATCATCCTCAGTTACCGGGAAGCAGAGGCATCGCTCAATAACTTTGAGACACTGATGCAAAAGCAACCCGAGTCTGAGCCCGCCCATCCCAAGCACCTGGGTGACATCGAAACGCTGGAGTTCCGTAACGTGGGCTTCCGCCACCAATCGGCGCAACAAAACGCCCTCAACGACATCAGTTTTCAGGTAAAAACTGGCGAAACCATCGCCTTTGTCGGCCCTAGCGGCAGTGGCAAAACTACCTTGATGAAACTCCTCGTCGGTCTGTACCGCCCGCAGAGTGGCAGCATCTTCTACAACGGCCTCGACGAAAAATCCATCCACTTCGATGACCTGCGCCGCCAAATTGGCTTCGTCACCCAAGACACGCAGCTCTTCTCTGGCACCATCCGGGAAAATCTGCTTTTCGTGAACCCCAGTGCCACCGAAGCAGACCTACAATCAGCCCTAACCAAAGCCTCTTGCAACACCCTGCTGGCCCGTGCCGAAAATGGCCTCGACACTACCATCGGTGAAGGTGGCCTCAAGCTCTCTGGCGGCGAAAAACAACGCATCTCGATCGCCCGGGCCTTGCTGCGCATCCCCAAACTCTTGCTCTTCGACGAAGCTACTTCTGCCCTCGACTCTCTGACTGAGGAGGAAATCACCGATACCATCCGCGAAATCAGCGCCGAAGGCCGCCAAATCACCCTGCTCATCGCCCACCGCCTTAGCACCATCCTGCACGCGGATCGCATCTTCGTGCTGGAAAAAGGAGACATCGTGGAAACGGGCTCTCATGAGGAATTGCTGGCCGAAAAGGGGCTGTATTATGCGATGTGGCGGCAACAGATTGGAGAGAGGAAGGAGAAGGTGTTTTCGATGAATTGAGCAGCTCCATACCACAGTGTATTTTGCATATGAACGATTCGATTACCTTCTGCTCTAGCTGGAAGTTTTTACCGCAGAGTTTCACAGAGTACACACAGAGTTTCGAGGAGTTTTTTAGTTTTAAAGAGTTTGCCACCTGCGGTGGCTGGAGTTTGTGCGCCAGGAAAATCTTGCACAAGATCAAGCAAATGGACATGTAAAAGGTAAAGACCCAAACTTCAGCAAAGACGACCTCCGTGGCCTCTCCGCACCGCAGGTGCCCCTAAAAAAACTCCGCGAAACTCTGCGGTAAATAAACTGGGCAACGTGAGTTAACATAAGTGCGGAGGGCAAACTATTTTTCATCGCGCCACCGCTAGCGCAACTCAGGTCTTAAGGTTAATCACAGTGCATTTCAATGCATCCCATGACATTTTTTATACTTCTTGCCACTACCACAAGGGCAGGGATCATTTCTGCCGATTTTTTTGTTCTTGTTCGTTTGCTGGGCTGGAGTCGTTTCTCGCAATTTTTGTAGGCGCTGTAACTGAAGTCGTTCCTCCTCCAAGGCATTATTTTGCATAATATCTAACCAATGTCGGCCTCTATTGGCGTACCAATCGCGAATATCCTGGTACACTTTGTTGCCAAAATCGTAGGGTTCTCCAAAATCTTTCTGAAACTCCGACCAATCGCCTCTAAGGCCTAGGTCAATTCGGTCACGTTCAAACATAGAGGCAATAAGCGGTAGATATTCGCTTGCGTTCAAGTCAGAAATACTACTGGCAAGATAGGAACATAAAATGCAGTGGTCTTCTGAGAATTTTTCGTCTGGAATTTGATCAAAATAGCGTAATAATTCTGCCAGAACTTGAAGTATTTCTTGCCTTCGTCTTGGGTTGTTGATTACAATTTGATCAAGCGTACTGACCATTTCTGACCGACAAAGTACTTCTGGCACCGTATCATCGAGGATGAAGTTTTTCAACAACTGAACCTGGTGCTCTCCACAAAGCCACAACACTTGCCAAAGATCTTCGTACAACAAGTCACCGAACACTAAATCAATGGTATCAGGCTCAAGCCGCCAAACCTCCAGGATGAGCGGCAGGCTTTTTTCTGAACGCAAATGGCCCAAAAACATCAGCGCGTGAAATAGTGTATAATTTTCTTCATCGTCGTCCTCCTCGCCTAAAGATTGAACGTAATCAAGCTCATCCCTTATAATCTATTCCAAATCTTCAATTAAAGTTTCCCTAGGCAAGGCGAGTAGTTCTTCCATCAAGGAAAAAGGCGGTATAAAGCCTACACCATAAAGCTTATCAATAATGGAATGATGAAAGTTGGGCGTCAAACTTTGTGGTAGATTTAGCGACATAGGTTGATGCTTTAATGAAAGGTAGCATCAAGATAAAACTTTTGAATGCTATTCGAGTTTGTACCCTAAATCCGACAAATCCGCCCGATTTCCAGCATTTTCACTCCAAAATTTCCGAATATCCCTATCTTGAGCAGCGAGTACACCATCCGGTACTACTTAATTATGCAAAAAAATTACTGACGAAACGACGGCTAAAGTATGAACAAGGGATTTTTTGGGCACCCTGCGGGCTTGTCCACGCTATTTTTTACCGAAATGTGGGAGCGCTTTTCCTATTATGGGATGCGGGCGATCTTGATTTTGTTTATGACCGCAAGTTTAGCGGAAAAAGGTTTGGGCATTGACCCTTCCGAAGCAGGTGCCATCTATGGTTTGTATACTGCCGGAGTATATTTGTTGACCTTACCAGGTGGCTGGCTGGCTGATAATATTTTGGGGCAACGCAAAGCCATTTGGTACGGAGGGATTTTGATCATGATTGGTCACCTGATTCTGGCCATTCCGGGTAGTCCGGGGATATTTGTTCTTGGCCTGGTATTTGTGGCTAGTGGTACGGGTTTGCTCAAACCCAATATCAGCACGGTTGTGGGCGATTTATACCCCGAAGGTGGTGCCAGGCGCGACCAGGGGTTTTCCATTTTTTACATGGGTATCAACCTGGGTTCCTTTTTTGGTCAAATCTTTGTCCCCTTTCTGGCCGCCTACAACTGGCACTGGGGTTTTGGGGCCGCCGCAATCGGGATGTTTTTCGGTTTGTTGCAATTCCGGCTCACCCAGGGCAGCCTCAATGAGCTGGGTCTTAAACCCAAACTCAAGGAAGAAGTTGAAGAAGGTGTAGCCGTAGGAAAAGTCAATGGAGTCCTAGCCGGGGTGCTTGGCCTTGCATTGGTTGTGTTTTTAGCGGTACTCCAGTGGATGGGCATCATCGATGTCACCACCGCAACGGGCATTGCCCAGGCAGTAGGAGTCATCATTGTAGTCATCACTCTTTTTTACTTCCTGTACATCATGGTGGCTGGAGGATTGAATCCCGATGAAAAGAAAAAAGTGTTGGTGATCTTTTTCCTCTTTGTTGGGGCGGCCTTATTCTGGTCAGGTTTTGAACAGGCAGGCTCTTCCTTAAATCTCTTCGCCCGCGACTTTACCAACCGCATGATTGGGTCATGGGAAATGCCCGCAGGAATGTTGCAAAGCGCCAACTCCTTAGTCATTATCCTTTTTGCGCCCCTCGTTGGCTGGTTGTGGGTAAAACTCGCTGCGCGCAACTTGAACCCCAATACGCCCATCAAATTTGGCATCGGGATCATCTTGATGGGATTGGGCTTTGTTGTCATGTATTTTGCGGCTCAAATTGCTGCTGCTGGCACCAAAGTGGGTATGGGTTGGTTGTGGTTTACCTATTTTTTACATTCCATTGGTGAATTGACCCTGAGCCCGGTGGGATTGAGTGCAACCACCAAATTATCGCCCAAGCGCTACGTTGGGCAAATGATGGGAATCTGGTTCGTAGGTGCCTCTTTGGGTAATTTGATTGCTGGCTTATTTGCTGGAGGTGTGGACACTGAAAATGCGAGTCAAATGCCCGCTCTTTTCTTGTCCGTGGTTACCTTTGCGGTGATCTCTGGAATTTTATTTATCGTTTTCAATCCCATTTTGAAAAAATGGATGGGGGATGTGAAATAATCGTAGGGGCAACCCTTGCGGTTGCCCGATCATCGAATCATATACAGGGGCAACCGCAAGGGTTGCCCCTACGTAAAACAATCCCATTATTTATATCGTTTATTCAGGCGAACGACTGTTAAAAACACCCGCAATGAGATGCCTGACCATGTTACTCTGGTTGACCACCAGCCTGACCCTTCATCATTTGTCTGCCCAAAATAACCCCTGGAAGTTTCGCCACGACCACAATGGGGTGCAAGTCTATACCCGCAAAGACAGTACCACCGGAATTTTGGAACTAAAACTGCGTACTGAAGTAAAAGCCAGCTTGAAAGCAGTTGTTGCTTTAGCTACCGATATCCCCAATCTCAAAAACTGGGCCTATCGCCTCAAAGAGTCCTATCTGGTCAAAGAAGTAAGTCAAACCGAAGGTTATTTATACATGCGTACGGACTTTCCCATGCCCTTTTCTGATCGGGACATGATCGTACACTATGTGATGCGGCAGGATCCTCATACCAAACAGGTGACATCAACCAGCAAGTCAGCGTACCACATGATGCCAGAAAAAGACGGCATTGTACGCATCAAAACATTGGAGACCAGGTGGACCTATACGCCCCTTGCAAACGGCATGATTCGCCTCGAATACCAACTCAAATCTGATCCAGCTGGCAATATTCCCAAATGGTTGATCAACCTGGCAGCAGATGACGGGCCGGTTAAAAGCATCATTGGGTTGAAACAGCAATTGGCGAAATATGAAAGCGCTACGGTGAGTTTTTTGAAAGAATAACGTAGGGGCACCTATGTGGTTGCCCCTGTGCTTATGCGCAGGGGCAGGGGCTGCCTCAGAACGCAAGTTCAGAGACAGCCCCTACGTTTGTGCGTTACATCACAATAATATTTTTCCTTTTCCGCTATTTTTGTAAAAAATTCACTCATGCCAATTCT
>JAIXOO010000507.1 GCA_027486765.1 Saprospiraceae bacterium
CCCAACCAACGGGCGCCCGCGAGGGGCGCCCCTACGAGCCTACCGTCACCGTTTCCACAAAACGACTGGAAAATGCCATCGAAATCCGCGTACAAGACAACGGCCCCGGCATCCCTGAATCCATCCGCGACAAAATTTTCCAACCTTTTTTCACCACCAAACCAACTGGGCAAGGCACTGGATTGGGGCTGAGTTTGGCGTATGATATTGTGACCAAAGGGCATGGCGGCACTTTAACCGTCGACTCCATCGAAGGCGAGGGCGCCAAATTCATCCTCACCCTTCCCACTCTATCCTAAAATGTTTATTTTGACAAAAAAAACACCAACACATGCGTGCATTGTATTTCATTTTTGCCCTGAGTTTGATCTGTTCAATCGGCGTTACCCAAACCCCCGACCTTAACGAGCGGATCAAAGCCCTCGAAGACCGCCTGCAATTTCTGGAACAAGGTCTGAACAAACGGGTAGACGACCTGATGTGGTACCAGAAACTGGATGGCGTGGCCAACATCGAAAAGGTGCGTTACACCAGCAAACCACCCCATGTAGTCAGCAACCCTACCGGCCAAGGGGCCAAAAATCCGCTGGTGATTCAAGCGTATACCTTTATCCCAAAAAAAATCCCTTCTTCCACGAAATTGCCACTAATGGTGCTGGTCCACGATGGTATGCATGGAGACTTCAATACCTACAATGCCCACATCGTGGCCGAGTTGATTGACCAGGGTTACATCGTGATTGCGCCAGAGTACCGTGGCAGCACCGGCTATGGCGACCGTTTTTACCGCCAAATCGACTATGGCGATTACGAAAATGACGACGTATTGGCGGGCAAACAATGGGCTGTTGAAAACCTGCCCCAGGTCGACCCCTCCCGGGTAGGCATCATGGGCTGGAGTCATGGGGGGATGATCACCTTGATGAACATTTTTGACCACCCCGAGGACTACAAAGTGGCTTATGCCGGAGTACCCGTCAGCGACCTGATTGCCCGCATGGGCTACAAAACACAAGCTTACCGCAATGAATTTGCAGCCCCCTACCACATCGGCAAGGATGCCAACGACAATGTGGCCGAGTACCGCCGCCGCTCTCCGGTCTGGAATGCCCAAAAGCTCAAAACGCCCCTCCTGATTCACACCAATACCAATGATGAAGACGTCAACTCCCTGGAAGTCGAAGCCCTGATCAATGCCTTAAAAGCCAATGGGAAAAAATTTGACTATAAAATTTACCAGGATGCTCCGGGTGGACACATTTTTAACCGCATTGACACCAAGTTGGCCAAGGAGTCCCGAGTGGAAATTTACAAATTTTTAGCTCCACACCTGAACCCACCCAATGCCCCGAAATAGCCGATGAGCAACAAACGCAAAATATTGATCGTAGATGATGAAGCTGACATCGAGCTGCTCATCCGCAACAAATTCCGACGCCAGATTCGGGACAATCAATACGAGTTTGTCTACGCCAAAAATGGCATTGAAGCGCTGGCCAAACTCCAGGAGCACCCCGACCTCGACATGGTGTTCAGCGACATCAACATGCCAGAAATGGATGGACTTACCCTGTTGCGAGAAATCAACACGCTCAATCCACTTTTGCGCACCGTCATGATTTCAGCTTACAGTGACATGGCCAACATCAGGCAGGCGATGAATCGGGGGGCTTTTGATTTCATCGGCAAACCCATAGATTTTGACGATTTTGAAAATACCCTCTCCAAAACGCTCCAATTTGTCGACCATTTCAAAACCTCTTACCAGGCCATCGAGGAAAACAGCATTCTGAACCTCCGCACCCAGGAACTCGCCAAAAAGAATCAGGAAATCGAACTCCTGCTCAAAGAAATCCACCACCGGGTCAAAAATAACCTGCAAACCATCTCCAGCCTGCTCAACCTGCAATCGGCCACCATCAGCGACCCGGCAGCCCTCAAGGCCGTGCAGGAAAGCCAGAATCGGGTGCGCTCCATGTCGCTCATCCACCAAAAATTGTATCAGGACAAAAACCTGGCTACCGTAGAAATGAAAGACTACCTGGAAACCCTGGCCCAAACCCTGCTTGATGCCTACGGGAATATGGAGGGGCGGGTACAGCTGCATTTCCCAATGTCCGAGTTGGAACTGGATGTGGACACGGCCATCCCATTGGGTTTGATTGCCAATGAACTGATCACCAACTCTCTGAAGTACGCCTTTTTGGAGGGTCGCGAGGGCACGATTGAGGTATGTTTAATTTTGGAAGAGAACCAACAGTATTGCCTGCGCGTTGCCGATGATGGGCTCGGCATTCAGAATCAAGGCAATGAGAGTGGAACTGGTTTTGGCAGTCGTTTGATCCAATTGTTGGCCATCCAACTCAATGGCCGGGTAGAAATACAGGACGATGCAGGGGTAACGACCTTGGTCAAGTTCCCGCCTTTGAATGGGTAAATTGCATCACAATTTAGCCTTCACCTGTTGATTAAACCACTTGGTCTTCACCGCAAACATCGTTCCATGCCGCACCCCGGCCGGGAAACTCACCTGATCCGAAATCTCCGTCCAGTTTTTTAAATCGCTGGAACTGACCGCGCCATATTTGTGCTCTGTGTACTTGTCAAAATACACGATCCAGTTTTTGTTGATCTTCAACACAGTAGGGCCTTCTGCCCAATATTTCCCCGTGATGGGTTCGGACGCCTTGCTGTAGCCACTCAGCAATTGGGTGCTGCGGGCAATGCGCAAATTCTTTTGTGCTGGATTGCGGGTTTCATCCTTCAAAAAAAGGAGGTATTCCTTGCCTATCTTTTGGATGGTGCCGTCAATGACGTTGAAATTCTGGTCGTAAAACAGTTGGGTAGGTGTAAAAGTCTTAAAATCTTTAGTAGTGGTGTAATACATGCGGTGGTTGTAGCCCGTATCGCCGGCCTCAGCTCCGGCACTAAAGCGCCCGGGGATCGTGCTCGCCCAATAAATGATGTATTGCTTGCTGGCTTTGTCGTAGAACAGTTCCGGCGCCCAGGTATTTTTGGTGGTGGGTTCGTGGTCCATCACCTTGAGGTACTGCTGTTCCGACCAGGTGATGAGGTCTCGTGAAGAAGCATACCCAATGCCCCGTTCCGTCCAACCACTTGTCCACACCATGTGAAACAAACCATCCGGCCCCTTAATGATGCAGGGGTCGCGCATCAATTTGGAGATGCCGACAAGGGGTTGTAAAAAAGACTGGTCATTTTTGAGTGATTCCCATTTCAGGCCATCCGCACTCCAAGCCAGATGCAGACCATCCTCGCCATTGCCTTTGAAATAGGAGAAGAGGTAGGTGGTTTTGTTGGATTGGCCGCTGAGGTGGATGCAACAGAATCCGAGGAGAAGCAGTAGACTGATTTTTTGTACCATGGTGGAATATTTGGCTTTAAGAAACTTGAATTATCGCGAATTTTAAGAGAATCACCAAGCGACATTTTTTCATCACAGAGGAAAAAAACGAGGACTCAAAGGACACAAAGTTAGACGTTGACAAGGTTTTAAATCTAAAATACAATCTACTTTTCAGTTCCACCCTAGTCAACGTCTAACTTTGTGCCCTCCGTGTTTCTTTGTGTTTTCTTTGTGAAAACAATGTCGCTAATGCCAGGGCCCCTTGTGCGTAATCATTGCGATGAAGAACAGCAATGCAAAAAGGGAAACCCCTACTGCCGGTGCCCCCGCCAACCACAAGGCCAGATTAAATCGATAAAAACTCAAAACGATGGCAGCCACCATCAGCCCAAGTAAGCCCATGAACCTTCGGCGGTACATGCGTTTTTTGTTGGATTTCACCACAAAGGCTTCGTGGCCCAACATCAGTAGAATAATGGCGTCAATGCAGAGGAAGAGGGCGAATAAGATTTTCATGGTGTAGGTATTCAGGTGTTAAAAAATGAAAAGCACCAAAGGTATTGTCTCGCTCTATAACTCAATCACACTGTAATCCTCAACAGTCACATAATTGGGCTGCTTTTCCAATACCGCAGCTGCACTCGGATAAAAAGTACGGGCAATCTTCGGCACCAAACCCTTGGCATACTTTTGCTCATCGTGGGTGCTGATGATGTGTCGGGGGCTCAGAATTTGTGCCAATTTTTGTAAAACACCCAAACCTAAATTGACAGTGCCCCCCAGAAAAAAAGGCAAATGGTACTCCGAAATGGTAGTGATAAGCACCTGAATCGGGTATTGTTCCAGTACTGCGATTTGTTTAGCGTTGGGTACGAAGCCATGTGGCGCGTAAAAAATATTCTCCCCGTTCGGACCGAGGATCAATAAGGCATTGTGCACCTGGTCCAATAAAGAAGCCGTGCGAAACTGGGCAAAACGTAGCTCGCCTAAACGCCAAAAGCCATTTTTGTAGTCAGGAATCGTTTGGAATGCTCGGCTTTGCCCAAAGGTTTTTTCCAGTCTTTTACGGGCGGCGGACACAGCCGCAATGGGAATTTCCGGCGAGAGTAGTTGTAGCGTTTCTTCGTGGCAATGATCGGAAAAGGGCTGTGAAATGACGACGTGATCAATTCTTCCCAATGCCTCAATGGCTACAGGTGGCGTGGCATGCCACTGTTCATTGAACCAGGAAAAGCAATCGATCTCGGTGCCGGTGAGCCAGGGATCGAGGAGGAGCGTCTGGTTAGCAATGGTGATTTTCCAGGTGGTGTCTTGGTTGAGGCGTTGAAGGGTGATCATACAATCTATTAATTCGGCACCACACTCGGCACCCTAACAATGTTCTCCAGCACCAAACTATCCACCGCTTCCACCTGTGCAGTCTCCTCATTTTTTTTAGGCCAAAGGTGAAACCCACCCGTCATACTTGGCGTAATTTCCCAAGTGCCCCAAATGCCATTTTCATCCACATTGCCGTCGTAAAAAACAGTGTGGGTTGCGTAGTATTTGGTCATTTTGCACCAGAGGCTCTTTGTGTCGTAGATACCCTTCCACACAAATGGCCCGATGTTATCGCTTCCACCACCGCTGACTTCATTGTTGGCGAAATTGAGGGAAAAATGCATCTTGAATTGCTCTGCTCCCGGGCCTTGAGCATGCGTGTAAAAGCCTTCCCATTCCCCGCTGGGAAAGAGTGGATGGGTTTCAGAAGCATTGTTTAAATCCAAAGGATCCATAATTGGTTTATTTGGTTCTACTCAACTCATATGCTTTTGTCGTAACGTAGTACTTCGCCAGCATATTGGGTACCTCCCACGCTGGCAATTTGCCTTGAGTCAAATATTGCAAATATTTTTCGGTTACCTGAGCAAAATGTGCCTCATGGCCAACGCTATAAGATTCGGGAATGGTAATTTTCCAACCTTTTCCGTTGGCCTCGTAGCCCAAACCTTTGAACTTGCCATTGTTCAAGGTATTGATAGCTGTTTTTAAAGCAGCTTCAGCAGCGGCGCGGTCCACATTGGGCAGTGGTTCTACGTAAAGGATAGGTTTGTATTTTTCGGCCGCGCCTTGGCGGATTATCAAATTGGCTTTGGTGCCCCGCATGATCGAGAAGTGGGTATCTCCAGCACCCTCGGGAGCCTGGAAATTCCAAATTACCGATACTTTAGCGTGGACTCCTTTCACACTAAAATGGGTTTCACCATTGGCAAACACTTTCACCGTAGAGTCCTTGGTCAGGTCTTTTTTCAAAAAACCGGGGAAGCCGGGCAAAGCAGTTACCTGTTTAAATTGCTCACTCGTCAATTCCGTGGCACTGCGTTTGGCTGCCTGCAACTGAATGTCTTTGGTATAACTGATGCTTTGTTCGGGGAAACATTCCCAGAGCACCAAATCCACCAAGTGAGTCGATACGTCTACTACCCCTTCGCCTTGCTGCTCCACATCAAAAAACCAGGCTGGGCGGATCAGCGGCGCACCCGATACGAATTTGAAGAAATGGTGTACACTTTCTTTGGTGATGGCGGGGTTTTCAGGCGTTCCTTTTTCCAGGGTGCCAAACAGGGCTGGCGTTTGGGAAAGCTCCCGCTGTAGGATGGTGCTGATTTCATAGCGCTCGGTCATGATGTCGTAGAGCAATACGCCCTTCTTTTCTGCCAAGGGGAAAAGAGTTTGCAACTTTTGAAAATCAGCTGGTTTGATCGCCATCGGCTTATCGGCCAGTACATTGAGACCTGCGTCGATGCAAGATTTGATGTAATGCGTTTTCTGGGCATTGTTGCCGGAGATTACTACTACGTTTCCAGGCTTTTCACTCAGCATTTTGGCCAAATAATCGGAGCCGGTATACACTTTGGAATTCCAATGGGCTGGGTCTTCCGGACGCTTGTTGTAGCTGTCGATGCGCGCCAGATGGGCCTTCAACTCGGGGCCATCCGGTGCATAAACATATACGGTTGAATCAACCTGGGCGTAATTGTTTTTTTGCACCAAAGCCGCGTGGAAGTGGCCCGGATCGAGGGTCATCAGCTTGATTTCGTTGGCGGCACCACTGAGTTTCATGCTACTGGTTTGCTCTTGGGATTGAGAATTTGAACAGGCGCAAAGGCCAGCAAGGAGGAGGAAAAAAAGCGTTTTATTCATTTATCTATTTTTAAAAGGTTCCAGGGTTCCAAAGTTCCTGGGTTCCAAGGTTCGGGTTGCCTCCAACCCAGGAACTTTGGAACCCTGGAACCCTTTTATTTCACATACTCTGTTCCAAATGGAAAACGCTGTGGCCGAGCCAACATCGCATTGGCCTCATCGTCATTTTTAAAACGTTCATGAACCGGATCCCAATGCAGGGTGCGCTTCAATTTCATGGCCGTGTGAATGAGCAAACAGGCCGAGGTGGAACGGTGGGCCACCTCTACCGGAGCAATGGTTTGTTGGCCATTTTGAATACAATCCAACCAGTTGCCGTGCTGATCTGGAGATTCGTACAGGTGAATTTCATCAGGCTTGATGATCGATTGCAAAATTTTGGCATCGCTGGCACTGAATGCATCTGAGTTTTTGGCATTGCCCGGGTCACTGGCCGTTACACCCACGTTACCCCGCGACACAAAAATCCAACCTTCGCTGCCTTCAAAACGTACACCATTCGGGAATGCACCGCTGACTTGCATGTTCACACCATTGGCGTATTTGGCTTCGGCCAAAAAGTCGCCGTGTACATTCCAAAGGCCACTCGTTGGAAACTTGGCATCCGCCTTGATTTCGATTGGGCCAGTATGTTCTGTACCCATGCCCCAGTGCGCGGTGTCGATGTGGTGCGCACCCCAGCCAGTAATCATGCCCGCGCCAAACTGCTCAGAACGCAACCAGCCCGGGCGGTCAAATCCCACTTGCGGGTGTACCCTTTTTTCGGTGTAGTACACATAAGGCGTTGACCCCAGCCACATCTCGTAATTCAGGGTTTTCGGGATGGGCATTTCTGGCTCCACTTCCCCCCCAGGATCGCCGGGTAAGCCAATTTTAACGGTATGCAATTTCCCAATGCGGCCATTGCGCACCAGTTCACAGGCCCGTTTGAACTGCGGCCAGGGGTTTTGCGAGCGCTGCTGGCTGCCAATTTGGAAAACCACCCCCGATTTGTGTACAGCATCACTCATGCTCCGCCCTTCGGCAATGGTCAGAGCGGCCGGCTTTTGCAGGTAAATGTGTTTTCCAGCGTAGGCAGCCTCAATGGCGGGTTGAGCATGCCAATGGTCGGGTGTGCTGACGATCACTGCATCGATCTCTGGATCCATGAGCATTTGGCGGTAATCATCGTACATTTTGACATTGACGCTGGTTTTTTTCTTATCGGTGTACCATTTTTCAACCCATTGTTTGCCAAATTCCTTGCGCTTGCTGTCCACATCACATACTGCCATCACCCTGGCCTGGTCAAAACGCATGGTATCCGGCAAGTCGTGGCTCATGGCAATCCGTCCAAAACCAATCTGGCCAATTTGAATTTTATTGCTGGGCGCATTTTTGCCCAATACCGAAGCGGGCACAATGGTAGGCAATACCATCATACCGAGAGAGCCAGTGATGGTGGTTTTGAGGTATTCGCGGCGGGACATGCCCCGCTTTTTGTGATTTTGCATGGTTGTAGGTTAAGGGGTTGAGGAAGGTTGAGAGAGGTTGAGAAGGTTGAGGCTGCCGCAGCGACTTAGATAATGTCCTTGTCAAAATCGCTCGCGGCAGCCTAAACCTTCCTCAACTTTCCTCAACCTTCTCAACTTATTCCGTAATGAGTTTATCTGTCACCTTGCTGTAATCCAATTTATCGCTGCCGTCCAGCACCCAAAGGATGCCGCCCAGTAGGTGGGTCGTAAAAGTTGGATCCGAGTAGTATTCTTTCTTATGCCCCAGGGCAGTGTACCAGGTACGCCCCAGGCCCTGTTCTTCTGACCAGCAGAGTGGGAACAGTTTTCCGAAGGTAATGCCCGGGTATTCACTTTTTTTGTCATCAATTACGGTATTCATGTTCGCAGCAAGCAGTACATGCTTGCCCGGGTACAGGTGCTCAAGGTAGTAACATTCATCTTCCCATGCCCAAGTACTGGGCAAGTGTAAGGTAGATGGATGTTGGGGATCGATCACCTGAATCTCGAATTTTTGTAGCGGCGGATGGCGTTTGAATTTGCCACCGAGGGTGCGCCAAAACCAGGGCCACTGCCGCTCTGATCCCGAGGCCGAATGAATGGCCACCATGCCCCCACCCGCTTGGATGTAGCGCTGGAAAGCCAGTTTTTGCGCTTCAGTGTCAAAGGTTTCGTTGTTGGTATTCGAGAGGATAATCGCGTGGTACTTGTTGAGGTTAGCCTCGGTAATGAGGGCGGGGTTGCTGCTGGTATCGACACTAAAGCCGTTTTCGGCACCCAATTTCCGAATGGCTACAATCGAACTGGCGATGTTGTCGTGTACATAACCCTTGCCATTTTTGGTGTAAAGCAGTACTTTTTTATTGGTGTCGAGTTGGCGCAGGATGATTTCGACCTGAGGCGGGTGAGCGTAATCCTGCCAGTATTTGTCCATTTGTTCCGGGCTGATTTCACCATCGTAAACCAGCATGCGGTAGTTCAGAGTATAAGCTTTGCCGGGTTGGAGCACCCAATCTTGTTCTTGAGCTGGGTTAAAATTGAGGAAAACATTCTCCTTACCTTGATTGGCACCAGTTGCCCAGAGGCGCAGTTGCTCGGGGTAGTTGTGGTTCAAAGGGTGGGTCATGAACAAGATTCCTGATTTGCCGAAGCTGGATACCCCACGGGCATCAATCCAGCGGGCGCGGGTGCCATTGCCGTCGCCTTTGCCCTTGCCATCTGAGGTCAACAAGCGGGCAGTTTTATCATCCCACTTTTCCGTAGCCCGAAAGCCAAAACCTTGATAAGTATACGCTTTGATGGTAAAAACGCTATCGCTGGCGCAATGGAGGATGGATTGAAAATCGACCACTTGGGGGCCATCATCCACTCCAGAGTTCCAAACTTTGATGTTCCATTCTTCTTCCAGCGCAGCTTTGGAACCAGTGGGACTGGGGGCGGTCAAATCGATGTGTTCGTGACGGGTGCTGAGGGTTCCTAACACTGGGCCTTGGGTAACTGCGGGCAAAGAAGGCACTTTTACGGTACCTTCACCCTTGTACAGGTTCCAAAAATCCAGTTTACGGCCTTCAAAAACCGTGCTGGTCCAGGGATTCCAAATGCCATAATGGTGGATGTGATCAGGGGGTTGAACGCGAGTCAACACCTCTCCTTTGGGGGACCACAGCGGATGGATGAAACCGCCCCGGCGAAAAAGCTCGGATTTACCTTCAGGCACATTGGCTTCGGCGTATTGATACCGCAAGAGGTTGCGTTGTTTGCGTTGAAAAACGATGGCTCCTTTCTCCCTAACGGCCACGATGGGTGAAGCGGAGGCATTGGCCGTACCCGTACGTAGTTCAAATACCCGCTTGGTTCCGGCTGGGGTCGCACCCGTTAAAATCCAGCACAATTGTTTTGTTAGCCCCTGTTCCAACTGAAAAGGAACAGGCACTTTGCCTTTTGGGGTCAATTCCAGGAGTTGATAGGTACTGGCCGGGAGGGCGATACCGTCCAGATTTAAACTGACCGGGCTGTTCTGGCGCTCAAAATCGCCACTTGCAACCGTAAAAGTCAACAGTGCTCGATCTTGAGCAAAAAGAG
>JAIXOO010000182.1 GCA_027486765.1 Saprospiraceae bacterium
AACGTTCTCGGGAAACGGCCAAAACGGAAATCCAACACGAAACGACGGTCAAACGGGAAAGAAATGCTGATTGGGCACCACCCAAAGCCAATCCAGTGCCCGAACCTATCTATGCTCCAAGGACCGATCAGCCCGCCAAACGAAAAGTAACGCCAGACCGCAAGCCGAATCTCCCAAGCAATGACAAGCCAATCCTCCGTCAACCTCGGCCAGCGCCAGTGCCCCGCACCAAACCGGATGAGGCCAAAGATTACCATCGGCAGAAGTGGGAGGAGACGAGCCCGAGGAAGGAGCCTCGGCCTAATGTGTCGGTGCCTAAGCAGAAGGACACTAGACCGGTGCCTAAGTCAGGTGGAAGGGTGCAGGAGAAGCAGAATAAGTGAGGTAGCAAAGAATTGGCGAGAAAATTACTAACCAATTGATAAAGCTAAGCCATGTGTTTTTCAGCTACTGCAAGTTTTGGGGCAAGCGCCGCCCTGACCGGGATAGGCATATTTGCCGCGCGCAAAGTAACGGAACCTCAACAACGGGCTTTCGCCGCAATCCCCATCATTTTTGCCGTCCAGCAATTTGTGGAAGGATTCGTGTGGTTGTCTTTGACGCAGGCGTCATGGGCAGAATGGTTCCGACTGAGTACCTTTATTTTCCTGTTTTTTGCTGAAGTGCTTTGGCCCATGTGGGTGCCATTTGCGATGCTACTTCTCGAAAAGGAACAGCGGACGCGGAGGGTATTAAGAATTGCTTTCGTTTTAGGTTTCATCTTTGGGATGCATACCTTGTATTACTTGCTTTTGAATACTTACGATGTGCGGATTGCAGACCACCATGTGTTATACAAACTCAATTTTCCACTCACGTTCGTGGTCTTTACCTGGATCGCCTACGGCATGGGTACTGTAATGCCGGCCTTTCTTTCTTCTGTACCCAAAATGTGGATTTTTGGCTTGCCTATGGCGCTTTCATTTTTGGTAACCCTAGTTTTTTATCCGAGTTATGTCATTTCGGTTTGGTGCTTTTTTGCGGCGTTGATGAGTGTTTTTGTGGTTGTGCAGTTGGCGATCAGTAGAAAAGAAAAAGGTGCCGAGGCTTCGGGGTAAATCAGTTGGGGTGGGGAGGAAAATGTGCTTGTCGGGTGAACCCAGATTAGTATAAATCTGATGGACCAAGATTCTGGATTTTTTAGTTTATGCGATGATCCCAATATATGACCCCAATAACGACGATGAAAAAATCGCCTAATTTCTTTAAATTGCTTCCAGAAAAAAGCGGCAATCTGAGCAATGCAAAACAAGCGCCCCATCATCCTTTGTACTTTTTCCAATGACGTTGAATCTTCTCTTCGACTGGATCAGGAGGAGCGATCAATCCGTGAAGCGCTGCGTGAACTAGATAGACAACAACATGTTGAGCACAAATCAAGAGGCCAAGTCAATCTCGACGATATATACAACGAGTTCAATACCTTTCACAACCGAATCTACATTTTTCACTATGGCGGTCACTCCGACAGTGAATTCCTCCACCTTCAGGAACATCATGCCCGCTCCGAGCAATTGGCCATTTTAATAGGGCAACAAAAACACCTGAAGATGGTATTCCTCAATGGATGCGCCAATCGACCACAAGTACAGTTCCTTCTTGATCATGGAGTACCTGCGGTG
This sequence comes from Saprospiraceae bacterium, assembly GCA_027486765.1. Taxonomy (GTDB): domain Bacteria; phylum Bacteroidota; class Bacteroidia; order Chitinophagales; family Saprospiraceae; genus Haliscomenobacter. Next base: position 1,662 of record JAIXOO010000182.1, read on the forward strand.
ATTGCCACAAGTGAGCGCGTTCATGATGAATATGCCTGCCAATTTGCGGCACAATTTTACGAGGCTTTTGCAGGCGGCAAGTCGATTCAAGAAGCCTTTAATGCAGCGAAATCTTATGTTCTACAAATCCAAAAAGGGATTGAATTTGTAACAGAGAGAGGTTGTAGGCTAAGAAACCCAGTTGAAGAAACCATGCCTTGGGGACTTTACTATGAGGATGATGCCGTTTTGAATTGGCACATTGGTATGGTTGAGCAGGAATCAACAGCAGAAATTCGCGCCAAATTAAAGCAAGCTTCTCGTGAAAGATACCGCCGATTTAACAGCCTTGGTGGTCGCTTCCAACACCTGAGCATTGACGACGCCATACTTACAGGTATCCGCGATGTTTCACAATCCAAGCGAAAACCGATTGAAGACAATATCGCGCTCGATGGGCTGCAACATACCTTGCATCAAAGCTTGCCCAATCTATGGTCAGCACCTTGTAGTCATGCAATGCTGGTTGGACCTGGAGGGATGGGAAAAACTGTGTCCTTGCTGCGGCTTTGGGAACAGTTTTTAGATATAGCAGATGAAAAAGCCCCCATTCCCATTTTTATTCAGCTCAATGAATTCAATAGTCGACCAGAACGGGATTTCATCATCCAATACATTAAACACTATGCAGACTTGCCTGTTCTTGAATTGCTTAAGGAAGTCAAAGATTTGAATGGCCAGATTCAACCCAATATCCTTTTATTGCTAGATGGGCTGAATGAGGTAACGGCTTCCAGTAATGAGATTTTACTGGAGATAAACCGCCTACGTGTACCCGAAGACTATCCAGGTTTGCAACTGGTGATTACATCAAGGGTAGATTTACGTTCTTCTTACCAATGGCATGCGTTTCATCTCCTGGAACTACAGGGTTTGAGTAAAGTACAAATTCTGGATTATTTAGGAGAAAATGCTCCTCAAGATGCGCAGTTATTGGACGTACTACGCAATCCAATGATGTTGAGTCTTTATGCTGCTCAAAGTGAACTGCCGATTAGATACCATGAAACAGGTTTGCTCCGCGCCCGGATAAGTAGCGTCGGCGAATTACTTGCCAACGTAGAGGCCATACAACGTATCAAAATAGAGGAACAGAATTTTTCCAAGCTAACAGCACAAGCTTTGAGGCGTTTCGTCCTGGAGCACTTGACTCCCTTTTTAGCCTGGCAAATGCAACAAGCTGGCCTATACTATATAGAGGAGGCCGATCAAGGTGATTCCGCTGGCTTATTTTCTTTATTATCTAAGGTAAAAGAGCATCTGCTGAACAGGGATTTTTTTCAAACCTTTAAGGATTTTAGAAGACTTGACCTGGATGGGTTGTCTAGGAAGCAAAACTGGGAATTACTTGAAGAACTCATTTATCAAATTTGCTGCAAAGAGTTAACAATATTGGTTCAAGAAGATAGAACATACCGCTTTTTGCACCAAAACTTCCGCGACTATTTTGCTGCCAGACATGTGCAGAATGAAATCATCGTAGCATTACAAAAAGGAACTTTTCCAGCGCCTTTTCATAAAGCGCCCTTGGAAATTTATGTGAGGCAAATGCTTGGTGAGCTCGAAGGGGAACACTATAACAAACCAGTTTATTTAGAAGCAAAAAATGGTTGGAGCAATGATCACTTCCAATGCAATAACCTTTCAAAACTGCTTGCACAATGTAGAGGTATTTTTTCGGAAGAGAAATTGGGATTTACTGTATGGAATATTCTTACAATTTGGACAGAACTTCGCGGAGAATTGAGCGGGACGAATTTATCTAAATTATCTTTTTATCAGTTTTCCTTTAATAATAAACGTCTTAGTCGTAGAGGTTTAGTAACCCGGTTTAATGAAAGTTTAATCACTGAGGATTTATTTCTCCATCAAGGTCATTCTTCTGAATTGGCATGTGCTGTTTTTAGCCCAGATGGGCAATTTATCCTAACAGCATCTCAGGATACTACTGCCAAAATTTGGGATTCACAAACAGGGCAGTGCTTACTAACTCTTGAAGGACACTCTGAACGAATCGATAATGCTCAATTCAGTCCAGATGGGAAACAGGTGTTAACCGCATCTTGGGATAATTCTATCAAAATTTGGGATGCCCTTAGTGGTCAATGTTTACAGACAATAGAAGATAAAGAATTTGGTATTTATTATGCCGCCTATAGTCCCGATGGAAAATTTGTAGTATCCCCATATTATGGTGGTGAATTAAATTACGTTGCCAAGATTTGGGAGGTTGAGAGTGGACGTATCATATCGGTGTTGCAGGATGGTGAGTTAGATTCTAACTCTTACGCAATTTTTCATCCAGATGGGAAAACCCTTATTACCTTATCATTTGACATTAAGGTTTGGGATTTCAATAGTGGTCATTGCCTGTTTAAAATAGAAGGTAATAATGGTTACGAGTTTAGAAGTGCGGCATACAGTCCCGACGGTAAATATTTGGCTACAGCAAGTAAATTGTGTCAAGTATGGGATACAAGTAATTGGGAGTGTGTTGTATCTATTGAAGATCCTCAAGGTCATGGCTTTTATAGTGCAGTATATAGCCTAGATGGTCTTCATTTGCTTACAACTCAGGGGGACTGTGCACAAATTAGGTGCTCGGGAACGGGAGAATGCCTGATGGAGCTTAAAGGTGAAAAATACTGGTTTAAAAAGGCTGTGTTTAGCCCAGATGGCAGTAAAATTCTTAGCACAGCAGAAGGAAATGTAGCTAAAGTTTGGGATGCTAAAAGTGGGCAAAACTTATTGACTTTGGATAATTTTGATAATGACCTAACTGCTGAAGTTTACAGTTCAAATGGACAACTAATACTGATTGCATCCAGAGATCATACCGCTAAGTTATGGGATACTCAGAACGGTCTCTGCGTATTGATATTGGAAGGTCACAGTGGAATTATTCTCAATGCTGCAATTAGTGACAATAATCGTTACATTTTAACTTCTGCATTGGACGAAACTGCGAAGCTATGGGACACTCAAACAGGGCTCTGTATATTGACTTTGAATAGCCCTGGCATTAATTCATTTTCACATGTAGCATTGAGCCCTGATGGTTCATATATCGCCACTGTAGGTTATGAAGATAATTCAGCAGTGTTATGGGACTCTAGCTCCGGCCGGGTTATTTTAGTGCTACTTCACGATACGACAGTGAATAGTATCGCATTCAATAAAAACGGACGTTCTGTACTAACAACTTCGAATGACAATTTAGCTAGAGTATGGGATATTCAAACTGGAAAATGCTTGTTTAAACTTGGGACCGATGAAAATCCCATTATAAGCGCATCATATAGCCCTAATATGCTTCACATCCTTACAATTTCGAAGGACAAAACAGCAATAATATGGGATGCATTTACGGGCAAATGCCTACATACGACAAGATTAGGGGTTCGTGGAAACGCAGTCCTAAGCCCAGATAATCAACACATCCTTACAACATCTGCATATGAATACAGGGCGGATGTGTGGCGTGCTGATAATGGTAAATGTTTAATGACACTAGTAGAAAATCGATATTGGGACACAAGTGGCTCGTATGCGCCGGATAAATTTCGGATATTTTTAAATGCGTGGCCAATTGAGAGGGCATCATTTAGCCCTGATGGGAATTTTATTGTGGTTTCGTTTTTTAATCTTACCAAAATATGGGACTTTAAATCTGGCAAGTGCTTTTTAGAACTTCCAAATTCACCAAGCCTATATGTGCAAGGTTGTGATTTTCGAAATTTGCACCACGATTCAATTGTTTCAGAATCGTCTATTAGCATATTGAGGCAATATGGGTCCATTTTCAACACCGAAGATGCCAAAAACTGGTCAACGCTTATGGAAAAACACTTCGGGGTCAAACCTAACTAACCTCTGTATCCTTCACTTCAATTTTTCCCATGAAACCCCTTACTCAAAAGGAGCAAAAGTGATTGTCTTTACATAGCGCTCCCACTTGAATTAGCAAACCCTATAAAATTGTTGTTCTCCCCTGGTATGTTTAAAAAAGGTTGATTCATAGAATGTTGCAATTCAAGTGAATTAATTACCCATTCACAAGCTTCCTTAAAATCTGCGTAAAAATCTTCGCATTTTAAGTTAATTCTCTGTTGAGCATTGATTATTGACTCAAGAAGATGTGGGTCTTCTCCTTTAGAAGATAAGGTGATTTTAAACTTAGGTTGTGCGCTGTGCAATAATCCACAGCGGAGAGAACCGTACAGGTCATATCCATTTTTATCCAATAGAGGCTTATATTTTTGAAGAGAAGGTATTTCTTCAATCGCCTCTCTAAAACTGGACTTAGACTTGCCTTCATCATGCCAACCTGTTTTATTAAGGTCCAAACACTTACCAAGAAACTCGATGCCAGTACTCATTACCATAAACGCAATGTAAGGATGATGATCTACAATATCCTTTAGCTCATGGATGAAAACAGTTTTGATGAAGTCGGAAGTATTCATTTTTGATCTTTTTGTGATATGTGCAGATTTTTGCGAATAACCACTTGTTTGCGCTAATAGTTCCGCTGGTTAACCTAATAACAAGCTTTCTCTGCTAATCTTCTTTATCATTTTTCCTCACCAGCAACACACAAACATCCACCGCCAAAATCTCCGCAATCTGATACAGCACTTCTAAAGGCGGCTGCATGTCATTGGTACACCAACGGGATACGGTAGAACGATCGCGTCCGACTTGCTCTGCCAGCCAAATTGCGGTTTTATCTTTTTCTGCCAATACCGCCTTAATGCGATTGAATTTTTTCATGGTTTTTATGCTCCTCTTGAGAGTGAAGATAGGGGAGTTTGCAGAAAGAAAACTGAAAATAAAGTGCATAAAAACGAAAATAATGTTTCGTTTAAAGAAACATTTACTTAAATTGCATCCGATTTACCGAACTTGGTCAGTTGTGAAGGAACTTTATTCCTTTTCTGCGGGTATGGATAATTACCAAAGGCATATCCTGAACAAAGTGATCAGCAGTGTGAAATTGAACTATATTTGTACACCTAACCTAGCAGTAGCTATTTCCTCTGCGAGGCTAAACTATCCTTCAGATGCCCATCATTGGAAAAATCAAAGGGATCATTTTACGGATGTTCTTTGGAGATCATACGCCTCCTCATTTTCACGCCAGCAACAATGAAAACGAAGGACTGTTTAAAATTGAAGACCTGGAAATGTTCAAGGGGGATTTGAACTCAAAGGACCAGAAAAAGGTTAAAAAATGGGCTGAGCCACGGAAAACCAAACTAAGAGACATGTGGGACTCACAGGATATTCAAAACATCGATTAAACGGCCAACTATGGAAAACTATCCACGCATCAACTACCTTGAAGCATTGCCCAATTACCGCCTCTTTCTCATTTTTGACAATGGCGAGATTAAGATTTATTCGCTCTCTGAGCGGCTGGAAAGTCCTGCTTTTGCTCCATTAAAAGATGAAGCCTTGTTCAATACCGCCCGCCTTGCCAATGGCGGCTACGGGGTGATTTGGAATGATGAGCTTGATTTGAGTGAGTATGAGTTGTGGGTGAAAGGCGTAGAAGTTTCCAAGATCAGTGAGCTGGTGGCTAAAGTGGCTTAGGAACGGCGGCACCCCAATAGCCTCATTTTGCTAAGCCTAACCGTTTGATTTTTCGTCAAAATTCTGAGGACAATTTCTTCACCCCACCCCCTCCATAAACACCCCAATCTCCTCCGCCACCGCCTTATTGTTCATGCTATGACCCAGTCCATTGTACCCTTCGAACCTACTTTTTTTCCAGATCGCCGCCA
>JAIXOO010000281.1 GCA_027486765.1 Saprospiraceae bacterium
CGCATCCAGTCCTGGGCGTTGGCGAAAGGTGCTGAATTGGAAATGCTGTAAAAAATATCCCGCCCCGATTTGCGGATGGCTTCCGACATCCGTTCTGCCGATTCCACCTCGATGCGCCAATCGTACTTCAGGTAGTCGATGCCCCAGGCGGCGAATTGACGGGCGTCGTTGTTTTCAAAACGGTACTTCCCGACGTAGCGAAAAGCACGTTTGTTTTGAATGATAGAGTCCGTAATTTCTCCTTTTTCAAAATTGGAAGAACCGCCCACATACCCCGCATAGCTGGTGATCATGGGGGTAGAATAGATGCCTGCTTTTAGCCCTAAGCTGTGGATGTAGTCCACCATGCCCTTAAAATCCGGAAACTTTTCATTGGGTTGAATGGCGTTGAAAGGGCCGCCGCGCTGGCCCTGCCAGGCGTCGTCAATGTTGATGTAGGTCCAGCCGTGCTGGTTTAGACCCATTTTTACCATGGCATCGGCGGAGGCAATCACTTTTCCCTGGTCGATGTTGCGCGCCCAGGAGTTCCAGCCATTCCAGCCGATGGGCGGCGTGAGGGCAATGGTGTCGCCGATTTTGATGCGCAGCACTTGCTGGGTAACGCCAAATTTATTTTTTGCACCAAGCGTCACCAGATAGGTGCCGCGTTGGGTGACAGTTCCGGTGATGATGCCCGTTTGAGGGTCTAAGGCCAGGCCCCGGGGTAATTTTTTGGCCGAAAAAGTCATCGGTCTTTGGCCACTGGCGGCAATGGTGTACATAAAAGGATTCCCGGGTCGCGCACCAAAAACTTTGGGTGAGTTGATGCGTGGAGTCTGAGGTGCTGGTGGAGTCAGGCTGTAGCGCTCAGCGGTATTCGGCATGGTACGGGGCAGGTGTTCGCCTTGCATCAGGATTTGGGCGTTGGCCCAGTTGCTGTAAGTGCGGGTCATCCCCTGGTCGTTGACTTTTACGAGTAGGCCCAGGCGTTTGATGCCCCTCAGATCGACTTCTACTTTTTGGGCGGCTTCGCCCCATTTCAATTCCCGGCTTTCAAAGAGGATTTTGCGGTCGCCGATGACATAGAATTTGTGGGGCAAATCTTTATTGCCCAAATCGTCGACGCCGACTAATGCTGAAAAGGATTGGGCCTGGCCATCCAGGAAAAAAGCCAGGATGCTGGTGGAATTTACGCCGACTCCGTGTTGGTATGTGGTTCCGGCGATGCGCAAGGGGTCGCCTGCTGCATTGGTTTTGCCCAATACGGCGGGGATGCCTTCGGAGAAGGATTTGATGGGGAGGTCGTCGAGCCAGATGGGGCGGGTTTCCTGGGCGGAAAGGGTGCTCAGGAGAAAGAGATAGGCGATGATTAGCGTCTGATGTATTTTCATTTGGTAAAGAATCGGCTTTGAATGATATTGTCTAAGGTGATTCTTTAGTGCCTTAAGTTTCTTAGGTGGTAAAAAAAATTATTTCACCACCTAAGAAACCTAAGGCACTAAAGCAATCACCTCAGGAATAACCTGATATCTGTACGATCAGGTCAACGTAATGCGGTGTTTAAAAGGCGTGAACCCCGTCACGTACACTGTTGGTGCATCCATTGGTGGTAGCGCTCCCCGTAATTGCACAGCTTCATGCTCGATCTGGCCTGGACCAAAATGGATAATATCTTTTCCTTGTGTATACGTCGCATCATCTCCGGTAAGTTCATAAGCATTTCGCTTGGCGAAGTGCGCCTCAACATAGTATAATTCACCGCTAGGACGGAAAATGAACTCCAATGACACTGGCACCCCATCCGTTCCACTCAGGTCAAAATCGACAGCAATCCCGTCCTTGATTTCGGTGACTTTGATTGTATAATCCAGGTATTGCACTTCACTCTTTTGGCGATTGCTGCGGGGCATTTTGTCCAGGTTTCCAGTAGGGTCAATTTGATCCACGGGATAAGGTTGGTAGTAAGGGCCTTCCAATTTGTTGCGCATGACCCAGGCATCGCCTTCACGTTTGATTTCCGCCGATTGGAATTGCCCTTTGCCAAAAAAAGACGCAGCAATGCGTAAAGCTTGCAATACAGCGTTGCCTTTGTGAAAGGTCAAAAAACCAGCGTTGTTGGACAAAAGGGTGGCATCCCAATTGCCCCTGCGAATGCGCACTACGCCCGAATGGGGGAAAGCCTTGGCGTAGCTGTCGGGCAATGGTTTACTAGCGGGGAGTTCCCGCCATAAATTGGGGTCTTCCAGGTAGGCATCCAGAGAGCCGACCATTTTTGAGAAACAGGTTTTTTCGATCAAACGACACATCGCAGCGTATTCCCCATTTTTATCCAGCAAGGCCAGGTAACGATAGGAGTAATAGTAGTTTTCCAAAGTGCCAATGGTGCCCTTGTCCTGCCGATTTGATGCCTCGGTGACCACCTCGCCGTTGGGGTGCACATAGTACATGGTCATGTTGAGGTTTTTGCGCACGGCGTCGAAGATTTCGGGTTTGTTCAAACCTTTGGCGATGGTGATCAAAACCCGGTTGACCAAAGGGGTGTAGCCACCGGTGCTTTTTTCGGTGTATTGCCCATCGGGGTCTAGGTCGATGTGCTCCAGCAGCCATTGCTCCACCCGTTTGATGTAGCGTGGATCTGGCCACAATTCATTCAATTTGACCAAAGCCGCCGAAACCACCCAACGGTGATTGGGGGTATGGATGCCCCCTACGATGAGCGATTCTCCGGCACGTTGCAGAAAGGTTTTCAGGTTGTTAAGTACGGGCTCAACCCCTTTGGTTTGGGAAGCTTTGAGGAAGCCATAAGCCGGAGCCAGTTTTTCCACACTAAAAGCGGTATCGGGCGGCGAGTGAAAATTGGTACTCAGGAGGTCGATGGTGCCATCTGCGTGTTGCGCCTGGAGTAAATATTGAGCGGCCAAACTGACTTTGAATAGTAAATCCGCTGATTGGTAGGCTCTGGATTCAGGGCTAGCAAGAGCGATGGCAGCTTTAGCAATAAAATGCCCGGTCGATTGCACGTTGGGTATTTTATCTCCGTCTTTAATTGCACCATAGGCCTTGTGGGTTTTATCAAAGACCTGTGCTGCGAGAGGAGTTTGAAAGTCTTGATCATTCAGTTTGATCAGGTCGATGATCCACTGAGGTTTTGCCGGAGCTGTAAGGTCAAGAGTTGAGAAGCCTTGCAGTGGCAAAGCGCCCAATGTAGCAGCTCCGATATGGACAAAAGTTCTTCGTTTCATCGTTTGAAAATTTTAGCCTTTCAGCGGTTTGGAAGTGGCCAGGGCCAATACCCGACCTTGTTTGCCCACGGCATTGTAAAAGTGATACACGGTGTTTTTCCACTTGATGACCCAGGGTTTGTGGGCGTATTGCTGGTCGTAGGGTTCGGAAGGTGCGATCAGATCGGGGCCGTTCCAGTCGGTCCAATTGACAAGGTCGTAGGAGCAGGCAAAACGTTCAAAAGCACCGGGTTTCCAGAAAGCACCGAAGTAGAACAGGACGTAAACCTCGCCAATCCGGGCAATTTGGGCATCTCCACAAATGCCTTTGTAGCGGGTAATGATGGGCTGGTCGCCCAAGCGTTTCCAATTGAGCAGGTCGTCTGATACGGCCATGCCGATGCTTTCGTAGTTGGCGGTGTCGCCCTTGGCGTTGTAGTACATCACGAAGGGGTGGCCAGTCAGTTTTTGCTTGTCCCGGATGATGAGGCTTTTGTAAATGACTTTTTTTTCAAACCAGCGGGCATCGCTGTCTTTGGACTGGAGCACTGGATGGGCAAGCCGCGTCCATTCTGCGGGTGGACTCAGGGTTTGGCTGTGCGCCATACCCACACCTAATTCCCCTGCCTCATACCCCTTAGAGTTGCCGCCCAGGTAGGACATCCAATATTTGCCTCGGAATTTTTCTACGCCATAGCCCCCAGCCCATTTGGTGTCAACCAGGGCCAGGTAGCCCGCTTTTTGATTGGCATCCCAGGTTTTTTCGCTGAAGGAAAGGAGCTTGCCTTTTTCCTGCCAATGGAGTAAATCTTCGCTTTGCGCCATCCATGTTTCGTAGCCCTGGCCGTCAAACACGATGTAGGTCATGTACCAGCGGCGGTTTTTGCGGAAAATGGTGGGGCTATCGATCAGTTTGGTGGAATCGCGGTGTTTGAACACGATGCCGTATTTGTAGGGAGTTTGGATTTCCTGGTAGATTTTTTCCATTACATCCTGGGGCACTACCTTGGTTTGGGCATCAAGCAGATTGCCGTAAAGGAGCAATAAAATGAGCAGGCTATTTTTCATATGGCAGATTTTCCTCAGTTCCAACCGATAATCCCTACGGTGCCTCTTAGGTGTCTTTGGTTTCTTAGGTGGTGAAAAAGAAAAAAACCTGCGAAGCAGGTCAATATTCACCACCTAAGACACCAAAGGCACTTAAGGGGCACCTCAGCGTTTACTTTGCAGTCATCGAAGGTGGCGCCTGCTCTGGTTTACTCGCCCAGGATTTATTGGGTTTAGGACCAAGTTGCAGGGTCATTTTTCCGCCCTTGACCAAAGTTTCGTGCAACAACCAGGATTGGTTCAGCGCTTTCCCGTTCAGAGAAGCCGACTGGATGTAGTAGTTCTGAGGCCCATTGTTCTTGGCCTCGATGACAAACTTTCCACCAGGGTAATATTTGGAATTGAGGTGCAAGGTGATTTTGTTAAAAATGGGGCTGCCGATTTCATAGAATGGCTTCGCCGAAGTGCCGCCGTTGACGGAAAAAAGGCCCGTTTTCATCAACACCGCCAGGCTGCCCATGAGGCCCTGATCTTCGTCGCCACTGTAGCCCAGTTGGGGTGACAAGTCGCTGTATACTTTTTCCACCACTTGTCGCGACCAATATTGGGTCAGCCAGGGCGCGCCAGAATAGTTGAATAAATAGGCGGTTTGGATGCTGGGCTGGTTGCCGTAGTTGATGTACACGCGGCGGAATTGATCGAGGGTTTCTTTGTCGTGGGATTTGCCGGATACGAAGTCGTGTTTTTGGGCTTTTTCAAAAGATTCGTTCAATCGCTGGGTGAAAGTTTCGCGGCTGCCCATCAAGTTGACCAGACCTTGTACATCGTGGGGTACAAACCAGACGTATTGGGCGGCGGTGCCTTCCTCCCAGCCGTGGTCGTAGGTGAGGATGTCGACGGGTTCACCCCATTTGCCGTCCAGGGTACGGTTCCACATCCAGCCGATTTCGGGATTCCAGATGTTTTTGTAGTTCTCCGCCCGTTTCATGAAGAGTTGGTAGTCGTCCATTTTGCCCAAGGCTTTGGCCATTTGGGCCAGACCGTAATCCTGGTAGGCGTACTCCAGGGTTTGAGTGGAGCCATCCTGGTGGAATCCGTAGCGCGTCTCACTCAAAGGGTGCGGCACGTAGCCACGTTCGATGTAGTACTCGATGCCCCCACCTTTGAAGGTATTGTGTTCATAACCTGCTTTGCTCATCATACCACCGGGGAAGTGGTTTTTGCGGAGCCCCTCGTAAGCCTTTTCGATGTCAAAACCACGAATGCCTTTGAGGTAGGCACTGACGATGAAAGGGGTGGTCGCCGCCCCGGTCATCACGTAGGTATAATTGCCTCCGGCAGGGCCACGGGGAATCAGGCCGCCGTCCTGGTACATCATCACCATGGAGTTGACAAAGGACTCGGTTACTTCGGGGTACATCAGGTGCCAAAGACTGTTGATCGTCCACTGTGCGCCCCAGAAGGAGTCGGAGTTGTGGTGGTTGTATTTGGGTTTGCCCTGGTCATCGAGCGGGATTTGGCCAATGCGGCGCTGTGGCCCGGTCATGTCGCAGTATTTCCCGTTTACGTCGTTTATGATGCGGCGACCCAGCAGGGCATGCCACAGGTCGGTGTAAAAACGACTGCGCTCTTTTTCGCTGCCTCCTTCAATTTCGATGCGGCTCAGCCATTTGTTCCATTCCGTGCGGCTGTCTTGAACGGTTTTGTTGAAGTCCCAGTGGGATAATTCTGTTTTGAGGTTGAGGCGAGCCTGCTCCTCACTGACGTAGGAAATGGCCACTTTCATTTTACGCACTTCGCCAGCCTGAGTGGTAAAGCTGAGGTAAGCACCGGTCCGCGCACCTTCGATGCGGTCGCCAATTTCTTCCAATTTGCCATTGCGCCAGCCCTTAAAGGTGTCAAAGGGTTTGTCAAAAACGGCGACAAAAAAGACTGTCACGGTTTTGGGGCGGCGGATGGTCGGTGCCATCACTGCATAACCCTCAATTTCCTGATTGCTGACTTTTTTGACAAAGCCTTTTTCCGTGTCCGATGGGCCTAAAAAGGTCGAAAAATCAAAAAGGATATGACTTTGCTCAGATTTGGGAAAGGTGTATTGGTGAAAACCCACCCGGGTGGTGGAGGTCAGTTCGGCAGTGATGTTGTAGGCATCCAGCACTACTTTGTGGTAACCAACTTTGATGACTTCTTTGTCGTGAGAAAACTTGGAGCCGTATTGATTGGCCCCCAAATGGCCTTTGAAGGGACCAGTGGTGGGTAGGACAGGAACACCTGACAATTGCCAACCGTGGATGTGGCTGAAACATTTGATGCTGTCCAGGTTGTAGCGGTAGCCTGCTCCCCAGTCGGCGTTAACAGCGTTGTCGGGACTCAGGTTGACCATGCCGAAGGGACGGCAGGCGGAGTTGAAAAAGAACCAACGGGAGTTGGCCGCGTCGATGAGGGGGTAGACGAGGTCGACGGGGGCTTTGGGGGCATTTTGGGCCAAAACCGAAGTAAGTAAGACAAATAGGAAAGCGGTGACATTAAATCTTCTCACGGCATTTATTTTTGGTAATAGTTGTGATATGAGTATTTAAGCATAATCTACTTCAGTGTTTCTTTAGTACCTTAGGTTTCTTAGGTGGTAAAAAAACATTATTTCACCACCTAAGAAACCTAAGGCACTAAAGAAACACCTAAGCAGTTGTGGCGCTCATTGGCAAAGTTGAAAATTAGAACTCCCGGATTTTAATGCTGCGGAAATGAACCTCATCGTGGTGATCCTGCAACAAAATATGACCCGCCGGGGCTTGCGCAAACTTGGGATGCGGCGCGTATTTACTCTTGGCAATCAAGTTGCGAAAAACCTGGGAATGCCGCTCGTATTCCACCATTTTGAGGTTGTTCAACCAATGTTCAACGTGGCCATCTTTAGACACAATGCGTAGTTTGTTCCACTTGCCGGGTGGGTTCATCCGTTTGTCGTTAGTGCCTTCGGAGAGGTTTTCGGCGGCAATCAGGTCGTATAATGATCCGGTGGTGCGGTTGCCGCCCACGCCAGCTTTCGCGTCGGCGTGGTTTTGATCATCCAGAACTTGAAACTCTGGCCCTAGGCCCGCCGTAGCCTTACTTTTGCGGTCTTCTTGTACAAAGTATTTCACGCCACTATTGGCTCCTTTGGTGATTTTGAAATCCAGCTCCAGTTCAAAATTTGAAAAGCTTTCATTGCTGATCAGGTCGCCACCTTTGCTGGTGCTGTCCTGGTGTGAGCTGAGCACTTTGAGCACCCCATCTTCTACGGCCCAACCTTTTTGAGGAAAGGCATCGGTGTTGAATTTGCGCCAGCCTGCGGTGCTTTTGCCATCCCAAAGCAAACGCCAGCCCGTCCTTTTTTCCAATTCAGACAATTGATTGGGCAAGTAGTTGACTTCGGGCGCTTCTTCAGCCCCTTTCCAGGTGTAGGCGGCCAGGTTTTCGGTGGCAATGCGGATGTCGCGCCATTGTACGGTCAGGCCATTTTGGTCTTCCCGTTTGATGGCGTGCACTTGCAGGGCGATGAAGCCACGGGCGGTCTGGTTGTCCAGTACATTGGCGCAAGGAATACCATTGATCCAGGTTTTGAGGGAAGAGCCGATGGCTTCAATGTGGTATTTGTTCCACTGTCCGTTTTTAAAGGCTTTTTGTCCCCGAGGATTGATCGAGAGAGGATACAACCAGCCATTGCGGGCTTCGTCGTAGAGGCCGCCGCTCCAGGCGCGTTCGGCCGGGTCAATTTCCACCTGGTAGCCGTGTACCCGGCCGTTCATGATGGCGGGGTCGCTGAGGCTACGGATTTGGATGCCTGAATTGAGGCCAACTTCTACCTTTACCTCCAGTTCCAATACGAAGTCGCCGTATGTTGCTTCGGTACACAAAAAGGTGTTCGGGGTGTTGAGTTGGGAAACCCCGACGATGGCTTTATCGATGATTTTGTATTCAGCGGTGCCATTGCGTTTGACCCAGCCTTTTAAGTCGGTACCGTTGAAGAGGGATTTCCATTGGGTTTGGGAAAAGGTAGCGATGGAAAATAGTGAAAAAAGTAAAAAGGTAAGCGTTGATTTCATTGGATTTTGGCTTGGTTGGGATCAATAAACATGAACCATTCTAGGAGAAAGAATGGCTCATGTTTTTAGTACCTTTATAAAAATCAATACCCCGCATTCTGAGTCATAGCCGGGAAAGACAAGTCGATCTCTGCCTGTGGAATGGGGCGCAAATAGTGAACATCATTGATGGCACCACTTTTGGCAGCCCAGGGATTGTATTTTTTCACCCGTTCTACCAACTTACCCGTTCTTTTCAGGTCGAACCAGCGGGAATATTCGCCCATGAGTTCACGGGCGCGTTCATCCAGGATCAGGTCGATGGTGATGTTGGCAGCGGTGGCCCGGTAGGATACGGTTTCCAGTGATTTGACGTTTTCTGGAACCAGCGCACATTTGGGGTCGTTGCCTTTTTTTGCACCCAGTGCACGGTCGAGCACCCGATTGTAGTAAACTTCAGCGCCGCCCAATTTACCCCCTTTCGCTCCTTTAACAATTGCTTCAGCGGCAATCAGGTAAGCTTCTGCCGAGCGGAATACTGCTTCGTTGAAGGTGCCAAAGGCATCACCATAGGCGATACCTGGCTGCCAAAACTTCCACATGTGCGGCTCTCCTGATGGAAATCCACTCACGTTTACAGCACTGCCATTGATGAATCCGTATCCGCCACCCCATTCTTCGGGGTTTACGACCGAATATTTCTTTTGGCCACCCATGTCTACACCTCTTTCTGCCAAGGTAGTAGCAGGTTTGTTCCAGGGACGATAGTACACCACGGTATCACCCGCCTTGATGTCAATTCTAAGGTTGGGATTCACCGTTGGCAGGGGCCGAAAACCAGCTACCGCTTGCAAGGCATAACCCACTTCAAGAAAATTGTGGTCATAGCGCGAATCATTCTCGGGATCATACAGGCGGTACATGGCCGGAGTGGTATTGTGAAATCCCAGGGAGCGGTTGTAGTCACTCGTTCTGCCTTTGGAGCCTGGAAATCCTTCGCCGCTGCCATTGAATACAGAGTGCAAGTTGTTGCCTCCCGCTGCGTCAACTGTGAATGCTGGATCGGTTTTATTGGTCAAAACATCGGCATTGTACTGCACTGCAAAAATGATCTCAGGGTTTTTGTCATTTTGAGCTCCAGTGTACTGTTTCAGTGGGTTCTCCGAGCGGGTCGGGAACAGTTGATTGTAATTGGCCGCCAAGGGATATACGTCAATCACTTTGTCAGCGTATTGCAGGGCCAGATCAAAATCAGCAGGAGAACCACCCAGGGAGTTTTTGAAATTCCAGCCACGCGTCAGATATACCCGAGCCAATAAAAACTGAGCAGCACCTTTGGTGATCCGACCGTAGTTGGTAGCGGTAACCGGTAGTTTAGCCTCGGCGTCGAGCAAGTCTGTGATGATTTGTTTGTAAATATCTGCTGAAGCTACCCGGTTGGCCTCCTTGGTGGGGCTCACTATTTCGGTCAAAGGCATGGGGACATCGCCCCAATGTTGAACGAGGTAAAAGTAACAGAGGGCTCTCAAAAACTTGGCTTCCGAAACTCTCGCATCTTTCAGGGCCGCAGCCATGGTGGTAATGCCGTCGGCGCGGGTGATGGCGGTATTAGTGCGGCCAATTTCGGTGTACAACAAGGTCCAAAGACTTTGTAGTTCGCCCAAAGAGGCATTGAAGCGCACATCGTATTGCTCAATTGGCCCGGTGTTTACGGTTGGCGTAGCAAATTTGGGGTCACCATATCCGCCTGAAGTAAAGATGTCGGTACCATTCAAAACGAGGGTACGGTTTTGGTGAATGTTGCGCAGCAAAGAGTAACAAGAGCGCACCAGGTCTTCAAAACCAGCCTCAGTTTTGTAATACACGTCCGTGGTGAGGGTCGTAACTGGTTTTTCAACCAAAAAATCTTCATCACAGCCGGTAGCAATCAGGCAGAGCGCTGCGATTGCCGAAAAAGTGAAACGAGTTATTATTGTTGATTTCATTGTGTACAGAGTTAAACGATTAGAAACTGATGTTTACGCCAAAAAGCAAAGTCATCGACGGAACATCGTCCTGGAAAATGGCAGAGTTGAATTCGGGATCAAAGCCCGTAAATTTGGAACTCACGTAAGGGTTGATCACCTGGCCGTAAAAACGAGCACTGGACATTTTCAACTTGTCCATCACCGCTTGTGGCAGGGTGTAACCCAAGGTAATGTCGGAAATGCGCAAAAAGCTGGCATCCTGATATAAAATTGCATTCCGGTATGGATTGGCAGCAACAACTCCGAAATAAGTATTGGAAGGATTGTCGCTTCTCCAATAGTCGAGGGAGGCCAGGCGATTGTAGCGCGTACCAGATACTTCGCCAAATGTTCCGGCTAAGGTGTTGTTGCGGTACTGGGTACCATTTCGATAGTATACAAAAAATGAAAAGTCAAATTGCTTGAAATTAAGGCGATTGGTAACCCCCAGGATCCAATTTGGCAATTCAGAACCCAATACAACCCGATCGTCGATGGCATCGGTAGAAGAAATGACGCCGTCGTTGTTTTGGTCGACCACCCGCACTGAGCCGGGTACTTGCTTGTACTTGGCAGCTTCATCTTTGTCTACGGTTTGCCAGATTCCGTCAAATTCGTAGTCAAAATTGGCGCGGATGGGATACCCCACGAATAGGCGGTTGCCTTTGTCAACCTGTTGGCCATCCCCGTACAATTGCAGCAGTTTATTGTTGTTTTTGGTAAAGGCGAAGGTGGTGTTCCAATTGAAGTCTTTGGTCACCACATTGGTCGTTCTGAGGGTGAGTTCAACGCCTTTGTTCTCAATCTGACCCACGTTGGCGATCACCTGAGAGAACCCGGTTACGGTAGGTATTTTTTGATTCAGGATCAAATCCACCGTTTTTCGGTTGTACAATTCAAGGGATGCGGAGATGCGGTTTTTGAAGAAGCCAAAATCGATGCCCAGGTTCAGCTCGTTACTGCGTTCCCAACGCAAGTCTTTGTTGCCCAAATTCGCTGGTGCAAAACCAAAAGCGGCGGTGCCATCAAAATCGTAACCCGTATTCAACAAGCCGGCTTGGGTGCTGTAAGGGTTTACGGTAGCATTGCCTACTTCGCCATAACTTAGGCGCACTTTGAGGTTAGAGAAGACATTGAGATTGTTGATAAATGGCTCATCGCCCAAACGCCAAGCTACTGCAACTGAAGGGAAAAAGGCCCACTTGTTGCCTTCGGAAAGTTGGGAAGCGCCATCGGAGCGTCCGGTCAGGGTCAACAAATATTTGTCGTTGAAAGAGTAGTTTATCCGCCCCATGTAGGAGAGGATTGAGCGCTCAACCAATGAGCTGCCGATGCTGCCAATGGTTGCAGCGGTACCCAGGGCATACCAATCCGAGTCGTAAGGAAGATCGCGTACAAAAATGGAATAGGCTTCATTCCTTTGGTAAAACGCACTCTGCAAACCAGTCAAGTTGATTTTGTGGCGACCGAAGTCTACGCTGTAGTTGATGATGTTGTCCAAGGTGTAATTGGCCAGGGTCCGGTTGTCAAATTGCGCCCTTGGTTTGGCACCAATTTGTGATTTGGACCAGCGACCTCTAAAATCACCCGCTCTTTCGGAAGTATACGAAGCAGAAATGGAAGAGCGGATGCTCAACCCTTTGAGTGGCGTCACTTCTACATAAGCATTGCTGATGATGGAGGTATTGGTGGTTTGCAATTTTGAAACCGTGGGATCAATGTCCAATAAAGGGTTCCCCACTTGTTTGTCGTTGATACCCATCCAAAAGGCGTAGCCGTTCACGTCGATATCGGAGTTTTCGGAAGGGTTGGCCAGGTCTTTGTAGTATACGGTTCCGGTGGGGCGAGCCCGGTAGGCATTGCGCAGCGATTCGCCTGAACCTACATTGATGTCGCCGTAACTCACGTAGGAAGTGAATCCAAGCTTGAAATATTTACCAATTTTGCTGTCGAGGCCAGCATTGAGGTTGTAGCGTTTGAATCCGGTGTACAATACGTTGCCGTCTTCATTCAAAAAACCACCTGAAAAGCGATAGGTCGTTTTTTCGGTACCGCCCGAAACGCTCAGGTTTTGGCTCATTTGCATCCCGGGGCCCGTCACGAGGTCTACCCAATCGGTGGTATTATTCGCATCGATGTTTGCTCTTTCGGCAGCTGTGAAACTTGCTCCAGTGGAACCTTCCAAAATTCGGTCGGTATAAATGGATTTGTAAAACTGCGCAGTGTTCATCAACTCAGGCAGGTGAGCTGGATTTTTGACACCGATGTAGCTGTCGTAGCTGATTCTAGGTTTGCCAGAAACGCCTTTTTTGGTGGTAATGATGATCACCCCGTTGGCCCCCCGTGAACCATAAATGGCCGTAGAAGAAGCGTCTTTGAGGATGTCCATCGACTGGATGTCGTTGGGGTTGAGGTTGTTGATGTTGCCACCCATCAGTCCGTCAATGACCACGAGGGGTTCGGTGGAGTTGTTGATGGTGTTTTCGCCACGGATAGTGATGCTGTAGCCGGTGCCGGGTTTGTTGTTCAGTTTGGTTACCGTTGCACCAGCCACCTGTCCTTGAATGGCTTTTGCGGCAATGATGGGGTTGCCCCGTACAATGTCCTTGGTTTGAACGGACGCCACTGCACCCGTCAAATCAGATTTTTTGATTTCGCCATACCCTACGACTACTACTTCGTTGAGCAACAAGTCATCTTGTTTCAGGGTCACGTTGATGGTGGTTTGATTGCCCACCGCAATTTCCTGGGTAAGAAAACCAGTAAAACTGAACACCAGAATGCTGTTGTCATCGGGCACATCTACGCGGAACTCGCCATTGACGTCGGTAATGTCGCCAATGGTGGTGCCTTTGACCAATACGTTGGTGCCAGGGAGTGCTTCACCTGTATCGTCGATCACTTTCCCCGTGATGGTCCTATCGGGAATGATCACGGACATGGGGGCTGATTGCAGTGGGCTGACTACACTCAACAAGCTGTTTCTTTCCGGTGTGGTTTTTAGCAGGGTTGGTACGCTGCCATCTTCGGTTTTTCGCGGTTCTTTGCTGCTCGGTTTTTCGCTTTTTTGCACAGGGGCTACCACCACGTAGGCATTTTTGTTGACTTTTTGGAACGTCAATCGGTGGGGCTTGAGCAGTTTTTCGAGTTTACTTTCGAGTTTACCCCCTTTGATTTTATCTACGGTAGTCTGCAAACCTTTTACGGTTACATCTTCGAATAAAATACTCACCTGGTATTCCTGACTCAATTCATTCAGGGCATCTTTCAATCGAATGAGGTTGGAAGGCGTGCTGGTTTTTGCTTCTAAGTCTGGCTTATTTTGCTGTACATAAGCCAAACTTTGCGCCATCAAGAATGGATGGCAAGCCAAAAGCAATAGCAAGAGTATGCTTAATGGCGTGCGTTTGGTAAAATATTGTTTCATACGATCTGATTTTAGTGTTTGGTTGAAAGGTATATGGTATCTCCTTGCTGCCGTACATCTACGTTCAGCAGGACTGATAGTGCTTGGAAAAATTCAGTTGATTTTTCAGCCTTGAAATACCCGGACAAGCGACGTTCGGTCAATGCAGGGGTTTCAAACGCCAATTGTAGGCCAAAATGCTCTTTGATGGTGATGGAAGCTTGGGCAAGTGGGGTGTCATCGAAGTAAAATTGGTGGTCCTTCCAGGCGCTGTATTTCTTTGTATCGTCGGTGTTGGCCAGGTACAAGTTTTGGGCTCCGGTGGTCAGGGTTACCACATCGCCGGGCTTCATCAGTTGTTTTTTTCCACCTTGATAGTTGATCTGCACTTTACCTTCATTCAAGACCACTTTTTTAGCCTGCTCGCGGGCGTACAACACAAATTTTGTCCCAAAAACCTCCACTTCAAAATCGCTGCTGGTTTTGACGACAAAGCGCTGGTTGTCGATGGTGTGGGTGACGTGGAATTCGGCTTCTCCATCCAGCAGAACCTTGCGGTTTTGTACAAATTGCCCCCATCGGGGTACGTACAGGGTTGAATTGGCATTGAGCACTACTTCGGTGCCATCCGATAGGGTCAATTGTTGGGTTTGGGCGTAGGGCGTTTTGTAGGTACGGTACAAGATGGTTTTTTGCAGAAAAAACATACTCGTCGTCATCAGTATCGCCAGGGAAGCCGCCACGTACCAAAATTTGCGCAGACTGCGCACAGTGGCATGTTTTGCGGCATTGTTTTTGGTCGTCGCTGGTTCTTGACTTGGGTTTAGTGGAGTATTGAGTACGGTTTGGAATTTTTGCCAGGCTTCCTGATCGTCGGAAAGGTATTGTGGGTTTTGGCTTTCCCATTCATCGAGGTACTGGTAATACAAAGTTTCATTTTCGACATCTTCCTTCAACCAATCCTCAATCAGCTTCCGCTCCAAAGAAGTTGCTCTTCCATCGAAACAATCGAACAGTATTTTTTGAATCATCATTTCTTTCATAAGTCTTCGGAGAAAAGGGTAACAATCAGCTTGAGGCTAGTTCAAGTGCTCATCGCCGCATCACTGTAATCAGACAAAAGCGAGTGGTTTTACCCCACACTGGAAAAGAAAAAAATTCAAATGAGGTGATTTTTTTCAGAATATTATTTTTTATTGACCCTGAGTAAAAAAACATTAGTGCATGATGTAGGGTAAAATCCCAAAATTATGTCTACTATTGAACGAGGGGGTCAATACACTCACAGCATGGAGAAGCTATCAAAATTAGAGGTCAAAGACAAGGAGAGCCGATTGTCTGCATTAAGGGCAGATCCAGAATTGTTTGCTGAGCCCAAACTGATTAGTGATGAAATTTTTTTACAAAGAATTTTTGCTCAGGATGCCCGCAAAGGCTGTGAACTGTTGTTCAAGCGCTATTACAACAATCTTTGTAATCACGCCATGCGCTTTGTGTACTCCAAAGAAGCCGCTGAAGACATTGTGAATGAAGTGTTCGCCAACTTTTGGCAGCAACAGGTTTTTGAAAAAATCAACAACTCCTACCGCGCTTACCTATACCAGGCTGTACGTTACCGCAGTTACAATTACATCAAGTACGAGTTGAATCAGACCGAGTCCTTCGAGCCCGATTACAATACTACTCCCGTGCTACAAGCTGACGATATTCTGCACTATACGGAGTTGTGCCAAAAACTCGACCGGGTCATCCAGGAACTTCCGCCACAATGCCGAAGGGCTTTCCAACTCAATCGGCTGGAGGGAAAAAAATATGCGCAGGTAGCGGAAGAGTTGGGCATTACAGTGAGTGCAGTGGAACGACTGATCAGTCGGGCGCTGAGTAAGTTGCGCAGTGAATTGAAGGAGGAGTGGATGCCGGGTTTGTAAAAAAATCTACTAAATTGATCTTCTCTCTAACTTACTGGCAGTGCCTCTCCTTTCAACTTCTCCATATCCCGAATCAACAATCTCCGTCGGTCAAAGGTCAAAATATTCCGATCTCGCAAATCATTGAGCAAGGTCGTTACCGTTTGGCGTGAAGTGGCGGTAAGGTTGGCAATTTCCTGGTGGGTGATGAATTTGCGTACTTCAGTTTCAAAACCGACCCGCCGCCCATTTTTCTCAGCACTTTCCAACAAATATTCAATAATCCGGGTGCGAGAATCTTTAAACACCAGAGATTCCAATCGTTTTTCCATCTCCAAAACCCGAGAGCCCATGATTTTCATGATGAACAAACCCAGGGCATTGTGGTCGCGCATCAACAATTTCATCTCATCCACATTGACCACACACACCGTCGCTTCTTCCATGGTGTAAGCAAAGTCGCGGCGGCGGTCTTCTCCGATGAGTGAGAGTTCGCCAAATACATCTCCTTTGCCCAGAATGGCCTTGGTGATCTCCTTGCCAGAGTCGCCATAGGTACCAATTTTAACGCGGCCATCAGTGAGGAAAAACACCCGATCTGACATTTCATCTGGCAAATAGATGTATTCGCCCCGTTTGTAACAGCGGTGGAAGTGCGCTTCCAAATCTCCCCGAC
Organism: Saprospiraceae bacterium; assembly: GCA_027486765.1. Lineage (GTDB taxonomy): Bacteria > Bacteroidota > Bacteroidia > Chitinophagales > Saprospiraceae > Haliscomenobacter. The sequence goes on from JAIXOO010000281.1 coordinate 16,307, forward strand.
GGATCTTTTGCGGGCAAAAAATACCAGTAACGTCAATGTTTTCCAAATACCAAAATGATGCTTCGTTGCTCATCGTTTGCTCGTTAAAGGACCTAAATAGTTCGTCTACCTAAATTAGAGAAGCCCTAAGTTAAAGAGAATTTTACACTTAATAAAATAGTAAAACTTTGAAATGGTTTAAAGCTCCCAATCAGTAAGGTGCTTGAATAACGATTTTTTTTGCCTCCAACGCATGCCGAATGGCCTGAGCAAAGGAGATAGCGTGTATACCGTCGCCGTGGAGACAGATTGTATCAGCGCACAAGGGCACCTTTTGTCCCGAAAGGGCGGTGACTTGCCCTTGTTCCACCATTTGTAGCACCTGAGCAATACAGGCTTCGGTATCTTCAATCAGGGCATTTGGCTGGTTGCGAGGTGTCAAAGCACCATCGGCTTGATAACTCCGGTCGGCAAATACCTCGCTAGCCGTGCGCAGCCCAAAGGTTTGAGCAACTTTGATGGAAAAACTGCCACTCAGTCCGAATAAAAGCAGATCGGCATTGAAATCCCGCACTGCTTCGGCAATGGCCGAGGCCCACTCGAGGGATTGAGCCGCCAGGTTGTACAAGGCCCCGTGTGGTTTGACATGTTGGAGGTAAGCCCCTTCCGCATAAGCCAAATTGGCCAATTCCAGGATTTGCTCCTGTACCAATTGATACACAGCACGGGGTGAAAGGGATATGGGCGTGCGCCCAAAGTTGGCTTTGTCTTCAAAACCCGGATGGGCACCGATGGCGACCCCATGTTCCAACGCCAACCCAATGGTGCGGCGCATGGTGTCCTTGTCTCCGGCATGGTAACCGCAGGCGATATTGGCTGAGGTGATGAGCGGCATTAAGGCGGCGTCGGCAGGATACCCCTCGCCGAGATCGCAGTTGAGGTCAACTGAGAGATTTCGGATTTCGGATTGCGGATTTCGGATTGGGCTGCCAGACATTTCAGCAATTTTTTTGAAAGATAAGGGGCGATAAAAAAATAAGTGCTCATTTTGCCAGAGGATTAGATAAGTAAACGTTTCATTTCAAGTGTCTTATCTAATCCTCTGGCTCAAGAAAAATGAGCACTTATTTTTGCCACTAATGTCATTGCATAAAAAATCAATACCGCACCGAATGCGATGCCCCAGCCGAAATCCGAAATCACAAATCCGAAATCGAATTATTCCGGTTCGAAACCAAGTACAATGTTGAAGTTCGCGACCCCTTTCGCAAACAGGTTCGTTACGTTGGGTTTGTCGAAGCCCAGACCGTAGTCGAAACCAAGGATACCAAACATCGGCAGGAATACCCGCAAACCTACACCCGCCGAACGTTTCAGGTCGAAGGGGTTGTAGTCGCGCAGGTTTTTCCAGGTGTTGGTTCCCTGCAAAAAGGTATGCACGTAGATCGTTGAGCTGGGGTTGAGCGACAAGGGGTAACGCAACTCCATGGTGAATTTGTTAAAAATCGGGGTTGGCGTTTGGCCGGTACCCGATGGGTCAGCGTTGTTTTCGAAGTCGGCGATTTCATAACCCCGTGAAGAAACGATGTCAACCCCCTGGAAACCGAACTGCTGGTTGTTCAAACCATCACCACCCACCTGAAAGCGTTCAAATGGTGAGGTACCAATTTTGCGGTTGTAAAAGCCCAGGATACCAATCCGCGAGGAGGTTTTGAGTACCAATTTGCCTACAATGGTGGTGTACCAGTCTACGTCAAAACGCCATTTGTGGTATTCCAAAAAGCGGAAACGTTCATTGGCGGAAAGTTCACCATAGTTTTTGTCTTTGTTTGCGAACAAAGAATAAGGTGGTGTAGCCTGGATGATCAAAGAGATATTAGAACCGTCCCGTGGGAAGGTAGGATCGTTTACGGTAGAACGCACGATGTTCTGGCGAATACTGAAGTTGTTGAAGTTACCCGTGGAGACAATTTCGCCCTGGTCGGTGCGGAACAAACCTTGAGTCCACTGATTCAGTTGCAGCGACTGGATGTTGACCGTGGTGCTGGATACAAAGTTGTCATCGGGCCACTTCAAACGAGTACCCAAACTCACCGAACCTTGTACGATGTTCAAACTTTGACTTCCCCCGGAACCATCAAAGAGCGGGTAGGCAAAGCGGTTGAAGAAGCCACCCATGGTGAAAGAATTGGGTCTTTTGCCTCCGAGCCAGGGTTCGGTAAAGGATACGTTGTACGACTGGTAAAATTGCCCGTTGGTTTGTGCCCGGATGGAAAGGCGTTGGCCGTCCCCGGTAGGCAGTGGGCGCCAGGCTTCTTTGTTGAAGACGTTGCGCATCGAGAAGTTGTTGAAAGATACCCCTAAGGTACCAATCACGCGCCGGGCACCACCCCAACCTGCGGAGAGTTCCAACTGGTCGGCAGGGCGTTCTTCCACAGTGTATTGGATGTCCACTGTACCTCTTTCTGCGTTGACCGGGGTTTCGATGCCCAGTTTTTCAGGGTTGAAGTAGTTGAGGGCCAAAATTTGGCGCTGTGAACGGATGATTTCAGAGCGGCTGAATTTTTCGCCAGGCAAAGTGCGCAATTCGCGCCGAATAACGTGCTCATGCGTGCGGTCGTTGCCCTTAATGATGACTTTATCGATGGTGGCTTGTGGGCCTTCAAAAACACGGAGTTCGAGGTCGATGGAGTCGTTTTCAACTGATACCTCGGTAGGGTCTACGTTAAAGAACAAATAGCCATTGTCCATATAAAGGGTACTCACATCGCGACCATCCTGGCTGAAGCGCAGGCGGTTTTCGAGGAGTTCGTTGTTGTACACATCACCTTTTTTGATGGCCAGGATTTGATCCAACTGCTCATTGCCGTAAATGGAGTTCCCTTTCCAGGTCAGGTTGCGGAAGTAGTAGCGGTTGCCTTCGTTGACTTTCAGTTGGATGTGCATCTCCCCTTTGGCGTCGCGCCACATGCTGTCGCCAATGATGCGGGCGTCGCGATAACCTACTGTATTGAAGTATTTGACGATTTCTTTTTTGTCGTCTGCGTATTCGTCACCGATGAATTTGGATCCCGCCAGGAAGCGTTTTTTCTCCTTGGTTTTGTCCATTTTTTTCAACAGCTTCTTCTCTTTGACATTGGTAACGCCGACAAAAGAAATGTCCTTGATTCTTACTTTTTCTTCCAGGTTGATGTCAAAAATCAATTTGACCGAGTTCAACCGGGCAGTATCGGCCGTCTCCTGCACATCAACGTGAGCGTCCAGCCAGCCTTTTTTGATGAAGTTTTTTTCTAAGCCACGGGCGGCGTTGGATTTCATGTTTTCGGTTACAATCCCTCCTTTGGTGATGTGTTGGTTCACGATCTCGTTGAGGGTTTCGTGTTGGCCTTTGCCGACACCTTTGTAGCTGTACAAAGACAAACGAGGGCGCTCTTGCACCTGAATTTCGAGAAACACCACGTCGCCGATGGTTTTTTCCTTAAGGATTTGCACGTTGGTGAACAAGCGCAATTGAAGCAGTGCTTTGATGGCTTTGGGAATGCTGGGGCCGGGAATGCGGATTTTATCCCCGACTTTTAGCCCGGAAATACTGGTGATCGCATTGGCATCGCTGAATTGAGCGCCCGTGACCCGCACGCCGCCGATTTCGAAATTGGCGGGGGTGGAATAATCAACGACGGGCAAGCTGTCGCGGACTTCCTGGGCCAACAGACTCAGGGGTAACATGGCCACAACAAGGAGCAAAATGTTGTTTCGGGTGATGCGCAAAAGCGCCTGCATACTACACTGAATGTATCTCATTAGTCCTCAGTTCTTTCTTTTTTCAATAACGAGCGCAAAAGTACGTCATTATTCCTTTTTTGCTGCATTAGGTAAAGGTTTTAAAAAATTGTCTTTTGAGCCTCACTTTTATCACGCAAAAAAAGATTGTTCTGAGGATATAGAGGCCAAGAGGGAATCTTGGGTTGTATGCTGCTTCCTTTTTTATCAAAACTTGGCAAACCAACTGACCAAAATCACTGTCGAAGATTGAGCATAATCAATGCACTGGATTTTTTTAACGGGTAATTTAGCGGTATCAAATCACAAAAGTCCTAATTATGAATGTCCTGGCACCCGTTAAAAGCATCATGAGCAGCCACTTGATCACTGTCGCTCCTTCTGACAAACTCAGTCTTGTCAAAGACATTTTTGACGATCACAATATCCATCACATTCCAGTAGTGCGCTACAAGGAGTTGATTGGCATCATCAGCAAAACGGACTTCATGCATTTCATGCAGGGTTTTTCACCCAATGAAGAAGACCGTTTTATCAACTATGCAAGACTACGTTCTTACTCTGCTGAAGAAATAATGACGAAGGGTTTGGCCAAATTGAGCCCCGATGACCGCATCAATGTAGCCTTGGACATCTTTTTGGTCAACCGTTTTCACGCCATTCCCGTGGTAGAAAATGATGAACTGATTGGCATCCTGACTACTTACGACATCATCAAAGCCCTGGCTACCGAACCGGTTTCTCCCAAACAAATTTTGGATAATCAACACCAAGAGGGTGCGGTGACTGAGGGGATTGTGGGATGAATGATGAGTGATGAGAGATGAGTGATGCTACCGCAGAGACTTAGACAAGGTCATTGTCAAAAACGCTGCGGTAGGATCACTCATCTCTCATCATTCATCTCTCGTCTATCCAAAAATAGCGGTAAACAAATAATACAAGCCGCCTGACACGATAATCGTCACGGGCAGCGTAAGTATCCAGGCGGTGAGGATATTGATCAATGTAGAGCGCTGTAGGTTTTTGCGACCATCCTTGGCGATCATCGTACCTGCAATAGCCGATGAAAGGACATGGGTTGTACTTACCGGAGCTTTAAAAACAGTACTCATGGCAATGGTGCTTGCTGCGATTAACTCTGCAGTTGCGCCCTGCGCATAAGTGAGGTGTGACTTACCAATTTTTTCTCCAATCGTAACCACGATGCGCTTCCAGCCAATCATAGTGCCTATTCCCAAGGCGATAGATATCAAAAATACGACCCAACGAGGTGCAAATTCGTAGTATTTTGAGAGGCTTTCACTCAGACTCTTCATTTCTTCTTTATCCTCCCGGGTAAAAAACGGCTTGTCGCCAGTGGTCTCTTTGAGGTACTTGTTGAGTTTTTGTAAATCTTTGCGAATGGCTGGGCGGTCCAAAGTTGGTTGTACCAACAATACCTTCAAATCGGCGGCAGCCTCCTGCACTTCTTGGGCTGCTTCATTTCTTTTGCCAACTCTTGCCATGGTTGCGGTTACTTTCTGTTCCACTCTGGTAGCCGTGACAAGCATAGCTTCAGCGTCAAAACTCTTATGCAGTGCAAACTGTGCTGGCAAAAAAATCATCAGTACAATCATGAATAAACCAACACCTTTTTGCCCATCGTTTGAGCCATGGAAAAAACTAACCAGCGTACAGGTCGTAATCAGAATTGCTCGAATCCAGGTTGGGGGAGTTTTTCCACGTTCTGGTTCTTGAAAAATTGCTTTATTTTTTATGATTGCAGCTAAAATCCACATCAAGAACATTGCTGCAAAACAACCAAACAAGGGCGAAAACAATAAGGCCAAGCCTATTTCTTGAGCTTTACCCCAGTTCACCCCGTCTCCGCCATGCCGCCAGAAAAACACGATACCAACACCAATCAAAGATCCGATCATGGTATGTGAGCTGGAGCAAGGAATCCCTAGATACCAGGTGCCAAGGTTCCAAAAAATAGCAGCCAGCAACACTGCTGCCATGATACTTGCACTTTCAAAAAAAGGCATGGTCATCATATCATTGACTGGCAACAACTTGATAATGCCCATTGCTACGCCTACTCCACCCGTAATGACGCCCAGGAAATTAAAGATACCAGACCAAACAACCGCAACCGTTGGTTTAAGCGAGTTGGTATAAATCACCGTAGCTACCGCATTAGCCGTATCGTGAAAACCATTGACAAACTCAAAAGCCAATACTGCAACGATAAACAGGATTAGCAAAATGGCACCGCCAGAGCTGAGGGTAGATAAGTCAAAAACGTTCATGTGTCTGAATTAGAGGTCAATATTCAGCATGGTAGTGGGGCAAAATGAACACTTATTTTTTTATCACCCCATTGACGGCTGATGTACAAAATCGCCGAAAGATAACACTAATTTTGTACGACCAAAATGCACTTGTTTACGTTTTAGAACTGTTGATTAAATATTAACCTAAAATTTACATTGACAACATGTTTAAATCCAAAACCCTGGCCATTTTTTGTGCTAACTTGAGTATAATGCTTCTAGTGGTGCAGCCGCTCAACGCGCAGGAAGAAAAAAGCGCAGCCTTTCGGACACCTTTACTGGAAAAAATCGAAGTGGATCCCGCATACGCCGAGGCCTACGCTGATTACCGCTTGCGATCGGTGGAATTTGGATCAATTGTGCTGCGCGATGCCTTTGTATCGCCCTTGCGGCTAGTTGGCAGTGGCTTCAAGATTGGTTACAACCGCTTGTACTACACCCCGCAAGCGCTAAAGGAGTACAGTACTGGGATGTTTGCCGGGGTCGCAATTGATCCAGCGGCTGAGTTCAACCTCCTGCTGCTCAATTTTTCGGGGCAGTACAGTTGGCAGTTTCCGGTTCTGGAAAAGAAGGGCTGGCAGGCTCACGTGGGGCCATGGGCACAAGGGTTTGGCAACACGCGCTTTGCTGTGCAAAATGTGAACAACGTTTTGGGCTACGATGCGGGTTTGGACCTGGGCGTTACGGGGCGGCTAGCTTACAAATTTAAACCCGGCCGCCGGGAGTTTATCCTGACCCAGCAGTTGAGTGTGCCCTTGGTGAGTGGTTTTGTGCGCCCGCTGTACACGTTTACGGCTCCTATCATTGGGGAAACCGATTCTGATGTGAGTATTTTTCAAGTGGGCACGCTGAACCGCCGCTTCGGCTGGATGTACAAGGCCAGCCTGGACTTGTACCGCAACCGCAAGCGCAAAAAACAGGTGATCGAGCGAATACCGTACCGCATCAGTTACACCTTCCAGTACGACCAATTCAGCAAACCCAATCCCTTGCAGTCGGCCATTCAAACCATTACCTTTTCCAGAATCCTCAAATACTAATCACCATGCGCAGCTATAAATCATACCCCGTCCTCTTGTTGTTCGGCTTGTTCCTCAGTTTTTCGGCTTGTTCGGAGTTGCTCATCGAGCCGGACCCGACCGATAATCCCGTTGAAAATTTTGAATTGCTCTGGCGGGAAGTAAATGCCAAGTACACGTTTTTTGAGTACAAAAACATCGATTGGCAGGCGATTTACCAGAAATACCGCCCCCAGGTCAACGAAAAAACCACCGATGAAACCCTCTTCAACGTACTCAGCGCCATGCTCAATGAGTTGAAGGACGGGCACGTGTCCTTGATTGCACCTTTTAATGCCGCCAGCAATCGCAGTTGGTATTTCAACTATCCGCCCAACTACAATGCCAACATCATCGACCGCAATTACCTGAAGGAAAACCGCCGCATCATCCTGCCTTTTAGAACGCAGTGGCTGGCCGATAGTACGGTGGCGTACATTCGGTATTCGAGTTTTACCGATGCGGTCTCTGGCGAATCTATGACCGAATTGTTCAACTATTACGGCAAAGCCAAAGGCTGGATCATCGACATCCGCGACAATACAGGCGGCAGCCTCGGTAATGTAGATGCCATCATGGATCGCTTTGTGGATACCGAAACCAAAGTGGGAGCAGTACGCTACAAAGTAGGCCCTGGCCGGGAGGAGTTCAGCAAGTTTTTCCCCTACCTGATCAAACCGGGCAGCAAGGGGAACAAGTACTTCGGAAAAATCATCGTGCTGACCAACCGCAAGGTGTACAGCGCGGCCAATTTTTTTACCTCCGCAATGTCTACCCTCAACAATGTGACCATCCTCGGCGACCAAACGGGCGGCGGCGGCGGCGCACCGTACTCCGGGCAATTGCTCAATGGCTGGACATATACTTTTTCGACCACCTTGTTGCTCACGCCGGACAATCAGCAGATTGAAAATGGGGTGCTGCCGGATGTAAAAGTGGATCTGGATCCAGCAGATGAGGCGAAGGGGGTGGATAGTATTTTGGAACGGGCGATTGGGTTGGTGAGGTGAGTTTTTTTCGTAACCATAGTTACCGTAACCACGGTTACGAAAAAATCCCTTATCTTTGCCCCATGAAATTCTACAATCGCGACACCGAACTACAAAACTTACGCGCCATTCAATCCGCCAGCCTCCAAGGCTCCAAAATGTCCATGATCGTTGGTCGCAGGCGCATTGGCAAGACCAGGCTCATCATCGAAAGTTTGAGTGGGACGACCTACCTGTATTTGTTTGTTGCCCGGAAGGATGAAAAACTGCTCTGCGAAGAGTTCAGCAATCAGATTAAAGAAACCTTAGGCCTCAACATTTACGGCGAAATCAGCCGTTTCAAAGATATTTTTGCACTCCTGATGGACTACGCCGAACGGCAACCCTTCTCCCTGGTGATCGACGAATTTCAGGAATTCAACCGCATCAACCCCTCGGTGTACAGCGACATGCAAAACATTTGGGACCGCAAAAAAGACCAAACCCAAATGAATCTGATCCTGAGTGGTTCGGTTTTTTCGCTGATGAAAAAAATCTTTGAAAACAGCCGCGAGCCCCTCTTTGGCCGCGCCAACGAACGCCTACACATCAAACCTTTCTCGGTCAATACCCTCAAGGCCATTATGGAGGTAAACTTCCCAGCCTACACCCCTGCGGACTTGCTGGCTTTTTATGTTTTCACGGGTGGGGTGCCCAAGTACGTCGAAACCTTCGTGGATCGCCAAACCCTTTCCTATGAAGGCATGCTGAATGAAATTTTTAAAGAAAACTCCATTTTCCTGGAAGAGGGCAAAAACGTGCTCATCGAAGAATTTGGCAGAGACTATGCGACTTATTTTTCCATCTTGTCACTCATTGCGGGTTCCAGAACGGGGCGCAATGAAATCGAAAGTTTGTTGCAAAAGGACGTAGGCGGCTACATCACCAGGCTGGAACAAGAGTACCAGATCATCCGCAAAGTGCAGCCGATGTTTGCCAAACCCGGCAGCCGAAACATCAAATACGAAATTGAAGATAAGTTCCTCAACTTCTGGTTTCGTTTCATCTACAAAAACAAGGGGGCAGTAGAGATTGGCAATTTTGACTACCTCAAATCCATCGTCCACCGCGATTTCTCCACTTTTAGCGGGCATTTTTTGGAAAAATACTTCATGGAAAAATTGGCGCTATCGGGCGAATGGTCGGAAATTGGGTCGTATTGGGAAAATGGCTTCCAGAACGAAATTGACATTGTAGCGCTGAATCACTTGACGAAAAAAGCGCTGCTGGTGGAGGTAAAAATGAATGCCCTGAAGTATTCTGAGAAGGTCTTGCAGGAAAAGGGGACACACTTGCAGGGGCACTTGAAGGGGTTTGAGGTGGACTTGAAGGGGATGTCTTTGGGGGAGCTGTGAGTATGCCTAAACCTACTTCTTCCTTTCCGTCACAAACACCACCAACTCCCTCAGCGCCGTCCGGGACTCCGACTCCGGGAACCCCTCCAAAATATCAAACGCCTCCTGCCGAAACTTCAGCATCACCTGCTCGGTATACTGAATGCCGCCGCTTTGACGCACAAAATCGATCACCTCTTTGACCTTTTCAGGATTTTCGTTGTGGCGGCGTACCAAGCCAATGATGTGGCGGCGGGTGCTGGCGTCAGCCTGATTGAGCGCGTAGATCAGCGGTAGCGTCATCTTTTTTTCTTTGATGTCGATGCCGAGGGGTTTGCCCACGTCGTCGGTACCAAAGTCGAAGAGGTCGTCTTTGATTTGGAAGGCTAGCCCGATTTTTTCCCCAAAAATACGCATGCGCTCGATGGCGTCATCGTCGGTGGTAGTAGAGGCAGCGCCCGCTTCGCAAGCCGATGAGATCAGAGAAGCCGTTTTTTGGCGGATGATTTCGTAATAAATTTCCTCCTTGATGTCGAGGCGGCGGGCTTTTTCAATTTGTAGGAGTTCCCCCTCGCTCATGGCTTTGACCGCATTGGAGACGATTTCCAGCACTCGAAATTGTTGGTTGCGGACAGCCAGTAGCAGGCCCTGCGACAACAGGAAGTCGCCGACCAGCACCGCAATTTTGTTTTTCCACAGCGCATTTACTGAAAAAAAGCTCCGGCGCTCCATCGAATCGTCCACCACATCGTCGTGCACAAGGGTGGCCGTATGCAGGAGTTCGATCAGGGAAGCCGCTACGAAAGTGGGTTCGCCGATTTCACCGCAGACCTTGGCTGCCAAAAATACAAACATGGGCCGCACCTGCTTGCCTTTGCGCCGCACAATGTAATAGGTGATCTTATCCAGCAGCGGAACCGAGCTGCGCATGGATTGTTTGAAGTGTTGCTCAAACTTGATAAGTTCCTGATCGATTGGCTTCTTGATGGTATCCAGCGACATATCCCAAAGTACGGAAGGTAAAGTACTGGGCCAAAGGTACGCAAAAGCGGGAAGAGTGCAAGGATAATGCCGTTCATAACCATTATGGCGTAAAAAACTCTCCCGAAACCTAGCATTTCACCTCAAAGCTGCCTAGTTTTGCCCCGCTAAGGAATGGAAACAAAATAAAGTCTCCATTGTTAATTGACCGTATCGTCAAGCATCACCGACATTTGTACCATCGATGAAAGTCACCGAGTACTTCGAAAAAGCGCAGGGGCAAACCCTCATTTCTTTTGAAATTCTTCCGCCGCTCAAGGGCGGCAGCATGCAGGACATCTTCAAAGGGCTGGATCCACTCATGGAATTCAAACCTCCTTTCATCGATGTGACCTACCATCGCGAAGAATTCGTCTACAAGCAGAACCCAGCGGGTTTTTACGAAAAAGTCGCCATCCGCAAACGCCCTGGTACCGTAGGCATTTGTGCGGCGATCATGAACCGCTATGGGGTAGACGCTGTGCCGCACCTACTTTGTGGGGGCTTCACGCGTGAGCAAACCGAAGACGCGCTCATTGACCTCAATTTCCTCAATGTGCAAAACGTACTCGCCTTGCGTGGGGATGCACGTCAGTTCGACACCAAGTTTGAAGCCGAACCCGGGGGCCATGAATATTCCCTGGAGTTGGTCAAACAAATTGACGACATGAACCATGGCAAGTACCTCGATACCAACATCGAAAATGGGCAACGCACCAATTTTTGCATCGGTATTGCAGGGTACCCTGAAAAACATTTTGAGGCACCCAACATCGAATCTGACCTGGCCTGGATCAAAGCCAAGGTAGATGCCGGCGCCAATTACATCGTTACCCAGATGTTTTTTGACAACAAACACTACTTTGATTATGTGGCCAGTTGTCGGGCGGCGGGGATCAACATTCCCATCGTGCCAGGTCTAAAACCGATCACCAAGCAATATCAATTGAGTTCCATTCCACGGCATTTTTTCATCGACTTGCCCGAGGCACTGGTGAAAGAATTCTCCAAGGCAGAAACACCCGAGGCTCGTCGACAGGTGGGACTGGAATGGTGTGCGGCGCAGTCCAAAGAACTCAAAGCCGCCGGAGTGCCTTGTTTGCATTACTACACAATGGGCGATGCCCCTACAATTCGGAAGATTGTGGAGAGTGTGTATTGAGCCAAAAAAGGAAAATAACTGTCATTTCTGATATTTAGCCACGAAGACACTAAGAAACAAAGTAAAAAATGCTTTGCTTAGTGTCTTCGCTGTTTATGGCAATAATAAAACCAACTTTCGTATGAGACCACTTCTCCTCCTCCTGTGTTTTTTCACCCTTCTCCAGGTATCGCAAGCGCAGCTACAATCTCCTGACCAATTTTTGCCCCACAAATGGGGTGAACATTTTACGCCCCACGAAATGCAGGTCAGCTATTACCAGCACGTAGCGGCCAACAGCAAAAACATCATCTTGCAGCCCTACGGCTACACCAATCAAAAACGCCCATTACAATTGGCATTCATTTCTACCGAAGCCAATTTGGCCAAACTGGAAGCCATCCGCCAAAACAACTTGCGCCGGGCAGGCTTGCTGGAAGGCAACACCGATTCCAGTCTGGATAACCTCAGCATCATCTGGTTGAGCTACTCCGTACACGGCAACGAAGCCGCCGGAGCCGAAAGTTGCCTCAAAGTGGTGTACGAATTGGTCAATCCCCAAAACCGCAGCACCAAAGATTGGCTCAACAATACCCTGATCATCATCGATCCCTGCATCAACCCCGATGGTAACTCGCGTTACACCCACTGGTACCGCAACGTAGTGGGCACTTCTCCCAACGTGAGTCCCAACGCCCGCGAGCACCAGGAGCCCTGGCCAGGTGGTCGGGTCAACCACTACAATTTTGACCTCAACCGCGACTGGGCTTGGCAAACTCAAACGGAAACCCGTCAGCGCCTCGTCAAATACAACGAGTGGATGCCCCAGGTACACGTCGATGTACACGAACAAGGCCCCAATAACCCTTATTATTTTGCGCCCGCAGCCCAGCCTTACCATCGTTACATCACCCAGTGGCAGCGCGATTTTCAGGTGCAAATTGGCAAAAACAACGCCAAATACTTCGACCAGGAAGGTTGGTTGTATTTCACCAAAGAGGTATTCGACCTGCTGTACCCCAGCTATGGCGATACTTATCCGATGTACAATGGCGCCATTGGCATGACTTATGAGCAAGGGGGCATTGGTGCAGGCCTGGCCATGGCTTTGCGCAACGGTGACACCCTGACCTTGAAGGATCGGGTGATGCACCATTATACCGCTTCTTTGGCTACCATTGAAACGGCTTCAAAAAACACCACCCAGTTGAACAAAAACTTTGCCGACTTCTTCCAACGTTCGCGTACCAATCCTCCGGGGCAGTACAAAAGTTTTGTGATCAAAGGAACCAACGCCAAAGAGCGGATCAAAACCTTCTGCGAATTGCTCGACCGCAACCACGTCAAATACGGAAAGGCGGGCAAAACCAGCAGCTTGAGTGCCTACGATTACCAGACTGGTAAAAACATTACGCTGAAAGTAGAGCCCAATGACCTCGTAATAAGCGCCTATCAGGCCCGGGGTACCATGGCCCAAATCTTGTTGGAGCCAGCCGCCGAATTGGTCGACTCGCTCACTTACGACATCACCGCCTGGGCGCTGCCCTATGCCCACGGCCTGGAAGCTTACGCCAGCACCCAACGGCTGGATCCTGACGGCAATTATACGTTTACTACGAACACCATTCCCACGAACGCCAAACCTTATGCCTACCTGGCTACCTGGCGCAGCAGCACCAACGTCAAGTTTTTGGCCGCCATTTTGAAAAAAGGGGTGAAGGTGCGTTATGCACAGGAGCCTTTTAGTGTGGAAGGCAAAAGTTACGGACGGGGTACACTGGTGATTACGGAAGGGGACAACCGCAAAATGTCACCCGCTTACCGTCAGATTGTAGAAGCAACGGCTCGTCAGTTCGATCAGGAATTGAGCAGCGTGAGTACAGGGTTTGCCGACAGCGGTAGCGACTTTGGCTCTAGCAACTACAGCTTCATCCAGCGCCCCGAAGTGGCCATTTTGAGCGGAGATCAAACCTCCAACAATGAATTCGGCCAGGTTTGGTACTACTTTGACCAGGAGTTGCAATACCCACATACCGTACTGGACGCCAATCGCCTGGATCGTTTGGACCTGAGCGCGTACAATACCCTCATCATGCCCGAAGGCCGTTACCGTTTGACGGATGCGGTTTTGGAAAAAATCAATACCTGGGTCAGTGCGGGTGGTCGTTTGATTGCCATTGGGGATGCTTTGGGCAGCTTGCAAGAGCGCAAAGGTTTTGCGCTCACCCGTTTTGCCAATGAAGACGACAAGAAAAAAGCCGAACGCGCCGCAGACGAAGCCACCTTGGCTGCCCGTTTCTTGGACCACGCGGGCGAAGAGCGCCGCTCCCAGAGCAGCAACATTCCAGGCGCAATTTTTAAGTTAAAAATTGACAATACCCATCCGCTGGGCTTTGGCTTAGCTGATACTTATTTTTCCCTCAAAACCAATGACCTGGCTTACCAACCGCTCAAAGGGGCGGCCAACGTGGGTACCATGGGTAGTCAGTTGATGGTTTCGGGTTTTGCGGGTGCAAAAGCGAAGGAAAAACAGAAAAATACCGTGGTGTTTGCACAGGAGCAAAAGGGTGCGGGTGCTGTGGTGTACCTGGTGGATAATCCGCTGTTCCGGGCTTTCTGGGAGAATGGAAAGCTGGTGATGGGGAACGCGGTGTTCATGCGGTAAGCCTCATTCTCTTAGGTGTCTCTTGGGTGCCTAAGGTTTCTTAGGTGGTGAAATATGCTTTTTTTACCACCTAAGAAACCTTAGGCACTTAAGGGACACCTCAGGGATTTAATGCAAAAACACCTTCTCCGTTCCCATCCAATTCCCTGCCGCCAATTGCACGATGTAAATCCCTGGCAAGATATTATCCTTCAATCTCAGGGCACTTTGTTGCGCCCCCGCCATCTGCAAGCCCAGGTTTTGTTCCTGCAATACTTGCCCAGTCACACCCACGATCCGTACCTGCACACCGATACTTTCCGGTAATTCATACTGCAAACGCAATTCCCGAGGCGCGGTGCTAACTTTAAGCGCAAGTCGCCGCGTTTGGACGGC
>JAIXOO010000242.1 GCA_027486765.1 Saprospiraceae bacterium
CGTGTATTATTGAACAAAGGCCTCGATTTTTTTATTAAAATCATTTTCGATTAATGCATCAAATCAACATGATACTTTTCAGCGATCAACAGTCCATTGGGCAATTGGAAAAACGGAAGGGAGGTTATTTATAAAAGAAATTTCTAGCCTGTCAACTCAAGGCACAAATGTTGGAAATAGCCAGTTTATGTGGCAATCATCGGTCTTTGGCCGTGAAATACCTCTTGAGTTGGAAAGAGAAGGTGCCTGGAAGTATGGGGGCAGGACGATTCATGGATTGGCTAAGCCGAAGAAAAACACTGAATAAATATTGCCCAGAAAACTCAAGCTGTTTGGTCAACTCGACCAAATGCTTCGATATTATTTCTATCTTTCTCAACAGATAGAGTGATAACGGTACCAGGGATCGCTTGTCCTACAATGATCAATCCCCGTACTGGAGCGGCCAAGCAACTACCCGATGCCGACAGCGATGTGGACAACCGCGCTTGGCAGTATCGCCAGAACCTTGAGACCAATATGGTGTTTATTTTAAAGCGGAAATGAATACTTTCTCTCCGCAACGGCGCTTATTTCAATACCAATATCGATCACCATGCGTAACCTACTTTTTATCCCCCTGTTCGCCCTACTTTGTACTCAGTTGCTCGCGCAAAAAACGCCTTTGCGCCGCGCGGACAGTTTCTTTGGCCTTCATTTTGACTTTCATGCCAGTACGGAAGATAGCCTGGTTGGGAAAACCCTTACCGAAGGAATGATCGACAGTTTGTTGAGCGCCGTCAAACCAGATTTCATTCAAGTTGATTCCAAAGGCCATCCGGGAGTAGTGAGTTACCCGAGCAAGGCAACCAATGGTACAACGGTCAAAAGTTTTGCCAAAGATCCATTGGCCTTGTTTCGCCAGGTGACCCAAAAACACGGAGTTGCGCTTTATGTGCATTACTCTGGGGTATGGGACGATGCTGCCCTTCGCAAACATCCCGAATGGGCTGCCGTAGACGCCACGGGGAAGCCCAGCACTCAAAAGACCTCGGTACATAGCCCTTACGTGGATGAACTACTGATCCCTCAGCTAAAAGAAATAGCCGATTACGGCGTGGATGGGGTATGGGTAGATGGGGACTGCTGGGCTACCGTGTTGGATTACGGAGCACAGGCCCTGGGAAAATTTCAACGGAGCACTGGCATCAGCACCGTACCCAAAGCAAAAACTGATCCCGATTACCCTGCTTTTATGCGTTTTGCTCGTCAGTCGTTTAAAAGCTACGTGGGACACTACACCGATGAGTTGCACCGTTACAAACCTGGTTTTCAGGTGGCTTCCAACTGGGCCTTTTCTTCCTTCATGCCTGAACCCGTTGAGCTCAATGTGGACTTTATGTCGGGTGACCTAGCACCCATGAATGGTGTCAATTCAGCCCTTTTTGAAGCCCGTGTTTTGGCGGCGCAGTCACGGCATTACAACAAGCCTTGGGATTTGATGTCCTGGAGTTTCAATACCCAGTGGGGCACGAGCAATCATTCTGCAAAAACGGCGCTTAACCTGAGCCAGGAAGCAGCCGAGGTCATCGCCATGGGTGGGGCTTTTCAGTGTTACTTCACCCAAAACCGGGATGCCTCCATCCGGGTGCAACAGGTTAAAACGATGGCGGAGCTGGCCAAATTCGTACGCGCCCGGCAGCCCTTTACCCAAGGTGCCCGGGCCATTCCACAGGTCGCCTTGCTGTATTCGCTGGCCAGTTACCACAAGTACAGCTCCAGCATTTACGGCAATGGGGTAGCCGAGGCTTCGAAAGCCATCCTCAGCGCGCTGATGGATGCTCAACATGCGGTTGAGGTACTGTCGGAGCACCACCTGCGGGGCAATTTGGCCAAGTACCCTCTGGTCGTGATCCCGGAGTGGGCCTATTTGGATGAGGATTTTTTGCAAGAACTCAAAACCTATGTGTACAATGGCGGGAAATTGCTGGTGATCGGAGCTGAGGCCTGTCAAAACTTTAAAACTGAACTGGGGATCGAACCACAAGGGCAAGCCCTCAAAAGTCGGTTTTGGGTCATGGGAAAAGACAATCTCGGTTTGGGTAACGATTGGATACAACCTGTCAAATTGTTGAGCCAGGCGCGCAGTTTGGGATCGTATTATCTTCAGGAAGATTCACGCTTCCCGGCTGGCAGCATTGCGTCGATGGCAGATTATGGCCGGGGAAAAATCGCCGGTATTTATGGCAATTTGGGTTTGAGTTACCGCAATTTTCAATCGCCACAGTTGCGCGATTTTTTGGATGGGGTAGTACTTCAATTGTTTCCCCAGCCCTTGGTGGAGGTCAGTGGCTCCAAGCTTGTGCACCTGACCGTAAATGAGTTGAACGGTAAGCTGGCCATTAACCTCGTCAATGCTGGCGGGAACTACAACAGTGACAAGGTTTCGACTTATGATGAACTGCCCGCTCTGCGGAACCTGACAATCAAAATTCGCAGCAGCCAAAAGCCACTGCGAATCATTCAACAGCCAGAGCAACGGCCCCTGGCGTTCAGTTATGAGCGTGGAGTCGTCACGGTAAAGGTGCCAGAGGTGGGGATTCATTCGATACTCGTGGTTTCAAAGTGATTTCATTTTTCCTCACTTCATACCGATCGATACAGCTACTACCACCCCTTGTTCATTCACATACTCAAGATTGATGAAGTCTTTTGAGGTGTGTTCGCCCATGGTCAGTTCACAGTCAAGCGTAGGTGTTCTTTTGGAAAAATCGACTCCTTCGATGCTCCATATTTTGTAACCACTTTTTAGTCCAAGTCGCCCAGCGGGGGAGTCATTCCATACGTTACCGATGACATAATGATCTTCAGCGGGATAGATGAATAATCCATATCCTACGCTGTATTTTTCTCCTTCGATTATTTTTTTGTCATATGACTGAAAGTGAAACTGTTTATTTAAATAGTCTAAGGTGATGATTCCATATGCTCCCAGACCAATCCCTACATAGCTGTGATCTTGTTCCGCTCCAGGAATCGAGGTGAAGTTTAAGAAGTGGGTAGTACCTATCGTGAGTGTATCGTAAGAGAAGAGCCTGCACCATTGCTCTTGTTGAGACTCAGTTAGTGAAATGATCATTTTTCCATGCCCCACATTGATCAAACGAGCGGTCTGGCGCTCTAAGGGAATTGCAGAATCCTCTTTGGAAATACTGAATGCGTCCTCATCCCCAGTATCAACTAGGGCGGGGATCACATGATCTTCACTCAAGGTCAGCTCAAGGAATGGATTACTTTGATTGTCATCTAGATGAAGAGGAACAGTTGCACTATTTGACAAGTCCAGTTTATCCGGATCACTGCTTAATATCAAACGCTTGGCCTTCAAGTCGATTTGCAGAATACAGTTGCGCAAGGCATTACTCCCAATTAGTCCATCTATTCCCCAACATTTGAGCATACTACCCGTTTGCTCGCGCATGACCACTGCCGGGATATTTCTGAATTCAATTTGCCCAAACTTGAAGGACTTTATTTTAATGCGATCCAGCTCCGAAATACCTCCTGAGGCATCTTTTAGGGAGTCTCGATAAGTTATCTTGGCACCAATTTCCTGCTGCAAATGTTCAAACACTGCACATGGCGCGCCAGTGTCTAGAATAAATTTTCTGAGCTTACCCCCTATTTCAAGCGCTACCACCATTTTACCTTGAATGAATTCAAATGGGATGGTATCGTGAAAGGTATTTTGAACTACGCGACCTTCGTTTAGGTGATTTTGTGCTTGGAGCCCACAATTCCAGAAGAGCAACAACAACAATAATGGCAGCAGTCGATTGATCATGTCTAATTGGATTTTGGTTTACAAATATTTGAGCTAAAATTGTATTGCTTTGGATGCTTCAGATTGTATAGTTGATTATTTATTTCAACATTTGTATTCCGATTCTGTTCTTTTGAATACCCAAAACATGGATTCCCAATGAAATTGTTAGCCCTTCACGATTTTCCCCTCCAAGCGTTCGACAAGCTGCGCTATGCCGATACTGATCGCCAGGGGCATGTCAACAATGCGAACTTCTCTACCTTCCTGGAAACCGGTCGGGTGGAGTTTTTGTACCATCCAGAGCTTCCCATTTTGCAGGATGGCTTCAGCTTTGTCATTGCGGGACTCCACTTGAATTTTATCGAAGAAATGACTTGGCCGGGACGGGTGGACATTGGGACCGCTGTGCTGAAGATTGGCAATAGTTCAATCACGCTTTATCAGCAGCTTTATCAGCAAGATAAATGTGTAGCCAGTGCGGAAACGGTGATTGTGCAAGTGGACGACAATAGCCGGAAAAGTGCTCCGCTTGGTGCCTTGGCAAAGGAGAAGTTGGAACGGTGGAAAATTGAGCTTTAGGTGTACTACTGGATGTTTTTGTATTTCAGAAGCGAAGGGCATGAATTGCCACGTGCTTTAGCTCGTGGATGGAGATTGCCTTTTTGATGGACTTTAGTCCTGGCATTAATTTTTGAGTGAGGGCTAAAGCCCATTTTTAAAAAATCCTGTTAACCACGCGCTAAAGCACGTGGCAATTTATGTCCTCCGAGTAAAATGTCCAGCAGTGTGGGTTTAGGTATACTTTTGAGCCTGCGTTCATCCCCGTTTTCCTGCATTCCTGTAAATTGAATTTCCACACTGCGCTGCATTCATCTATTTTGGATTATCAAATCAAAAAGACGCCAAAATGTTTGCATTCTCCAGGATTGTATTGGTCGCGGTTGTTAGCTCCTTGCTATTGACTTCCTGTCAATTGGGACGTTTTGTTTTTTACAACTTTGCGGACATCAAAGACCATAAAAAATTCCAGTCGAGACCATTACAAAAAGGGTCTGGTACATTCAGTTTTCCGAAAGCCGATAAGGGTAAATTCCCCAAAGAAATTTACAATAGTCCATTTGACGAGTACCTTGAGGACCATAAAACGGTAGCATTTTTAATCATCAAGAACGATACGATTCAATATGAAAAGTACTTCAAAGGTTATGACCACGAAAGTATTGTGCCCTCTTTTTCAATGGCAAAATCGGTAACTTCCATTCTAATCGGCTGTGCCATTGACGAGGGGCTTATTGGATCGGTTGACGAGCCAATTGTGAAATACATACCCGAGCTAAAAAAGGATGGATTTGATCGGGTAACCATCAAACATCTCTTGCAGATGACCTCTGGAATTCAATTCAACGAAAGTTACGCCAACCCTTTTGGAGATGCCGCCTCCTTTTATTACGGGCTCAATCTCAGGAAACAAATTGGCAAAATGAAGTTAAAAAGCGAGCCCGGAAAGCAGTTTGAGTACATCAGTGGCAACACTCAACTATTGGGCTTGATCCTGGAGCGTGTACTGAAAGGAAAAACAGTCACCCAATATTTGCAGGAGAAATTATGGACTCCACTCGGGATGGAATACGACGCCACCTGGAGCATTGACCGAAAAAAGGATGGCCTGGAAAAAACATTCTGCTGTTTAAACGCTAGAGCCAGAGATTTTGCAAAAATAGGACGATTGTATAAAAACAAAGGCAATTGGAATGGCCAGCAAATTGTTTCGCCAGCATGGGTCGAAGCATCCACAAAATTGGACACCTCGAATGGTAGTGTCAAGTACTATCAATACCAATGGTGGTTGCCAACCCCTGGTGAAGACTTTATGGCGGAAGGAATATTGGGCCAATTTGTATACGTAAATCCAGCTAAGGATTTGATCATCGTGAGACTTGGGAAGAATGAAGGCAAAGCAAACTGGTGGGCTATTTTTACTGCTTTGGCCAAGGTGTATTGATTTTTTGGGTGCGGATTTACTTATTGATTTGAGCAAACAGCCGCAGTTCAGCAATTTGTAATTCAAAAGTTGGGCGTTTTCGAATCTCAATTTTTACAAAGCGCGCAGTTTGGGGTTTGAAGCTCAAAATGGGAGGTGACCCAATTGCGCCTTTGTGGTGTAGAATCTGTTGCCAGGTATCACTTTGATTTTTCTTGATTTTCAGCCGAATATCAACACCATGGTTCCAATTTTCGATTTGCCCTTTTTCCGCTAAGGATAGTGCTGAAAGCAAAGTTCTTTTCCCCAGATCGAATTCGAGTGTACACAAAGTATCGGTTCTTGGCGTTTCCCACGCGGTTTCGGCCTTGTGGTCAAAAAGCCCTTTAACCCCGTACAGCATATCGTTGTTTTCTTTAATTGATGAGACTTTTGCTCCTGCATTTGCTAAAAGGTTTGGCTGCCCTTCCAGAATTGGCAAGTCATAAGCCGCTTGGTCCAAATCCAGTTTAACACAGCTAAAATGAGATTTTTGACCATTTTTTCTATCTGGAAATTCAAAGGTGAAAGTCTTTTTGGTGGTTTTTAGCCTGAGCGCATGTCCATCAAGCGAGTTTGCTTTCAAGACTTTGGCGGGCAATGCTGGCAGGCTGAGTTTTGTTCCCACTTCATCCGAGATGAATAAATAAACCGAGTTTCTTTTGCAGGTAGAGCCACCCCAGGCACCATCCCGGTAGGGGCCGCCTCGCGTGCCATGCACTGCTTCCGCGTTGGTTTTCATGAAGGCGGCAAAATCGCCTAAACGTTCAGCATCAGGTGGATAAAGCGTGCCATCCGGCATTGGGCCTACATCCAAGAGGTAATTGCCGTCCCTTGAAATGGTGTAAATCATTGTCCGCAACAGGTCCCGAAAAGGAAATGCAGGCATTGGTTTATTAAAAATCCAACCGCTGGGATTGATGCCTTCGGCGGTTTCCCAGGGTTTTTGCCGGTCAAAGGGGCCGACCGCAATTTCAAAACTGATAAAATCTTCTTTCATCGCCCCATGAGTACCTACTAGAAGATTAGGATGGCGGCTGTACATCATCTCGGCGGCTTTGGCTGGAACGTCTTTCCATTTGTCTTTGCCAATGGGTTCAACCCCATCAAACCACATCACCGAAATAGGGCCATAATTGGCACTTAACTCATCCAACAACTGTAGATAGTAGGCATTGTAGCGGTCGTGGTTTTCCGTATTGAAATCGGGGTGTTTCCAATCTTTTGGAGAGAATTGCCAACCAAGTGCTAAACCTTGACGTTGGCAGGCTTCAGCAAATAGTTTTGCAACATCTTTTTGATAGGGCGTTGCCAGGATGTTGTAGTCGGTCGCTTTTGTATCAAACATACAGAAACCATCGTGGTGTTTGGCCACAAAAACACTGTAACGCATCCCCGCAGCATAGGCCAACTTGAGCCAGGCATCCGGGTCGTAATGAATTGGATTGAATTTTTTGTAGAGTTGATCATACTCCTCAGCTGGAATTGATCCATGTGGATTCAGGGCGCTTAGGCGGGCATGAGAATGCGATTCGGGCGTACCCAAACCAGCAGATGGGCCCCAATGGACAAATAATCCGACGCGCATATTTCGCCAGTTTTCAATGGCTTGTTGTCGATCATCGGTGGAGGCATTTTGACTGATCGCGCTGTGATAGATACTGGTCAGTAGGAATAAAAGGAGCTGCCCGACTAATTTATGGTAAATCTTAATAGATTGATTGTTAGTGAGTTTGTTGGCTTTCATTTGGTTGATTATCAAAAAGTTATTCTTTATTGTGAATTACTCGATCAGCTCCCAATAGTTTATCCCGAAAAAAATCGGAAAACTGGCACAATTGCCAATTACACTTTACCGCAATTACCGTTGTACACTTTTGTTATGGAGCCAAACACCAGGCGTTTTGTTGGTGAGTTTAGCGTTTTTTATCACGAAAACACCGTTGATGAGCATCTGCTCGATGCCTTTAGCATATTTTTTGGAATCGGTGTAAGTGGCTTTATCCTGAATCTTGTCAAAATCAAAGACAATGAGGTCCGCATAAGCCCCTTCCTGAATCCGTCCTCGATGGTATTGCTTGATTTGGTTAGCTGGCATGGAAGTCATTTTTTTGATCGCTTCTTCCAACTTAAGCGCTTTCATTTCGCGAACATAACGCGCAATCACCCTTGGAAAGGATCCATAAGAGCGCGGGTGAGGAAAAATGCTTTTCTCTGGATTCACTAAGTCACCGTCTGTTTCAATCATCGAATAGGGATATTTCAAGATGTTGATCACATCCTGCTCATCCATCTCATGGTAAATAGCCAGGAAACCACCTTTGAGCTCCAGGTCAATGATGGCTTGTATTCCACCATCTAGATTATTTGGATAACCTTTCGCTTTCACATAGTCTTCCAATGTTTTGCCGTTAAACAATGTATCTGCTGGAATGCTGTTGAATTGAATGCGCCAGAGATCTTCCCCGGTTTCGTCGTTCATGATGATGGCTCTCATGTCCGATTCGATCCGTTTGCGAAGTTGCTTATCTTTCAGCCGCTTAGCCAATTCGGCAGTGCCGCCATCAAGCGCCCAGGCTGGAAACAGAATGTAGGAATAGGTATTGGCCGCGGTGTAAGGATAGACATCTACCGAAATATCCATGCCGGCATTTCTGGCAGAGTCAACAATTGCCAATCCCTTACTCGCTAATCCAAACTGCGCAACTCCCGCTGCTTTGAAGTGGTTGATTTGCGCAGGCATATTGGCTTCTTTGGCAATCCGAATGGTTTCGCGAATCGAAGCAAGTAATCCACTTCCTTCATTGCGCATATGCGTAACATAAATCCCATCATAATTAGCCGCCACTTTCGACAACTCAATGATTTCGGCGGTGGAAGCATAGAGACCGGGGACATAAATTAGACCCACCGAAAATCCTAAGGCGCCTTGTTTCATGGATTGCTCCACATAATACTTCATGCTGTCCAATTCCGCTGCGGTGGCAGGGCGATTTTCCAAACCGATCACTTTTTTTCTGGTCCAGTTTAAACCAGAAAAGAAGGCAACATTGGGCGCAACTTTTAATGAAAGGGCATAATTGTCAATAGGATATGGTTGATCTCCACTGTGTAAACTGGCGCAAATGGTGGTGATGCCCTGTCGAAGAAAATTTTCTGGTTGTGGAAATTGGTGTATCGTGGTTTGAATGTGCGCATGACTGTCGATAAACCCGGGAGAAATGATCTTCCCTCGAATGTCAATTACCGTTTCGGCCAGGGCAGGATTGATTTTTGCTTTGGATACTTTTACAATCTTGTCGCCTTTGATGCCGATGTCGCCTATAAACCGCTCGTTTCCTAGTCCATCTACGATGGTGCCGTTCGTGTAGATTAAATCATACTCTTTCTGGGTTGGCTTACAGGCTACCAGCAATACCAGAATAATGATAAGCAGTTGTTTCATTTCGAACTTTCGATTTTTTCGATTTTTTCCAAAATAAAAGGTGCTTTTGGGTAATACTTCAATCCAATTTTGGCCACCATCAGCGCCTTTTCTTTGTCTGGATAGCGATTGGGAGCGGTGAGGTAATGGAGTACAATTTCAAGCACATCTTGTGGTGGCGGCATTTTGAGCCCAATTGTTTTTTCCAGGTTGGCGTAATGCGATTCGATTAAATTGGGGTTAGTGGTAAAACTGTAGTGACTTACATCGTAGCCTTCAAAAATGTATCGCAAGCCATTGTACCAACTCAACAAAGGAATGGACGAGTGGTCGGTATCTTTGATCACTTCCAGTTTTGACTGAACATTTGTGGCGCCATAATCTTTGAGGGCTTGCGCAAACTGGTGAATACATCGCGTATGAAACTTATTTCCTGCCCCGGCTTGGCTTGAGTCGACTACTGAAATATAAAAGCGTTGGATTGATTTTGACTTTATGTTTTGCAAATCAGCAGATGCTTCCCGTACATATTTGCCATTGTCCCACCACAGACTACCATCAATTGAAAAATAACTGTTGAAAATACCCGGATGTTTGAGCAAGGTATATGCGGTGGTAAGCCCACCCAGGGAATGCCCCACATACATCCGATAAGGAAGGGTACGATAGTCGCCTTCGATTTTGGGAAACAATTCTTCAGTCAGGAACTTGAAAAACGTTTCACCGCCACCGCCACCTGCCATCATCAATTTTTGAGACTCTGTTTTTGCTTCTTCTCCACTCGGCATTTTAGTAGAGGGATTGGGGGTTAGGTCTTTTAAGCGATTCTCTGTATCAACACCCACCACAATCATTTCCGGTATTTGAAAGTTTACACTTTCCTTTTCACTCATAAAACTTACCACCCCGAGTAAAGGAAAAAAAGCGGACTTGCCATCCAACACATACATGACCGGATAGGATTGCTTATCATAACTTGGGTTGTGGTAGGAGGCTGGCAAGCGAACCCAATAGGTACGGGTTTCGTTTAATATTTTTGATTCCAGCGTAAACTTACTCCCGAAATCCATCACTTCCGCTACTTTCTCTTGTGCGAAAGAATGAATAGAGATAATCAACAATACAATGGTCAACTTTTTCATTTGCTTACCTATTTCCTTCGGTGTCTTCAAATTCTGCAACAAGCCCAATTCCATTGTCTGTTTTTGGATACAGCATTTGTCCACCGTTTGACGTAGCCAATTTAAGGGTTTCATCCATATTTTCTGTACTGAAGTAAATCACGAATCCGTCTTTTGTCGGCTTGTAGATTTCTCCTTTTGCTAATGCCCCTTGCCAAATTGTTGTTTTGGTATTGTCACTACAAGAAGTTAGGAGTTGAATGATCACTCCAAAAATTATCGTTGTCAATATGATTTTGGTTCGGTCCATTTTTGTCTGAGCTTTTAAGTTACTACTTTTCGCGGCCTAATGGTAAAAGTAAACCCATAGCACTAAATCTCCAATATCATGGAGAACGAAACCTACATCACGATGCAGGCTTTAGTGCTCGCTTCTGTTTCAATAAAAGGGGGCGTTCAGCTAAGTGTCGCATTGAGTTTGGTACCCGTTCAGCACCAGGAAGCGCAAGTAAAATTCAGCTACATAGATGGAAACCCCACATCCGGCTATGCATTCTTCAATCACAAGAAAAGCACCCCCTTGTCAACTCCTACATCAACTTGAAAATGGACTGCACTCATCCCCTTTTTTCTGCATTCCTGTAAATTTTGTTTTACACTCGTTGCCCCCCCTTCATCTTTGTTGCATCAATTGGGATGAACCCATTTGATGCAAAACCAAGGATCAATTCATGAAACAGTTCTTGCTGGCTACCTTCGTTTTATTCATGGTATTCAATCATGCCGTAGCCCAAAAAGGGTACCAAGTCGCTATTGACCTCCGCAAAGTGCAAAAAGATCGTTTAGCGGTCAACATCCAAACACCCAAAGTGATGGCTGAAGCAATTGCGTTCCACCTCCCCAAAATCGTACCTGGCACCTATGCCATTCACAATTATGGCGCGTACGTGAGCAATTTCAAGGCATTTGACCGCGCGGGAATCCGACTCCAGGTCGAACATCCCGACGCCAACACCTGGATTATCAAAGGTGCCCAAACACTACACCACCTTAGCTACGAAGTAGACGACAGCTGGGACTCCCCCGAAATTAAGGGCGACATTTTTGAACCTGCGGGAACCAACATCCAACAAGATTCCTTTTTCGTGCTCAATTCCTTTGGCCTCATTGGGTACTTGAAAAACCTGGAAGAGCGGCCTTATCAAGTGCGCATCTCCAAACCCAAAGGCTTTTATGGCGCTACTTCCCTGCAGCCATCCAAACAAAGCAATCCGGAGATGGACGTGATTCAAACCCGCAATTACCATACTTTGGTCGACGCGCCTATTCTTTACTGCGAACCCGATACGGCCTGGCTTAAAGTTGGCAAAACCTCCGTCTTGATTGCGGTGTACAAGCAAGGTCAAAAAAACATAGCCAAAACCTTATTGAAGGACATCAGGCCGGTACTGGAAGCTCACCGCAGCTATTTTGGGGGTAAACTACCCGTGGACAAATACGCTTTTCTGGTGCATTTTTCGAATCGAAAAAACCTGACCCGCTTCGGAGCCTTGGAACATTCCCAGTCATGCTTTACCTTTTTACCATCTAACCTTCCAGCCTCGGAGGAGTCCAGTATTTTCAGAGACATTGCAGCCCATGAGTTTTTACACATTCTTACCCCTCTGAATATTCACAGCGAGGAAATTGGCCATTTTGATTACATCGACACCAAAATGTCCAAGCACCTTTGGCTGTACGAGGGACTAACCGAATATGCCGCGCACCATTCCCAATTGCGGGCAGGGCTGATTGACTTGCAAACTTACCTGGATCGACAAGTCAGTAAAATCAACAACGCTACCAGTATGTTCAATGACTCTCTGGCCTTTACGGAACTCTCCTTGGGCGCTTTGGACAAATACAAATCCCAGTACCAGAATGTGTACGAGAAAGGTGCGCTCATTGGCCTTTGCCTGGATGCCCTATTGCTACAAAAATCCAATGGAAAGTACGATACCCGGGCATTGATGAGCGATTTGGCCAAACAATACGGGCCACACAAATCTTTCAAAGACCATGAATTGTTTGACAAGATTGCCGAATTGACGTATCCAGAAGTGCGTACATTTTTTAAAAAACATGTGGAAAATGCGGAGCCATTGCCCTTGGCCGAAACTTTTGCCATACTTGGCCTGATGTACAACCCCAAGGGCGAAACCAAGATGGTCCAAAAGCAAATCCTTTTTGGCATGGCGCTTGGGCCAGATCGGAAAACATTGTTGGTGCAATCACTCGATGGAGCCACCGATTTAGGCAAACGTTTAGGGTTTCAAGTGGGGGATAAATTTGTTTCGATGAATGGTCAAACTTTTGACCTGACAAGTTACCAAAGTTGCTTTGAACATTATTCGACCCATTCTCAGCTCGGAGATACGGTTACATTTGTGGTCAAGCGCAAGATTTCGGATACGGAAGAGAAAGAACTAACCTTGCAGGCCGATCTCCGCGAGGAGATTGTACCCGCGATTCTCATCAATCCAGATCCCAAGGCCAGTACTCAACAGCTGGCCATCCGTTCTGTTTGGATGGGTAAAAAATGAGGTTGCGCTCACCCTGTTGAGCATGATGAAAAAATAACCTTTTCATCATGCTCAACAGGGTGGGTATTGTGGAATTGTTAGAGGCTAAAATAGGTAAGTTATAAGCCACTGTCTCCATTGTTTTGGCAAGTTTACCTGTCCAGTTTATTTGACTTTCAAACCTGGCAAATCCGATTCCACTACCATTTTACCTTTCCCGCCTACAATTCGCGCCAAAAAATCATCGTACAAAGCCACATTGCCAAAGGTTTTGAGCAACACCTCCTTATTCTCTACTGCATTGACCAGTAAATCCATCGGGCCTTTGTGCTCAAAATTGCAGCCATAGATGAGGATATTGGTTTTGAGGTAATCCCGCATCGCCTTGTTGCTGAGGAAGTGAATGCGGTTGTTGCGGATGTGGCAATTGCTGAGCGTAACCATGTTCACCGGAGTAGCGATCGAGAGCAGGGGGATGGCCTGATCGTGCAATACCCGCACATTGTCGAATACCAATTGCTCCTGTAGGGGGATGGCCGCACCCGGGTAATAAGAGCGGCTGTACTTGTCGTTGTCAAAATGGATGGAGAGCCCGATGCGTGGTTTTTCCAGGAAGATGTTGCGAAAAACCACGTTGCGCACCCCCGCAGTGTAAGTGACCTCATCTTGCACCACACCCCAGTTGATGCCATCCAATACCATGCTGCCTTTTTCGTGGCTGGGCTGGGTGAGCGACTTGTAGAGGGTTCCATCGGGTTTGGCCTGCACCCGGTACAAACGGCCATTGGACACCACGGCATCCGATTGCTGCACCTCTATGCCAGGGTCCCAATCGATCCAGGCACCAGCCAGGATGCGGCAAAAATAACCAGTGGTGTTTTCGGCATTCAGGTCGTGACAATTTTCGATGACCCCGTTTTCGATCCAACCCAATTCGGGATTGCCCGTGGCATAATCGTGCGCATTCAGGGCGATGGCGTCGTCAAAGGTTTGAAAAACCCCATTGCGAATGGTAAAGCGTTTGCCCCGCCCCAGGTGTACGCCGTCCTTCTGCCCCTTGATGATGACATCGTCGATGATCAAGTCTTCAAAAGTACAAACGTGAATGCCGTATTGGGCTTTACCCAGATCAAGACAGCGGAAGCGTTCAATTTTCAAGTCTTTCACGTAGAAGAAAGCCAGTTGGCCGTGTAGTCCGTAAGCTTCCACAAACTTGCGGACATCCATACCGTTCACGACGATGTGGAGGCCTTCCACGGTAATGTTCTGGTCGTAGGTTTTGGTCTTTGCCCCTTTGTTGATGAGGACGTGGGAGAAGTCACCCTGTTCATTCACTTTTTGGATAAAAACCCCATTGCCGAATTGTAAAGTGGTATGGCTGCCGAGGTACACGGTACCGGCAAGCTTGTAGGTTCCCGGAGTGCTCACCTGAATGGTTCCACCCTGATCCACCGCTTTTTGCAGGGCCTGCATGTTTTGGAGGCCGGTGACATTGGGTGAAAAACCAAAACTGGCGGCGTTGGTAAAGCCACTCGTTGAAGACAGTGGTCCGGCCTGAGACCATAATGTGATCCAAGTGCATAAGCAGAGACAAAAAAGCAATGGTGATTTCATAGGTATGGATGGGTGAAAAAGGAGGTGAATGCTTGGGTGCTAAAATAGACAATGAATAGCAATTACTTTACCCCATCGATGGCACTTTTTGTAATTTTGCCTTGCGTATGCGCTAATTCCTTTTTCATGACCAAAACCAAAACCTATTGGCTGTGCCAAATTACCGGATGGCTGGGTATGGTGGCCATCGAAGTCATCAACTTTACCTTTTTTATTGTTGGAAAATTCAGCCTTGAGTACTTGTTGTTTTTCCTGACTTTGGCCTTGGTGGGGGTTGTGCTTACTCATGCCTTAAAGCTGCTGTTGGCTAGATTAAATTTTTTTCAAAACAATTCCACTTTCAGAATCTGGCTGGGTGCATTGTTATATACCCTGACCCTATCGCTCCTAATGACCTGCGCCAACATTGGCATCAACACTGCACTGGGAGTCTCCTTGAGTGAACAACTTACTCCAATCGGCCTATTGGGACTGACCCTCAACTGGATGCGTTACGTCGGCGTATGGGTGATCATTTATTTTTTGTACAAAATCATGGACATCAATGCAGCGCTCAAACAGGAAAAGTTAAGCGTGGAAACCTTGGCCAAGAGCGCCGAACTGGAGCTGTTGCGCTCCCAATTGAATCCACATTTCCTGTTCAATGCGCTCAACAGCATCAAAGCGCTCATTAGCATTGATCCCGAAAAAAGCCGGGAAGCCATTGTGCTCCTGGGGGAAATTTTACGTTTCACGCTGAATTACGGCCAGGAAAGGGAAATTGCCTTACAAGCCGAAATCGAAGAGGTTCAAAAATACCTGCAACTGGAGCAAATCCGCTTTGGCGCTGGCCTGGCTATAAACTGGCAGATCGAAGATCAGGTTCGCCATCAAGTTATCCCACCAGGCATCTTGCTTACTTTGGTAGAAAATGCCATCAAACATGGCCAGGTCAATGCTCAGGGGCTTATAGAATTGCACATCGGGCTCAAACTCGTGAATGATACCATCCAACTGGAAGTTTCCAACTCTGGAATCTGGCAACCTGATACCGCCCATCGGGGAGTTGGATTGCGTTTGGTGCAGCGGCGCTTGGAAGCCATTTATGGAACTGCTGCCCATTTTACGCAACACAATGAGCCCAATGCTGTTCTCATCCAAATCACTTTACCCAAACGATTGCCATGAGCTACACCGCCTTAATCGTCGAGGATGAATACCTGGCCGCCGAAGAACTCCGCAAAATGTTGGCCGCCCACCCTGAGGTAGAGGTCTTGGGCATTGCCGAAACATTACCTGCTGCCATTGAGCAAATTCAAGGCCTGAAGCCCCAGTTGTTGTTCCTGGACATCAACCTGCGCGGTGCCTCCGGTTTTGATTTACTCGAACAACTGGATGAAGCACCCTTGGTCATTTTTATTACCGCGTATGATCAGTACGCCATCAAGGCTTTTGAAGTGAGCGCGCTGGATTATTTGCTCAAACCGATTAACCCGCAGCGTTTGGCCGAAGCGATCGAAAAACTCAAAAAGCAACTCTTGCCAGAAGAGGCCAGCCCAACCAGATTAAGTATCGACAAACGCATTTTCATCAAAGACGGTGAGCAATGTTTTTTTGTGCCGCTTGCGGAAGTATTTCTCATCGAAAGTGTGGGCAACTATGCCCGCATGTACTATGGCAACAATAAGCCCCTCTTGCACAAGTCACTCAATTACCTGGAAGAGAAACTCCCGGCCAGCCACTTTTTTCGCGCCAATCGTCAGCATATCCTCAACGTGGAATACATTCAAAACATCCAGGCTTACTTTAACAATACGCTTATGGTAGACTTGCCAGGAGGGCGTAAGGTTGAGATCAGCCAGCGCCAGTCTGTCAAGTTTAAGGAGTGGATGGGGATTTAAAATAAACCCTTCGTTGCGTTCATCACCGCATTCCTGCACTCCTGTAAATCGAGTTTCCTGCCTTCTGCAAATGCCACATTTTTGAGTCATCAAAACGATACCAAAATGTTTGCATTCACCAGTGACACCTTAGTTTGGAAAGGCCAAACCAACCATTTTCAACTCTTCAGTGGGGAGGAACTGCTGCTGGATTTACTCTTTTTGAAATCTGGCGAACAGGAATGCCGCATCAACGGGCGCAGTTTTTTCTTTGAGCGCACCGGTTTCTGGAATCCCATTTATCAGGTAACTGAAGATGGAAACCAAGTGATGCGCATGCAACATCAATTTTGGGGGAGCAAAGCCTTCATTTCCTTCCCGGCACTGGATGAGCCCCTGGAAATGCGTTATGCCAACGACCCTCAACTCAGCCTGATCATCAGCAAAGGTACTGAGCAACTCATCCGCTATTCCTTGCAGCTAGGCTTGTCAAAGCCCCCCTTCCGCATTGAACTGGGCAACTTTATGCTGGAAGTAGATCATTTGTTGCTGCTCCTGGCCCTCTGCTTTATCCTGACCAAAGACATCGTCAGGGAATACCACGGAGGCCAAGACGAGTTGCTCTTCATGCTCTTGGCTGCGGCTTGATTCCTGCTCCATTTTTCACTTCAAATCACCCGACTATGAAGTTTTATTGTGTGTTGTTGCTGTGCTTGTGCGCAGCCTATCTCCCTGCGCAACAATTCCAGTGGCAAAAACTCAACACCGAGCCTTACCCAGGTAAACAGGACGACATCTGTTTTGTCTCCCCTCAACTGGGCTGGTACGTCAACGGCTATGGCCGCATTTACCGCACCCGCGACGGTGGCCAAAACTGGGAAAAACAATTGGAACAAAAAGGCACCTTCTTCCGCTGTGTGGCTTTCGTGGACAGCTTGCGTGGGTTCGCAGGTACGGTGGGTACGGATTATTTCCCCAACGTGACCGATACCATTCCTCTCTACCGCACCTTGGATGGGGGCAAAACCTGGTCTGCCGTCCCCTACAAAGGGCCTTATGTCAAAGGGCTCTGCGCCATCGACATCGTCAAAGAACAATTCATCAACCATGGCAAAATCGACTACAAATACCACATCTACGCCGTAGGTCGGGTGGGTAGCCCCGCCATGATGATGGTCTCGCATGATGCTGGCCAAACTTTCACGTCCAGCGACCTGAATGCAGCGGCGAGTATGCTTTTCGACATCAAAATGTTCAACACCAAGGAAGGCATCGCTTGCGCGGCCTCCAATGCCGATATAGCTGAATCCAACGCCCTGATCTTACATACCAAAGATGGGGGCAAAACCTGGAATAAGGTCTTCCAATCGAGCCGCCCTTTTGAAACCACCTGGAAAGTGTCTTTCCCCAGCCGTAAGGTGGGTTACGTCACCATCCAATCCTACAACCCGGATCCCAATGTAAAACAACAGCGCGTGGCCAAAACCACCGATGGGGGCCTGAGTTGGCAGGAACTAAACCTGGTGGAAGACCCACAGGCCCGCGAGTTTGGCATTGGTTTTCTGGATGAACTCCACGGTTATGTCGGTACGATGAGCACTGGCTATGAAACTAAAGATGGTGGCCAAAGCTGGGCCAAAGTCGACCTGGGCCGTGCTTGCAACAAAATCCGTGTCTATCAGGAGCAGGGCCAAACTTATGGTTATGCCATTGGGGTAAATGTGTTTAAGCTTCAGAAAAGCCCCGAATAGATCATTCCTCTAACATTAATAGCAAAAACCAAAAACATGCAAAATTTAATTGTTGGCATTTGTATCGTCCTTGGCCTCTTTGTGGGCATGAGTGTGCAGGCACAAAGTGAAAACTGGGTACAAACTGATCTGGGTGAGGGTGTTTCTATTAAATATCCTCAGACTCCCAGCAAGCGTGAGATGGATGGTGGGGTCACCTTATTTCGCTTAAAAACCGCCGACAGTTTGGCGGTACTCACCGTACTTGTTCGTGATTTAAGCTCCATGGGGATCAGTGCAGAACAATTGAGCGAAGCAGCAGAAACTACGGAGTTTTGGGATCAAGTGCAGAGTAGTGCTTTGCAAGCGCTTTCCAATTCTAAACTGCTTAAAACAGAGCGTATTCAAGTCAATGACCAACCTGCACTCACTCTTGACCTCGAATTTCCCAGAGATGGAAAGGTCAATGTGATTAGCCAGCTGATCTTTGTAAAAGGGATAAAAAGCTACACGGTGAATTTCAATAGCCTGGAACAAAAAGGAGACCCGGCGGTGAAGGAGACTTATTTTGCTTCTCTAAAATTTTAGTTCGTTGTTTCAATTGGTCGACTTCCATTCCCTGCGGCCCGCAGTGTTTGCCAGAGGGGTAACGCTGTGGGCTTTTGGTTTGCTCATAAAGTATTAGGGCTTTCAAAAAAAGAGCTTAGAGGATCAGCTGTCCTCTAAGCCTTTGGATTGAAAACAAGTAATACAACTATAGTAGGAAAAAATGAGTTCTTCTATTGTCCTTGCCCCAGTGAAAAAGCGGGCTTGCCATCAAAGGCGTACAGGTTCTCCGTTTTTACAACATCTATCTCATGTTTCATGGCATTGATGAGCAAGGTGATGGTATCGTGCTTGATGAACTTGCCTTGCTGACTCTGATAACGGCAGCGCCAGTGGTCGGTGCAAAAGGTTTCTTCAAATCCTTCTGGCCAAACCTTGATGCCTCGATTGGTAATCATCTTCAACTTGACCTCCTCTACCTCGAGTTCTTTCATCAGATTGGCCAGTTGATCGGGGTTAGTGCCAGGCCAGTGCACAAACAAA
Source organism: Saprospiraceae bacterium (assembly GCA_027486765.1). Lineage (GTDB taxonomy): Bacteria > Bacteroidota > Bacteroidia > Chitinophagales > Saprospiraceae > Haliscomenobacter. The sequence goes on from JAIXOO010000242.1 coordinate 19,224, forward strand.
TCAATCCCCATCAGTTCTTTTTTTGCTGACTTTTTGCGCTGGTAGCGCGGCAGTTGGATGGGTTTGCCCTTGGCGTAGCTCACTGCTGCCAACTGTTGCGGTTTTTGCCCCAGATTGGTAATTACGGCAGCCGCAAATTCTTTGGTGCCGACCTTTTGTTTGCTCACGTCTTCTTTGTAAATGTCATAGGTGTGAATGCCGTCTTCGATGGTTTTTAACCAGGCATTTTGTACCTTTTCTGCTACTTCGGTTTGGCCAAGGTGGTTGAGCATCATGATGGCACCCTGCAACAAGCCCGAAGGGTTGGCCATATTTTGCCCGGCACGCCGTGGTGCAGAGCCGTGAATGGCTTCAAACATGGCACAACTTTCGCCGATGTTGGCTGAACCAGCTAGTCCCACTGAACCCGCAATTTGAGCGGCTACATCCGAAAGTACATCCCCATAAAGATTCGGCATCACAATGACGTCGAAAGCTTCGGGAGTGTCGGCCATCTTCGCCGCACCAATGTCAATGATCCAGTGCTCGTTTTCGATATCGGGGTATTCCACTGCAATTTCATCAAACACCTGATGGAAAAGCCCATCGGTTTGTTTCATGATGTTGTCTTTCGTAAAGCAGGTTACCTTTTTGCGGCCATACTGACGGGCGTATTCAAAAGCATAGCGTACAATCTTTTCGCAGCCTGGTCTGCTGATCAACTTGAGGCATTGTACTACTTCATCGGTTTGTTGGTGCTCAATGCCCGCGTACAGGTCTTCCTCGTTTTCACGGATGATGACTACATCCATGAGCGGGTGTTTGGTTTTGACAAAGGGATGCAAGCTCATACAAGGGCGCACGTTGGAGTACAAGCCCAGAAACTTACGCGTGGTCACGTTCAAACTTTTGTAGCCACCTCCCTGAGGCGTAGTGATGGGCGCTTTCAGAAATACCTTGTTGCGGCGGATGATGTCCCAGGACTCCCTGGCAATGCCAGCAGTGTTGCCAGCAAGGTAAACCTTTTCCCCTACCTCAATTTCTTCGATCTCAATTTGAGCGCCAGCAGCCAGAATAATGCTCAGTGTGGCGTCCATAATCTCGGGACCAATGCCATCCCCTTTTGCTACAGTAATCTTTGTCATGTCCGTCTTTTTGATTATTGACAGTACAAAACTCTGGAGATTTATTCATATGTTTTTATTTATCTTTGCAATGGAAATCATAAAAAAAAATTATGAATTATACCCTCAACCAATTGCAGGTATTCCTGAAGATTACCCAAACCGGGAGTGTTACCAAAGCTGCGGAAGAATTGCACCTGACTCAGCCTGCGGTGTCCATTCAATTGCGCAATTTTCAAGCCCAGTTCGTTATTCCGCTGACTGAGGTGATTGGTCGAAAAATTTACATCACCGATTTTGGACGAGAAATTGCCCTGGCTGCTGAGCAAATCCTGGATCAGGTAGATGCCATTCAGCACAAGACGCTGGCTTATCGCGGCCAGTTGTTTGGCAAACTCAAAATTTCGGTGGTATCGACCGGGAAGTACGTCATGCCTTACTTTCTGACCGCTTTTATGAAGGCACACGCCGGTGTTGAGTTGGAGATGGACGTGACCAATAAAACCAAAGTAATCAAGAGCCTGGAAGCAAACGAGGTGGATTTTTCACTGGTATCTATTTTACCTGAGCACTTGCTTTTGAATCACATCGATTTTTTAGACAATAAGCTTTATTTGGTTGGTAATCAAGATACAGTGCTAGCTGAAGAAGTGGATTTGAAGGTGCTTTTCGAGCAAAGCCCTTTGATTTTTCGGGAAAAAGGCTCCGGCACACGCCAGTTGATGGAAAAATTCATCACAACGCAACAGCTCAATGTGCAGAAAAAAATGGAATTGACTTCCAATGAAGCAGTCAAACAAGCCGTACTGGCGGGGCTAGGTTACTCGATTATGCCTTTGATCGGCATACGCAATGAGTTGCAAAGTGGGGCGATGAAAATTATCCCCGTGGAAGGCCTGCCCATTCGTACCGCCTGGCAATTAATCTGGCTGAAAGGTAAAAACTTATCTCCAGTGGCAAAGGCGTATTTGCAACACGTTGAAATGGAAAAGGAACGTATAGCTGACTTGTACTTCACGCATTCAAGGTAGTTCAATTTTCAAAAATTATCTTTCATCCCACTTCTATGACGGTTCATTCGCGCGTGCTATTTCTGTTTACGCAGGGCTTTCCATTTGTCCTGAAAAAGCACCCGTGATTGGCTTTGGAAGTTTTTAAAATCTTCTTGGCTGGCATGGCCCGGATAAGGCGCGTAGTAGTGATCGGGCCGCCCATTGCGCCAAACCAGTACGTAAGCAGCCTGGTAATTTTTTAGGGCATTCCACAGCACGGAAGTCCACCAGTTTTGTACCGGAATTTGTTCACAGCCCGTTTCCGAAAGGACCATTACTTTTTGATGTGCTGCAGAAATTTGACTCATGGTGGCCAAACTGCTTGATAAACGTTGGGAAAACCAAACGCTGGAAAGGGAATCCTGTGGATTGTGGTGGTAAGTATCAAATCCAATCACATCCACATAGTCATCGCCCGGATAACGCTCCAAGTAGTGCTCAGCAGAACGAAACTCGGCTGGAGAATAGGCGTATAGTAAATTGTTTACACCTCGCGCTTTTAGACGATCCACCGTCAGTTTCCACAAGGCGATGTATTCTTGAGCGGTACAGGATTTTTCCCCCCACCAGAACCAGGAACCCGTGTGTTCGTGGTAAGGCCGGAAAATGATCGGAATTTTTTTACCAAATGCTCCTGTTTTTAAACTCAGCATAAAATCGGCCACTTTATCCAACCAACTCAAGTAAAGGGCGTGTTTTTCCCCACCTGGCAAAATGTGCCGGATGGCGGTAGCCGTATCCCAGGAGCTTCCTGCACTTTGCGGATTGCGCAGGTGCCAGCTGATGGTGTTAATGCCTCCCATTTTATGCACATGTTTGATGAAATCCAGCATGCGGTCAAAAGGTACTGAATCCAGATTGGTGGCAGCATCCAACTCCAAATGACCCAAATCCCAACCAAAAACCGCTGGGTAAGCACCCGCGCTGCGCAACACATCGGACTGCCCATGCTGGTATTTCCAGCCAATGCCGTAGGCCAAATCATCCTGATGGCCAAACAGTAGTAGACTGTCCTTCATGGCTCGGTGTAGATCACTGTACAAACGCCGGGTTGCTTTATTGGCTTTTTTGTCTGCTGTTTCTTGACTAAATCCTGAATGTGACGAGCCTAAAAGCAGAACTAGACAGCATACAGTGTGGCTCAGGAGTGTGCAAAGTTTTTTCAAAAGGTCTTTCATAGAAAGTTCTTTAAACAATCATAGATGCGCTCAAAATTATCATTTGAAAACCATATGTAAAATAGAGAAAAAACACAGAATGGGTGGCGTATTGTAACAAAGGTAGAAAGCTCCTGGCCCCTCGTCGGAAATCTGCACCTTGTGCAGGAAGTTTTGCTATATTTGTAGACATTTTTAAACAAAACAACAAACATGACTCCCGCTCGTCATTTTAGTACAAACCCAAAGTTCAATGATCGTCTACGTCAAGGTGGTCTTTATGTCGCAGTTGCCGCCTTATTGGCTACCCATACCCAATGTACCAACAGTGGGGGGAGTGGTGATTGGGAAGCGGTAACCACTTATGAAGTCACTAAAGGAGTGCAAACCACCCTGGAAGAAGTAGAACCCGATAAATTCGAAGTAGTGGACGAGCAGTTGCTCGAAGGTAAAGCTGCGTCCAGCGTCATCATCAAACGTTTGAGCGGACAAGTAGATACCTTGGGTCTGGCTGAAGCACAATCACTGGTCACCAGCCAGGATACCGTTTCCACCCGTTCCACTACACACACCAATACCTACCGGCATGGTTACGGGATAGGCCCAGTTCTATACTGGAGTTCATTCGGGCACATGATGGGACGGAGTTTCAACAGCCCCTCTCCGTACAACGTCTACCGCAACAATGGTTTTGCCAGTTCAGGCGTAACCGATCAACTGCGCAGCACTTCCCTTTCCCGCACCGAAATGCGGCCTGTACGGGGCAGAACTGGCTTTTTTGGCGGCAGCGGTCGCTCTCGTTTCGGTTCTTAAACTAAAGACATGCAGACCCATCAATTGCCACAATTGCCCAGCGCCGTATACGAGGAGATGGGCTGGAGTTACTTTTTGTCTCCCGAAGGAAATGCTTACCTGACCGAGGAAATTGTTGAAATCAGTGCCGCAGAAAGGGATGCCTTTTACACCGCAGGAAACCACCTGTATGAGCGCTTCGTAGAAGCTGCGGAATACGTCTTGGACAATGACCTTCTGCATACCCTGGGCATTCCACCCAATTTGTACGACTTGATTGAATACACCTGGGAGGACGAGCGACACCTGCACCTCTACGGCCGCTTTGACCTGGTGGGAGGAGTCGATGGTTTGCCGATGAAGGTGCTCGAATTCAATGCCGATACTCCTACCTCGGTTCCTGAAACGGCCATCATTCAATGGGCTCAGCTACGTGCCAATGGCATTTCGGAAGACCGGCAATTCAACTTCTTGTACGAAGCCTTAGTCGACAATTTTAAACGGCTGAAAAAACTCAATCCTGGCCGTGAAGCCGCGATTTTATTTTCCACCCTGGCTGGCGCACCAGAAGATGACCACAATGTAGAACTGCTGCAAACGGCAGCACGGGAAGCGGGTTTTGAAACCACTTTTCGTTACATCGATCAAGTCATCTTTTCGGACATCAATGGCATTTTCGTCGAAGAAGAAGATGGAAATACGACTCAATATCCCTTTTGGTTCAAACTCATTCCCTGGGAGTACATCGCCGAGGACGAACCGGAGTTGTGTCGCATCCTGACCAATATTGTTACCCGTGGTCTGGCCATCGTGCTCAACCCGGCCTACACCATGCTGTTCCAGTCCAAAGCACTTATGGCTTACCTCTGGCAGCTGAACGCCAAAGACCCCTTGCTTTTAAAAACCACCCTGGAAGAACCCGTAGGGCGCGAAAATTATCCTTTTGTGGAAAAAGTAGTCCTGGGCCGTGAAGGTGCCAACGTAGCCATTTTTGACGACGATGGCCTGCCGGAAACTGCCCGTAGTGGGGAATACGAAAATCAAATTAAGGTGTATCAAGCACTGGCGCAACTGGCCCGTGATCAGGCCGGAAATTACTATCAGGCGGGTTTGTTTTTTGCTTATGAGGCTTGTGGAATTGGGTTTCGGCGCAGTGCTCACCGCATCATCGACAATAGCGCGCAGTTTATCGGGCACTGGGTACGTGTCTGAGCATTACCTTCTGAGGTGTCCCTTCGGCGCCTTTGGTTTCTTAGGTGGTGAAAAAATACCATGCCTGCGAAGCAGGCTTTTCTTTTCACCACCTAAGAAACCAAAGGCACTAAAGAATCACCTAAGGAAATTCCAATTCGAGCTGTATCCCCCCTTCCGCTTCATTTTCCTTCTCCAAGTTTGACAAGGTCACCCCCAGCAGCCTTACCACCGGCGCTTCTTCCAGGTGCTGATCCAGCAAATCATGTACAATCCGAATCAATTCATCCAAGTTGCGAATTTCGGAAGCAAAGGAGCGGCTGCGGGTGAGGATTTTAAAATCGGGTGACTTGAGTTTGAGCGTTACCGTGCGCCCAAAATTCTCGGTGCGACTCATGTAGCGGTGCACCCCTTCGGCCAGGTCGCTGAGTTTATTTTTCATGATTTCCGGGTCGCTCACATCGTCATTAAACGTGCGCTCGGCCCCAATCGACTTGCGGATGCGGTGCGGATTTACGTCCCGCTCGTCTTCTGCCCGCACGATGCGGTAATAATGCCGCCCGGCTTTGCCAAAAAAACGCACCAGATCGGCCTCGCTCCGCTGTTTGAGGTCCCCCCCCTTGTAAATGCCCATGTTGTGCATTTTGCGGGCGGTAACCTTGCCTACACCGTGAAATTTTTCTACCGGGAGTTGTTCCAAAAAAGGAATGGCTTCTTCCGGCGTAATGACTTTGAGGCCATTGGGCTTGTTGATGTCGGAAGCGATTTTGGCCAAAAACTTGTTGAAAGAAACTCCCGCTGAAGCCGTCAACCCAGTCTCTTTTTCGATGCGCTGGCGGATTTCCTGGGCAATCAGGGTGGCCGAGGATAAGTTCTTTTTGTTTTCAGTCACATCCAGGTAGGCTTCATCTAGCGAGAGGGGCTCCACCAGGTCGGTATAATCCAAAAAAATCTCGCGGATTTGGTTGGACACAGTCCGGTATTCGTCAAAACGGGAACGCACAAACACAATCTCCGGGCACAGCCGCCGTGCCATTCCACCCGACATGGCGCTGCGCACCCCAAATTTGCGCGCTTCGTAACTGGCCGATGCCACCACGCCCCGCGTGCCGCCACCACCCACCGCCACGGGCCTCCCGCGCAACTCCGGGTTGTCCCGTTGTTCCACCGAAGCAAAGAAGGCGTCCATATCGACGTGGATGATTTTGCGCATGGCAACAATTGGCGTTTCACGATACCCCGCTGGGGTACAGCAAAAATATAAAAACTTATTGGCGACTTTTAAAAAGAAAAATTTTAACTTTTCAGTATGTTGTGGCAAAATTTAATGATCATGAGACTCACACTTGTCGTCCTCCTCCTGGCCTTGAGCCAACTCTGCCTGGCTCAGCCTCAATTCAAAGGCAAATGGAAACCGATCTTCAATGGCAAAAACCTGAAAGGTTGGGATGTGAAAATTCGGGGTTATGCCCTCAACGAAAATTTCGGCAATACCTTCCGGGTGGTAGACGGGAAAATGCAAGTGAATTATGAAGCGTATACTGACTTCAAAGAACAGTTTGGACATATTTTTTACAAAAAACCGTATAGCTACTACATCGTAGCGGCGGAATACCGCTTCATCGGCCAACAAGCACCCAAAGGGCCGGATTGGGCCTTTCGCAACAGCGGCATCATGGTGCACGGCCAACCTGCTGCAACCATGGGCAAGGATCAGGATTTTCCCATCTCCATCGAGGTACAACTCCTGGGACAAGACGTAAACATCAAGGCTCCACGCACCACCGCGAACCTTTGTACACCTGGTACACATGTAGAGATGAACGGCAAATTGTTTACCCCGCATTGCACCAATTCCAAATCCAAAACCTATTACGGCGACGAATGGGTACGGGTAGAGGTGATGGTACTGGGTGATTCCATCATCAAACACATCGTCAACGGCGATACTGTATTGACGTATCAAAAACCGCAAATTGGCGGCGGTACAGTCAGCGGTTTTGATCCTGCCGTCAAAAAAGATGGCCAAATGCTCACTTCGGGATCCATTTCCCTCCAAAGTGAAAGCCACCCCGTGGAATTCAGAAAGGTTGAGGTGATGGATTTGGAGAAGTATTACCGGAGAAAGAAATGAAAAATGAAAAATGAAAAATGAAAAACGGTTACGCCATTTGGATTCCACCATTTGGTATATTTTTTTCATTTTTCATTTTTCATTTTTCATTTTTCATTTTTCATTTTTCATTTTTCATTTTTTTCCATGCAACCCATTTCACTTTTCGAACTCCAATCCTTCCTGCGTCAAGTTGTTGCACTGAACTTTCCAGATGCGCTATGGGTGCGATGTGAAATCGCGCAACTGAGTCAGTCGCGGGGGCATGTGTACCTTGAACTGGTGGAAAAAGCCGAAAATGAAAATGAACCGACTGCTCAAGCTTCGGCGGTCATCTGGCAAAGTGCGCAGCGGCGCTTACAAAGTAAATTGGGTGCCGCCAATTGGAAAGCGCTCCTGCAAGTAGGTGCTGAGCTATTGCTCCGGGTAAAAGTGGAACACCACGAGCGCTACGGCCTCAAACTAATGGTGGACGACATCGATCCCAGTTACACCCTGGGCAAACTGGAACAACGCCGTCGCCAACTATACGAACAACTAAAGGCGCAAGGACTCCTGGGCAAAAACGGGGAATTGCCCCTACGCCCGGTTTTGCAGCGCATCGCCGTGATCAGCTCCGAAACGGCGGCGGGCTACCAGGATTTTTTGCAACACCTGGGTGAAAATGCCTACGGCTATTCGTTTAAATCCAGTTTGTTTTCAGCCGCGATGCAAGGTGCCTTGGTGGAAGCGGAGGTATTGAAACAACTGCGGGCCATTCAGCGTCGGGTGGCTAGTTTTGATGCGGTGGTACTCATTCGGGGCGGTGGTGCCAAACTGGACCTGGCGGGTTTTGATAGTTTGGCCTTGTGCGAAGCAATTGCCAATTTTCCCCTGCCCATTTTGACCGGAATTGGCCACGATGTGGACGAAACATTGGTGGATTTGGTGGCGCATACCGCTTTAAAAACACCCACGGCGGTCGCTGATTATTTGCTGCAACACAACCTGCATTTCGAAAGCCAATTAATGGAGTTGAGCCAGTTCCTGCGGTATCAGGCGGCGGAAAGTTTCCATGCCGCCGAGTTGCAGCTCAATACATGTATCCAATCTTTACAAACTATTCCTGAACTGCTTTTGGCTCGGCAGCAGGATAAGTTGCAGCGCATTGCGGCGGAGTTGCCCCTCATTGCACGATACCAACAGCGCGAGCAAATGCAAAAAATTGAACAATTGGAGCAAATTTGCCAATTGTTGAGCATTGAGGGGACCTTGCAGCGGGGTTTTGCACTGGTGTCAAAAAATGGCAGGCCTGTTGCTTCTGCCCAAGAAATCCTGGCGGGTGAAAAATTAGAAATTGAATTTAAAGATGGAGTAGTTAAGAGTGAGGCGAAGTAGATTCTATGGTTTGACGATAAACCAGGGAATACCCCAGCGCCCTTCAAAAAACAACACCCGAGCCGTCTCCCCTTTTTCCAATTGCTGATATACTACTTTGTCCACAGGCACTTCTTCAACACTTGTCCGCGGCCCCCAGGGTGCCAAGGTGAAATAATAAGAAGAGGTTTTGCCCGTGCTCATTTCTTTTTCCAGAATTTGAGCATAAAATCCAGCTGCATTGGATTGATCCAAAGCACAGTTGCTGCACAATAAAGCCCCATAACTGTATGCCACAGTGATACAAACAATGACCAAAGTGGTGAAAATACGCTTACCCTTTCGCCAATCAAATTCCTTATTGCCTAAAAATAGCACCCCTGATAGTATCGCGCTCATCAGCAGGACCAGCCACCATACTTTTCCATGATCATAAATGTTTAAATCCAATAAGGCTCTTAAAGCTAAAGCCATTGAAGGAATAAAAAATGCCCAAAAAAGGGAGGGGTAAGGGCTGTTCTTTTGATCTTCCATTCGAATCAACCCATTGAATACCTTCAATAGCACCAATGCGGCAATTGGACACAAAATAGAAGCAACAATAGCTACCGCATAGGGCTCCGGCCAAAAAAATGACCAGACGGCAACGATGCCTGCGACCCAATTCATAATAGTAGCACTTCTTTTTGCTTTTTTAAATTGGGCCCGCCTTTCGGAAACAGAATACCCAAAATTGTTATCCTTGAAAATGAGCTGAAAACTTTCAGCAGCTTTATTTTTCATTTAAAATATTTTTCACACAATTTCGACCCACAATTTAAGGGATATTATCTTTGCTCGCTATGGAAACGACTTACGAAAGCGCTCTGGAAGAACTTCAACAAATCACGCAGCATTTGCAGGAGGGCAAAATTGGCATTGACGAGTTGGCCGTGCAGTTGCAACGTGCGGCTGAACTGATTCGTTTTTGCCGCGAAAAGCTGCGCAGCGTGGAAAAAGACATTGAAGGGCTATTTGAAGAATAAGCACATGGAAAGGGTTTATCTGGCTACAGGCAGCAACATTGGCGACAAATCGGCCCATCTGGCTAAGGCATTGGAACTCATCGAAGGCTACGTTGGCGACATCGTACAAGTCTCTGGGGTATACCGTACTGCCGCCTGGGGCCTTGAAGACCAACCCGAGTTTTTGAACCAGGCGATGGCTGTAGACTGTAATTTGGAACCAGACACCTTGCTGTTGGCTGTGATGGACATCGAACGCCAAATGGGGCGGGAGCGCCGCATCCGCTGGGGGGAACGGTTAATCGACATCGACATTTTGTTCTATGGAAATCTGATCTCCCAATCACAACGTCTGACGATACCCCATCCTTTTATTCAGGACCGCAATTTTGTGCTGCAACCGCTACTCGAAATCGCGCCGGATTTTTGCCACCCCGTTTTACAAAAAAGCATTCGTGAACTGGCGGCTGCCTGCCCCGATCCCCTGAAAGTGGAGCGGATTTGAACGACCTGATTATGAACGACGATACTTTCCCATACCAGTTCATCGCCATCGAGGGCAACATCGGCGCTGGCAAAACAACTTTGTCCAATCAACTGGCCGCAGAATACGGCTGTCGCCTGATTCTGGAACAGTTTACCGACAATCCCTTTTTGCCGCTCTTTTACGATAATCCCGAACGTTACGCCTTTCCGGTTGAGCTGTTTTTTATGACCGAAAGGCACAAACAGCTCCAGGAAGAATTGTCTCAAACCCACCTCTTTCAACAGTCCATCATCGCCGATTATTTTTTCATCAAAACTTTACTTTTTGCCAAAAACAACCTCAAAGAAGAAGAATACCGTTTGTTTCAGCGCTTGTTCAATGTATTGAATTCAACCTTTCCCCGGCCCGATTTGTTGGTTTACCTACATCGCCCGGTGGAACGATTGATGTACCAAATCCGCAAACGGGGCCGCGCCTTTGAGCAAGACATCAGCGATGCCTATCTGGAACAAATCCAAGCCGCCTACCTGGAGTTTTTCCGTACCGAAAGTTCTATTCCCATTCTGATCATCGAATTGGAAGACCTCGATTTTGCCAACGAAGCAACTGCTTATCAACAAGTCAAAAACCTGATTTTTCAGGATTACTCCTCTGGTGTGCACCGAAAAAAAGCATAAAACATGACCTCATTAAAAACCTACAATACTTTTGGAGTAGATGCCCTGGCACCCGAGTTACTCGTAATCGAATCAGCCGAGCAACTCTTGGAACTATTGAGTGCACGTGCCAAAAGACCTTACCTCATTCTTGGTGGGGGCAGCAACGTGTTGTTTCGCCAAAGCCCTGGCGGGGCAGTACTGCTCAACCGCATTAAAGGTATGGAGCTTGTGGAGGAAACTGAAGAGGAGGTGATGATTGGCGTCGGGGGTGGTGAAAATTGGCACGAATTGGTGTTGTGGACACTAGAGCACAATTGGGGTGGCCTGGAAAACCTTTCCCTGATCCCGGGCACCGTGGGTGCTGCGCCCATTCAAAACATTGGTGCTTACGGCGTTGAATTGAAAGATACTTTTGTGGGTTTGGAAGCTATCGAGTTAAGAAGCGGTGAGGAGTTGGTTTTTTCAGCGGAAGATTGTGCCTTTGGCTACCGCGATAGTTACTTCAAAAGGGCGGGTAAGGGCAAATATTTCATCACCCGGGTGTATTTGACCTTGCAAAAACGGCCAGTGGTCAATGTTTCCTATGGGGCAATCAAGGAGGTATTACAAGCTGCCAATATTGACCATCCTACCATTCAGGATGTCAGTAAAGCGGTGGTGAAAATCCGCAATTCCAAGTTGCCTGATCCAGCGTTCATTGGCAATGCGGGAAGTTTTTTCAAAAACCCGGAACTGGAGGCTGAACAGTTTGATCGCTTGCAAGCTGAATATCCCCAAATTCCTCATTTTACTGCTCCGGAAGGCCGGGTGAAAGTGCCCGCTGGCTGGCTCATTGAACAGTGCGGCTGGAAAGGGCAACGCAGAGGCAATGCTTGCTGTTATGAAAAACAGGCGTTGGTGTTGGTCAATTTGGGTGGAGCCACAGGTGCAGAAATTTGGGCACTGGCGCAAGAAATTCTGAAAACGGTTAAAGAAAAATTTGGGGTGAAGTTGGAGGTAGAGGTCAACGTGATTTGATTATTCCGGGTGAATCGTCTCAAAATTACCCGTCTTGCGGTTTTTCCGCACATTGTCCCAATGGAAGTACCGGCCATTCATCACTACGTAAATTCCTGGCGGCAGCATCTGTACAAAAGCCAATGCACTTCCCATGTTGAAAAAACCATCTGAAGAGGTACCAAAAGCGTAGGGGATCATGGCCCCGGTAAGTACAATGGTTTTGTTGTCAAGCTGGGCATTGGCCAGGTAAGTCGCCGTTTCGACGATGGTATCGGTGCCGTGGGTGATCAAAATCCGCTGGTGGGCATTGCGCTGGCAATTGTGGGCGATGATGGAGCGATCCGCATCGGTCATTTGCAAGCTGTCGATCATCATCAAGGTTTTGACGTCCACATCGAGGGTGCAGCGCCCGGTGACCAACATTTTAGGCAGGTGGGTATCCTGAAAATACAATTCACCTTTGATGTAATTGTATTCTTTATCGAAGGTGCCGCCGGTGACGAAGATTTGGATCATGGTTGGATTTCGGATTTCGTGATTTCGGATTTCGGTTGCTGTTTAGCCAGAGCTGCCGTTTCCGGCACAAAGTTGGTGTTTCAGGTTTGGAATACCCAAGATATTTTACAAAAATATTGCTGCAACCGAAATCCGAAATCACGAAATCCGAAATCCGCTTATTCTACCTTAAACTTAGCATCGTCCAGGCCTTTATTCCATTCGATGGATTTGACCTTGAACTCCAAGGGGAAAGGCAATACCCCGGCAATGACTACTTTGCGTGGTGCAAAAATGCCGTTTTGTTCTTGATAATCAGCAAATTCAGTGGTTTGAGTGCCTGCTTCGCTGACTTCAACGTTTTTGACCATGTAACCCGTTTTGACATCAAAAAAAGTGGTCTCTTTGTTGCCTTGGGGGTCTTCGATGACCACTTTGTGGGCTTCATTGCCATTCACGGCTTCGGTGCCTTTGTAGCTGAGTTTATACCCCAATTTTGCGTAGTGCAATTCGGGGAAAATTAAGGCATCGCCCGCCGCTTTTTTGAGCTCTTTTTCATCCATCGCGGCAGATTGGCCCTGCTGGGTTACTTTGCCACTTTTGCCATCAAAAACCTGCGATTGTACCTCATTGCCCATAGCGGTTACACTAACTTTGACTTTACCCGGGTCCTTTTTCAAGGACACCATTTCCAGGGTCATGCCTTGCACACTGGCTTCCATACTCATGGACTCATCCTTGATGGCCATCAATTTTTCCTTGCCCCCAATGGCTTGGATGTATTTATCGATGACTTGCTCGGCACTCATCCCCCCAACGGCAGGAGCCGCAGGTGCTTTAACTGGATTGCCATCTGTATCGAAATAATTGACCGTGCCGAAGGCTTTCAACTTATCCACCACATCATCCTGGCTACCAACTACTACGATGTGGGCATTCTCTGGCTGAAGGTACTTTTGCGCTGCTGCCTGAATTTGCTCCGCAGTAATTTTACTGAGGCGTTCCAGGTAAGTGTTGTAATAATCCTTAGGTAGGCCATACCGTGCCGTATTGAGGGCATAATTGGCAATGGTTTGGGGTCTTTCCAAACGCATGGCAAAGGTGCCCGCCATCACAGCTTTTACCCGACTTAGTTCTTCTGGTTTCACCAATGTCTCGCGCATCTTTTTGAACTCTTGCATGAATTCCACGATGGCACTGTCGGTAACCGCATTGCGGAAGCTACCTGAAGCGGTGAAATAACCGACTTCTGTATCTGGACTCACATTGGAATAAGCTCCGTAAGTATACCCTTTGTCTTCACGCAGGTTTTGGTACAAACGACTATTGGCATCGCCACCAAACAACGTATTCATTACAATCACCGCCAAATAATCAGGCTGACTTGGCTTGAGTTGGATCGGGTAGGTAATGTCGATAACGGACTGAACGGAGCCATCGCGGTTGACAAAATCGACCTGCGTTTGTTTGGGTGCTGTGGGTGCTGCGAAAGGGGTTTTTGCCACTGTTCCTTTTTGCCATTTGCCGAAGTATTGGGTGGCTTTGGCCAGTGCTTGTGCCGGGGTGATATCGCCCACCACAATCAGGTAGGAGATATTCGGCTTAAAGTAGGTGGCGTAATATTTGCGGCACTGCTCCAGTGTGATTTTACCTACAGTGGCCTCGGTGCTCAACTCGCCATAAGGGTGATTTTTGCCGTACCGCACCACATTGGCTACGTTGCCAGCGATGGCCTCTGGTTCGTCTTTGGCAGATGCCAGTGCAGACAAGGTTTGTTTTTTTAGCTTGTCAAACTCCTCTGCTGGAAACGTAGGATTGAACAACATGTCGCTCATCAGGCCGAGCACCTTGTCCTGGTGTTTGGTCAAACCTGAACCGAACAAACCCGTTGCGCTGGAACTGATGTTGGCACCGATAAAATCGATGGCTTCGTCCAGTTGGGCTTTGGTTTTGGTTTTGGTGCCGTTACTCAAGAGTGAGCCAGCCATTTCACCTACTCCTGCAAACTCACCTTCGAGGTTGAGTGGCGCATCGATGAAGAGCTGGAAGGATACCTTAGGCAGTCGATGGTTTTCCACCACAATGACTTTGAGCCCGTTTGGCAGTACGTTTTGTACGTAATTGCCCAATTGAATTTTGGGAGCAGGAAGGGCGGCTGGCGCCTTCTTGCGGAAATCTTCCTGTGCTTTCAGGCTCAGGCTCAGCCCTAAACCCAATAAAAAGCAGATGCCGTAAATGATGTATTTTTTCATGTTTTGACAGTTCTTCGGGTTAGTCAATTATTGTTTTTGTTCAGGCAACCAGTACAGTACGACGCGGTTGGTTTTGTCCAGGTATTTTTTGGCTACCCGTTGCAAATCCTCCCGCGTCACCTTGAGGTAGCGGTTGATGTTGGTGTTGATCAGGTTGGCATCACCGTAATAGGTTTCAAAGTTGGCGAGGTTTTCGGCGATCCCTTCCAGGGTGCTGTTTTCGTCAACCAAGTCGGCTTCGAGTTGGTTGCGCAGCTTTTGGAACTCTGTTTCTGGTACCAGTTCCGTTTTTACCCGTTCTATTTCTGCATTTAGGGCTTCCTCCACTTTGGCGGGTGCGATACCCAGACCTGCAATGCCCAGAATAATGGAGGCGCCTGGTTGTTCCAACGGCAGCGATACCGATTGTGCGGCAACAGCCAATTGTTTTTCATCCACCAAAGCCTTATACATCCGCGAAGACTGTCCACCTGAAAGCAGGCGATTCAACATTTGCAGGGCATAAAAATCAGGGTCGGTTTGGGCGGGAGTGCGGTAGGCCATAAACACCCCAGGCAATTGTACCTTGTCAAAAATAGTATCCCGAACTTCAGTCCCCAATGCAGGCTCAACGATGGTTGGGCGATAAATCGGACGAGTCCCTTTGGGGATGGTCGCGAAATACTTTTCGATCATCGGCTTGATCTGGGCTGGATTGATGTCACCGGCAATGGTCAGCACTGCGTTATTCGGCACATAAAAGTCCTTGTAAAAATTGACATAGTCCGACTCGGTGGCATTGTCGAGGTGCTCCATGGAGCCAATTGGCGTCCAACGATAGGGATGTTGTTTGAACAAACGAACAGCCATTTCTTCCAAAAAGCGGCCATAAGGTTGGTTGTCGATCCGCTGACGGCGCTCTTCTTTCACCACCTGGCGTTGGGTTTCGATGCCCTTGGTTTCGACTTTGGCTTGCAACATTCGTTCGGACTCCAACCACAGCGCCAGTGGCAACTGATTGGAAGGTAAAATTTCGTAATAATAGGTACGATCCTGGCTGGTGTTGGCATTGTTGACACCGCCCGCACCCGAGAGGTATTTGTCAAACTCACCGCGGCCTACGTTGGTAGAGCCTTCAAACAGCAGGTGTTCAAAAAAGTGGGCAAAACCCGTGCGTTCCGGGTTTTCGTTTTTTGAACCAACATGATACAGGACGGACACCACTACAATCGGGGTAGAATGTTCTTCGTGTAAAATGACCTTGAGGCCGTTGCTCATGGTGTAGCGTTCAAATTTTACTGGGTTCAACTGAGCGTTGGCCAAAAAGGGCAAACTCAGGACGCATAACAGCAGGGAATACGAAATGCGCATAAGGCTGATTGGTTTGATGGAGAAATAAAGTGTCTGGATTATACTATAAAGACAAATCCAACCTTAAAAGTTGGCATAAGAACGCTGTTGTTGTAAATTCTTGGATGAAAAATTGAAAAAATATCGACCAAATGGAGGTTTAGAAGAAGTTTAGGAAGGTTGAGGGAGGTTTAGGCTACCGCGAGCGATTTTGACCATGTCGATGTCTAAGTCGCTCGCGGTAGCCTAAACCTTCTCAACCTTTTCAACTTTTTTCCGTAATCTTGCCCCATCCAATACCCATCCACCCATGCCAGACGTAAAAATTGAAGCCTCCTGGAAAGCCGCCTTGGCTGAGGAATTTGAAAAGCCTTATTTCCAGGTTTTGATTGATTTTTTGAAAAAAGAGAAAGCCGCCGGAAAAGTCATTTTTCCTCCTGGGCCGCTTATGTTCAATGCTTTTGAACTGACGCCGTTGGCGGCAGTCAAAGTGGTGATTTTGGGCCAGGACCCTTACCACAATCCGGGAGAAGCAATGGGCTTGTCTTTCTCGGTGCCCAAAGGGGTTAAAACACCCCCTTCCTTGCAAAACATTTATAAGGAGTTGAATGCTGACCTGCAATTGCCCATCCCTAGCCACGGTGACCTGAGCAATTGGGCAACCCAAGGGGTGTTTTTGCTCAATGCCATGCTGTCGGTGGAAAAAAGCCGGGCTGGTTCACACCAAAATTCGGGTTGGCAACATTTTACGGACGCGGTTATCCGCACCCTCTCCACGGAACGTGAACACTTGGTCTTCATGCTTTGGGGCAATTTTGCCAAGAAAAAAGCGGCCTTGATTGATGGGAGTAAACACCTGATCCTGGAAGCGGCGCACCCTTCACCCCTGGCTGGTGGTGCCTTTTTCAACTGCAAACATTTTTCCAAAGCCAATGCTTATTTGAAGGAGCAGGGGATGGGGGAGGTAAACTGGGAAGTTTAAGGTTCCAGGGTTCCAAGGTTCCAAGGTTCCAGGTTCCAAAGTTCCTGGGTTCCAGGGTTGGTCGAACCTTGGAACCCCGAACCCTGGAACTCAGGAACCTTGGAACCCTGGAACTTATTTAAAAATATCCGCTACCACCTCATCCCTTTTCCCCCTGCTGATCGGGATTTTCACCGTTCCAATTTCCAGCATATTGCCATCCAGGGCACTGACTTTGGTTTTGGCGACGATGTAGGATTTGTGAACCCGGCTGAACTGTTGTGCCGGGAGTTGTTCCTCCAGGTTGCGCAAACTTTCCAGCGTGACGTACCTGCGGTTACCGCTGCATACAAAGCGGACGTACTCTTTTAGCCCCTCGATGTAGAGGATGTCTTCCAAAAACACCTTGACCAATTTGCCATCTACTTTTAGGGATAAAAAATTGGGGCTCGTTTGATTTTCCCCGGAATTGCTGGATTGCCGGGCATTCAGCAGCTGTTTGGCTTTTTGCACGGCCTGTAAAAAACGCTCAAAGGGAAAAGGTTTGAGCAGATAGTCGACCACATTGAGGTCGTAGGCTTCGATGGCATATTCTGAATAAGCGGTGGTGAAAATCACCAAGGGTGGGTTTTGTAAGGTTTTGAGCAGGTTAGTACCGCTCAGGACAGGCATTTGGATGTCGAGGAACAACAAATCAACCTGACCTTGTTGCAAGCGCTCCAGGGCGTTCATGGGTAATTTCTCTTTACCCAGCAATTCCAAATCGGGCACTTGCTGGACGTAGGCTTCCAACAAATTTAGGGCGAGGTATTCGTCGTCGACGAGCAGGGTGCGGATCATGCGAAGAGGGTTCCAAGGTTCCTGGGTTCCAAAGTTCCAGGGTTCGGTTAGGTCTGGGACTTTAGAACTTTGGAATCTTTATAGTTTAAGCTTTAAGGTTACTTCAAAGTTATTGATCTGGTCTTGCACTTCGAACTGATGAGCTCCGGGGTACAATAAGTCCAGGCGTTGGCGCAGATTGTCCAGGCCGATGCCCCCCACTTTGTCCTTTTGCACGTGCTGTACATCGTCCTTGCTATTCCGGGTTGTAAAATGCAGCCAGCCTTTTTCGGTACTCAACTCAATCTGAATATAGGCCTTTTCATTCAGTTCAAAATCGGCATGTTTGCAACAGTTTTCGACCAATGGAATCAGCAACATGGGTTCCAGACGTATTCCTTCAATATGGCCACTGATTTTAAACGTAATGTCGAGCGGCATTTCACTGCGCATGCGAAACAGCTGTAAATACTGCTCAATATGGGCAATTTCGGTTTCCAGCGGGATTTGTTCCGCTTTGGAGTCGTACACCACATAGCGCAAGAGTTTGGAGAGTTGCATCACCATATCTGCCGTTTGGGGTGAGCGCACGACGGCCAGGGAATAGATGTTATTCAGGGTGTTGAACAAAAAATGGGGATTGATCTGGGCGCGCAAAAACTGCAATTGAGCCTCATTTTGTTTGCTGATGATCGCCATGTTTTTTTGCTCGTGCCGAAAACGAATCTCCAGAATTTGGTAAAAAGTACTGACCAAAAGTGTCAGGATATTGGTCAAAATAGCGCCAGCCCACCACTTGTTGCCTTCGGATAAGATGACAGTGCTGGGGCGAATCGGGGGAAAGAAACCATTCAGATTGATGCGCAGTGCGGCAATGCCAAGCATCAACAGGGTGGCCCAAAGCAGGAATTGGACATAATGGTTTTGTTCAAAATAGCGCTCGACTAACCATAGATTGGCGTAAAACAGCAACGCCATTGGCAATAAATTGCCCAAGCCTCTCAAAATACTGGTGCTCAGGCTCCCGTACAAGGGCAAAAACAACCAGGCATATACCACAATCAGCACCAGCCAAACGCCAATGTGAAAGGCCACTTTTAAGCGGTAATTGTTCAAAAAATGCTTATTCGCTGTCATAGCTTGAATGTATTCCTCAAAATTACACAAAGCGAACTTTCTCAGGATATGCTTTCAATGAACGGCTGTTTTTTTTCAACGAAAAGTGAAAAGCGAAAAGCAAGAACGCCACTTGTTTTTCAACTGTTTGAAGTCATTTATCTGAGCTTATCGTTTGGAATTAAAGTGAAAGTGCATTTTTTTCACTTTTCACTTTTCACTTTTCACTTTTCACTTTTCATTGAAATATTCCCACCGTTCGTTGAATCTTTTTGCAATACCCTGCCAAGCCGCCGTTCTTTGACCCATCAAACAACAACATTTTTCATTTTTAAAAACACCATACCATGCAATCCAAAAATTTTGTTTATGCCCTTGTACTGATCGTTTTTGCTGGAGCCAGTACTGCTTGTGAAAAAAACCAGGAAGATGAACTCAGCACTGTGTTAGACCCAGTTACTGCGGGGATTGTGGTGGAATTGTCCAGCACGCTGACCCAGGATTTGGCCAAAATAGGTGCGCACTCCGTACAGGGGCAACTATTGACCACTGGCGTATGCGGCGCCACCCAAGATACCACCTTTTCCAATGCCATTTCTGAAGGCAACTTTAACAAAACGGGCAGTATGAACCTTCAATGGACGCTTAATTGTAATCAACTCAAAGTGCCTGTTTCGGCCAAGGTAGTGGCAGCCGGAAGTGGTAGTCTGGATAGCAAAATATTGAGTTCGAGCAGTGAAAGTGATGGCGATTTTACCCTGACTGGACTAGCTAAGTCAGCCAGTGTTTACCAATTGGATGGCTCCTTTATCCAGATCGCTCAGCCCGTGTCCAAAGTGCGCAACGAAACGCATTTTTATTCCCAAATCGATGCCGCAGTGAGCAAATTGAGCATCAGCAAAACGAGTACTCCGGCTATCACTGGTGGAACAGTGAGCTTCAAAGTACAGACTGGCCAACTGCGCGAACAGGCCCAACTCTTGGTAGAAGGTACCATTGTGTTTAAAGGCAGCAAAAAAGCTACCCTGACTGTGAACGGCAAAACCTACGAGATTGACCTCAATTAATTCAAACAGACTTTGAGGCTTCTGGTACACAAGCTAGAAGCTCCATACCATCAAACTCAAACGCAACATGATGCAATACCTCATTGAACAATTTGGTCTGCTCCCCGGCTGGTTGTTGGGATCACTGGCCATTTTTCTGCGTTATCTGGTGTTTGCGGGCACTGCTTTTTTGATCTTTTACGTTTTGTTCAAACAACGCTTTTTTGTCAAAAAAATCCAGCAAACTTACCCCAAAACCCAACACTTGCTCAATGAACTGTCGCATTCCGTTGCCACGGCATTTGTATGGGCAACGATCGGCATCGGCATCTATTGGCTGCGCAAAAACGGCTACACCCACATCTACCTGACAATGAATGAATACGGCTGGGGCTACCTGGTTTTTTCCTTCTGGTTCCTCGTGTTTTTGCACGATACCTACTTTTATTGGATGCACCGTTGGATGCACCATCCCAGGTTGTTCCCGATTTTGCATCGGGTGCACCATCTGTCCTGGAACCCTACGCCTCTGGCTTCTTTGTCTTTCCACCCATTGGAAGCGATTTTGGAAATTGGGGTAGTGCCAATGATTGTCCTGGTGATGCCCTTTCACCCGCTGGTGTTGTTTTTGTTTGCGACCTGGTCTTTGTTGTTCAATGTAATGGGGCATTTGGGCTACGAGATTGCGCCCAAGGGTTTTGTGGATCACCCCTTTTGGAAGTGGTTCAATACGCCTACCCACCACAACATGCACCACGCCAAAGTGCACTACAATTTTGGCTTGTATTTCAACATCTGGGATCGCCTGATGGGCACGAATCACCCGGAGTATGAAAATACGTTTAATCAGATTAAAAATAGGGTTGAGGGAGGTTGAGAAGGTTGAGGGAAGTTTAGGCTACCGCGAGCGATTTTGACAATATCCTTGTCTAAGTCGCTCGCGGTAGCCTAAACTTCTCAACCTTCCTTAACTTCTCAACCCAATAATCCATCCACATGAAATCCCTAATCATCCTGCTAATCAGCTTGCTCGGCACTTTTGCGTTGAGCGCTCAATCCCAACAAAGCAAAACGGAAAGCCCGTTCGGTACGCCAGCAGAGCGGGCCAAATTGCAAACCGAAAAAATGAAAGCGGCCTTGCCCCTGCGGGCCGACCAAATCGACAAAATTTATACACTCAACCTCAAGTATGCCCAAATCATGCAAAAAGAGGTATTTGACCAGGGGGCCTCTCAATGGACCATGTACACAAAAGGCAGCGAAATCAACAAGCGCAAGGAGAAGGAATTAAAACCTCTGCTCAGCGAAGCGCAGCTCAAAAATTATGAAAAACTGAAGGCCGAGATGCGCAAGCAGATGCTGAGTGGAGATAGGCCGGATAGCCTGGATGATTTTAAATGAGTGTAAAAACATTTTTTTGCCACAAAAATGAGTTGATCCCGAATTTTGAAACCCAACCGCGGCAGCGGTTGAATCTTGAATAGCCGCGGTCGTCCGCGGACTTAGCCGTTTTGCGCCGTTTCGCAACCGCGGTAGCGGTTGAATTGCGCCGCGGTTGTGAAACATTCCGCTTGACATTTTACCGCGGACGACCGCGGCTATTCAAGATTGAATCACTCCGTGATTCTAAATACTTCCTTGAAATTAAAATCCGGGATGACACAAGTTTGTGGATTCTAATTAAACATCACCGCCGTCTTGGGTAGTCGTTTTTGGATTTGTTTTTGTTGCTCCTTGTTAAACAGCTCCTCGTCCAGGACGAGCACTGTGAGTTTTTTCAACCCAAAAATACTCTCCGGCAATTCCTTCAGGGGATTGCCCAAAAGCCACAGTTCTTCCAACTCGGATAAGTTGCCTACCTCTTTGGGGATTTTTTCCAGCCTGCAATAAGTCAGGTTCAATTTTTTGAGTTTTTTGCATTGTTGAATGGCTGGGGGCAAGGAATTGAGTTCCACGTGCATACAATTGAGCTCTTCCAGATGCTCAAGCGTAAAAACCTCGGCAGGTAAGTCATAACCATCGGAGTAATCGAAAGAAAGAATGATGTTTTCCTGCTCCAGGAAGTCGGTGAAAGATTCAAAAAACAGTGCGCTTGAATCCCTACCGTAAAGATCAAGCCATTCCGTCCAAATGCCTTGAAAAGTGGTATCCCGGGTTGCACTTCTCCGAATGGGTTTGCCATCCCGAATGCGTTGAACCAAATAGTCAAAATTCCATTGGTCCCGCACCGGGTTGTAAATTTCTCGCAACAGCAAATTCATGGTTCCTTCATTCCAATCAAACCACTGCGCGCCAGAGGCGTTCAGGCCAATGTCGTGGTCCATGGAAACAACATATGGTACGGCAGTTTTGCCATCGATTTTGATGGCGCCATCGTTTCCACCACCCAGCAGTGCATATTGGATAAGGGCATCCCCAGTGATGCGTTGGTGTGCATTTCCAACCGTGAATACCTTGGTCTCAAGATTGCCCAAAACCAGCAAATCGGGCTGACTTTTAGCGAGTGTAATGGCTGAATCCACTTTGAGATTGCCTTTGATCACGATCATGTGTGCCAGTTTCCCCCATTCCTCATCCCGCAAATTAGACATCACAATGTTTTCGCCCTCAATCACCGCTACTTTGACCTTAGCTGGTTTGCCATGAAGCTCCATGGTGCCCAGGCGTTCCGAAATTTTGAAACGTTGTTCCGCTTCCACACCCGTAATGAGTGATACTTTGCCTCCACTAAAGGCGGGCCATTTGACTTGAGCGGGAGCTTGGCAACCCAGCAGCAGCATGATAGCCACAAAGAAAAACGTAAGTTTCATAGGGATAGATGTTTTAAAGAGGTGTAAACAGCGGCCTTTTTTGTTCCATATTAAAAAAAAAAGTAAAAAACTTTTTTCCTGATGCGGTTTGGCAAGGCTTTTGGTTAAGAATCCCCGGTACCTCCTCCTTTTTTAAAAACCGCAAAAACATAGATATGGCAAGAAGATTAACACTTCTGCTGCCACTACTCTTGCTATTGCCTTTGCTGAGTTTTGCTCAGACAGAGCCAATCAAGGCCAGGGTATTGGTAAAGCTAAAAGAAACGACCACACCATCCCAATTCATGGTTGAATTTGCAACCCAAAGTCGGGCTGGTGGAGGGGTTTGGCTGGAAAAGGCCCTGAGCACCCGCTCTAACGTACACCTGATGATGTACGACTCTACCACGGTGAGTGCAGAAGAGCTCCTGAAAGAGCTGCACCTGCAACCAGATGTGGAAGAGGTCACCTTTGATTATTACGTGGAAAACCGAACCGACCCCGACGATCCCAACTTGCAGGAACAATGGGGCCTGGCGACCATTGAAGCCCAAAAAGCCTGGGCCATCTCCACTGGTGGGGTCACTGCACGTGGCGACACCATCGTAGTAGCAGTGCTGGACAGCGGCTTTGACGTGGATCACGAGGACCTTGCCGCCAACATCTGGGTCAATCGGGGTGAAATCCCCAACGACAACAAGGACAACGACCGCAACGGCTACATCGACGATGTACAGGGCTGGAATTTTATCCGCAACAGCAACAAACACCAGGTTGAACAACATGGTCAATCCGTTGCCGGGATCATTGGTGCGGTGGGCAACAATGGCATCGGGGTGACGGGCATCAACTGGCACATCAAGGTGATGGTGCTGGAGGCCCGCCTGGTTTCAGAAATCATTTCCGCCTACGAATACATCCTCGAGCAACGCGACCGCTACAACCGCTCTAAGGGCAAAGATGGGGCATTTATCGTCGCCACGAATGCGTCTTTTGGTATCAACCGCCTCTTCTGCAAGGATCAGGTGATGTGGGGCGACATGTACGACAAAATGGGTGACGTAGGCATTCTCACCGCCGCCGGTGCAGCCAATAATCCTTGGGATGTAGACGAAGTGGGCGACATGCCGACTACCTGTCCCAGCGACTACCTGCTCACGGTGCTCAATACAACCGAAGTGGATCAGCGTTACGTAGGTTCGGCCTACGGCAAAACGTCGATTGACATGGGGGCCCCCGGGCAAAACTCCTTTACGACCAAACCATTTGGGAATTATGGTAGCTTTCACGGCAATTCTGCTGCTGCTCCTCACCTGGCTGGGTCGATTGCCTTGCTGTACAGTGTACCCTGTAATGATTTTGCCCTAAAAACCCTGGTAGAACCTTCTGCAACGGCCCTGCGGGTCAAAGAAGCGCTGATCAAGGGCTTGGATGAGGTGGAAGCACTGAAGGAAATCACCGTAACGGGAGGCCGCCTGAACGTGTACCGAAGTATGGAGCACCTGCGCCAGGATTGCCGCACGGTGCCGGATGACTTTAAGGGCATGTTGATTTATCCGAACCCGACGCGCTCCAGCATTACCCTTTCGGTGGATCAGCCAGAGAAGAGCCCGATTCAAATCCGGGTCTTAAATACCTTGGGCCAACCCATTTACCGCAAAGTGATGGACGTGATGTTCCCTGGGATACAACAGGAAGTGATCTCGGTGAGCGATTGGCCGCGGGGAACTTACTTTTTGGAGGTGTTCATGGGGAAGGAACGGAAAATTGCGAGGGTAGTGGTGAATTAGTGCATTACCTCGCTTAGGTGCTTCTTAAGTGCCTTAGGATTCTCAGGTGGTAAAATTTTTTCTTTCACCACCTGAGAATCCTAAGGCACTTAAGAAGCACCTAAGGCAATTGCTATTTAAGCTTTTGGACTGAAACCTGGCCGCCATTCAGCGTCGTAAAAAACCGGCTTGTATCGATCCAGTACGACTTGCGGGCATCGCCTGGAATATTCAAACCACTCTTCGCGTTCGCTACCACCACAAAACTACCCTTGCCATTCCCTTTCAACCACACCCCCCGCGAAGCATCCTGCCTACCCATATGCCCTTCATTCGCATAAAAATTACCCGTAGCCAGAGCATCCAAGTGCCCATCTCCATCAATATCTTTTACCAGAAACCCAAAAATGGGCGATTGCTGAGCCAATAAAGGCAAGGCCTGGAGCACAAATTGCCCATTGCCCTGATTTTCTGCATAACAACTCCGCAACTCTTTGGCTTGCAGCTCTTGCGCATCGGCCCGCTCTTTTTTGCTGAACAAATCGGCAAAACCCACTTTGGCATAATCGGCATACAGCGCATATTTTCTGCGGAACTGCACCATCTGTTGGTTGAGCGCATCGCGGGGTAGGGCTGGTACACACTTGCCCTGGATGAAATACCCCATGATGGGATCAACCTTGCCATCCTGGTTAAAATCTTTGGCCAACATTTGGATGGGTTCGGTAGGGGAGGCCCGGTAAAAAGTATTCAGCCCTTCGTTACCCAACAACAAATCCATATCACCATCCTGATCAAAATCACCAGCGGCCAGGCTATTCCACCAGCCTTCGGAGTCGGGGGTGGTTTTGGACACAAAGCGGCCCTTTTGGTTTTCCAATATCGTCAGCGGCATCCATTCGCCCACTATCACCAGATCTATATCCTTGTCCTGATCCACATCCAGCGGCAAGGCGTCACAAACCAGGCCCAGTTGCTGCAATAAAGGCGCTACGGTCTTACTGACGTCTGTAAATCGACCCCGGTCGTTGCGCAGGAGGTAGCTGGCCGCAGCCAAGGGATAAGCGCCGGGAATTTGGCGACCCCCAATGAACACATCCAGGTCGCCATCGCCATCGTAATCAAAAGGGCGAACAGTTTGGCTGCTCACTACGAGGGCCAGGAACTGATTCGATTGGCTAAACTTCGCCTGCCCGTCGTTGAGCCACAAGATGGGTTGATAAGCGGTTTTTACGGTCAAGGGCTGTTCATTGCCACCGCCCACACTCAGGATATCCTGATCACCATCCCCATCGGCGTCGAATATGGTGAGGTCTCCCATTTCAAACCCGGTTGTATTTAAGCCCGGTAGCGCCTTGAAGCTGCCATTTTTTTGCTGGAGAAAAATGTTGCCAGGATTACCCCGGTACGCGTTGCCAAAAACCACATCGTTCAGCCCATCGCCGTTTAAATCGCCCACCGCGGCTGCGGGGCCATTTTTGGAGCGCATTTTGTGCAGGGCGAAGGTTTGGTTGAAATCGTTGAAGTCGGATTGCTGGTGCTGGTAGGGGAGGAGTTGAGGGAGCGTTTCAAAGATTTTTGCAGTGGGTGCAGCACTGTTAACCTTTGGTTTTGCATCAGCCTGTTTGACAATTAAGTTTTGATTGGCGGCCACCTTGTACCTGGTTTCTTGCAAGTCTTTGCCCCAAAATACCTGAATCGAATCAATGGTTTTATTTTTGCCCAAACCGACCAAAATCCCTGGTTCTACGGATGACAAATAGCCCCGCACCGGGAAATGTTCGTACAACTGGGCTTTGCCTTGGGTCCACACTTTCACTGTGGCACCAATGCCACTCAAATTGC
>JAIXOO010000003.1 GCA_027486765.1 Saprospiraceae bacterium
AACAAAATCACCCCAAAGCAGATGGCCACAAAAATCAATAAACCATCACTTTCCAACCATTGCCGCTCGCGCCAGCGCAAACGGAGGGCTAAGGCAAACAGGAGGATACAAAAAATACTTACGGCGGCGGCCACCGCGTTTTCGGCGCGACTGAGATTGATCAATGCGGTGAGCCGAACCAGATTGTCCAGGATATTGATCCAAATTGGCCCCGTTTCAGTTCGCCACTCCCGTTTGAGGATAAATTGGGTAAAAAGAATCAGGCCGGGAAGGCTCAGCAAGAACACTTTGCCGCCTTGTAACAACATGGTTTTAAAGGCAGCTTTCCAGTTGCTTTGTTTTTGGTGGTAAAAAAACTGTCCCAGCAACATCGCCAGGATGCTCAATCCGGTAAAAAACAGCCCAATGGGGTGCGCCAAATACAGGGCAAACAATAAAAATGCCAAGCCCAACAAGGCAAAAACAGTTCTGGAGGCCCGTACCTTCCACCAATATCCCAGCACCCAAAACCACAGCGCCAAACTCAGGGAGTTGTTTAAAAAGCCCATCATCACAATGTGATTCCAGGCAAACAAAATTCCCAAGGCACTCAAAAAAACGGCATCAGGATTGATCTGCCGACACAAAAAACGAGAGCCACCTGCGAAGAGCAAAATGTACAGACTGAAAAAGAGCTTTTCGGCTACCGGAGCAGGAAAAAGCATCAGTAGCGGCACTTGCATCAAATTGGTCAACCAGTTGGGATCCAGATTGGGATTGAGAAAATAAAAGGGTTTGTAAAAATCCAGCGCTTCACCACGGTACCAATCGAGCAGGATTTTGGAATTGTACAAATGGCAAGGACCATCACCAGTGACGAAAAAAGTGACTGACCAAATGGGGAGAAGGGCCAGGAGCAGAAGGAGCGTGAAGAGGATGGGTTCGAAGGGTGGGTTTTTCATTGCAACAGGGTCTGCATGTTGTTTGTAACGCAAGATAGAGGATAAAATCGGAGATTCCGCTGGGATGGAGGAGTTTATTGCGGCGAAAAATAGTGTTGTAAGTTATGGCGTTTTTTGAGTCGAAGCACTTGGATCTGAGTCGAAATTAGACTTCTTCATTTCATTTCATTATACTTGCGATAGAAAATAAAACGATTACCTCATGTTTTTAGATTATTTCAAATGAAATACCTATATATTTTTCTTTTCCTATATACTCAATTGTTAGCACAAAACACCAAACTCGTCATCCACGGAGAATGCCAAACCTGCCCTGATCAAAAAGTCTACATTTCCCGATTAACGAAGGATAGAGAAATCGTTGATACCGTGGATTTAATTAATGAAAAGTTTGTTTTTGAAAAATGGATGGCAAATGAAGAATGGATTCAAATAAGGTACCAACAGAAGCAAGGCTTTATTGAATTGTTTACAGCTCCGACGGAAAGTATAGAAGTAATTTCTAAAAACGCTGAACGATTAGAACAATCAATTATCAAAGGATCTCCTGAGTCAATTACCCGACGGGAGTACATGCAAGAACATGGGAAACTCGGTGGTTATAGAGCCTCTTTGCTAAATTCCAAAACAACATATGAGGGAAAAGGAACGCCTGTCCCGACTGAACTCCTCAATAAAATAGATAGCATGAATGCCCGAATTGAGGAAATGGTTTTTGAAACAATTATGAGTACAAAAAGCTTGCTTTTAAAGGATTTATGCCTCATGTGGATTAAGTCCCCTGTTTACATCAATGCCATAAAAATGCACATTGACAGCCTGGCCAATGTTCATCAAGAAAATTACGATTTTAAAAACTTACAACAATCCTACTACCATTATCTGGATCATCAATTGAATCTGGAAAGCCTTGACCTTGATAAATTTTTGATGAATTTTTCTTTTCAATCAAATACCGGTGCGTCGATTACCCGCCAAAACCTGGGGGGGAAATACCTCTTCATCGAATTCTGGGCTAGCTGGTGTAAGCCTTGTCGAGCCTCAAATCAAGAAATTAACCAGCAGCAGAATGTTTTTTTGAATGACAAACTATATACCTGCTTTGTCTCTTTAGATAAAGACCCCCTGAAATGGAAGGAAGCCATCGCAGCAGATAAGCTTCAATGGGCAAACCACGGAATTGATGCCTACGACCCAGAAAAATCTTTTGCCAAGAGTATTGGGGTAGTTTTTATCCCCACCAATCTGCTGGTGGACCCAAATGGACAAGTAATGCTCATCAATGCAAAACCAGCAGAGGTCAAAGCTTTTTTGGACAAGCTTAAATAAACAATCAGCACTGATTTTTGAATGAATAAACGTTAGAAGTGTTCAATGCAAACTCTTTGCATAATGAAAAATACATCCTCATCGCCAATGACTCCCTTCTGGCCGATGCAAATCAATTGCGGGCGAATGTAGGCTTATCCAGCGTTCAGGAGCAACTATTAAAAATTCGCTTTCGAGAAAAATTCCCCCAATCCCCCTACATGCTACCTGTAACGCGTGGAATTATTAACCTCAATGGATTTCCAGAAGAAGTACTCAAAAAGATTCTCGAAAAAGGGCAGAAGTATTAATGAAGAAAAAAAGTTAAGTTTCGCCAAATCAACCGCAAAACACCTCAACTTGGCTACAAATAAAATCATAACCCCTGAATTGAGGCGTTGCAATTTAGAAAGCCTTGATTTTGATGAATTTTTCCTTTCAATCAAATAATAAAACACCCATCACACACCAAAACCTGTTTGACAAACATCTTTTTATTGAACTCAGGTTCAGTAGTTGCAACCGCAAATCAGGCATTGGTTGTGGTTGACATATAACCGGACGCTAGTCGCCACTTTCAAAAGAGAAACTGATAATCGAAAAAAATTTATCAACCGAGGCCAGCGATTCGCTATCCTCCAAAATAAATTCTTATGACAAATCGCTCGTTTAGCCTCTATTTTACCACCTTGTTTTTTGTTTTTTCTATTACAAATTCAATTGCACAAGGGAACTATACAATTGACGGCCTATTGGCTGGAGGGAATGATGAGACCATGGTCTATCTCGAAGTTAAGGGAGTATTAAAGGATTCCAGTAAACTTCGTCAGGGACATTTTGCGTTAACCGGAAAAATTCAAGAGCCCCAAAAATGTATTATCAAGGTGAAAGGCCAAAAAGGATGGGCTTCGTTTATTCTCGAGAACGGTATCCGATATCAAATAGAAGGGAAAATTGACTCTATGAGGAAATCAAAAATCTCTGGTTCAGAAGAGATTGAACTGACAAATGAATTGAATGCACTATTGAAGCCTGTATTAATAAATGTTGTCTTATCCGCTGACAGTATTGGGATGGCTCAGGCCCAAAATGATACAGTCGCCTACAAGCGTTATAGCAAAATGCACTTAGACCACCGGTTTTATTTAGGAGCTTTGCGTAAAGCATTCATTTTGAAGCACAATGACAGTTATACAAGCCTTTTTACTTTTGAAGAATTAAGATTTTCGATTGGTATAACGGAACAAAAAGAAGTATTCGCTCAGTTAAGCCCTAAGCTGAAAAACCACTCATTTGGACAGCGCCAATACGATCGAATTTTTTTAAAGGATTCTTTAGATAAGGATAAAAAGAAATAGATAAATGCCATAAATGAGGATAGCTTACCTTGGCACTAGATTAAAAACCCAAAGAAATCTTCGAACAGCAATAACGAACAAATCATCATCCAAAACGCAAACCCGTAGACAATTACTGTTTGCTGTTAAGGATTAATAATCATAAAACTATGAATGCATTTTATTTTTCCGCTCTTTTTGTGAAACTCCTGTCCATCATTCCTGGTCTGTTGGACAACCCCGCCTACAACGAAAGTGATAATCAAATTGTGATTCTTTTTGATCAAGCTTCAGTTAATTTTAGCCATCAACTTCCCAGTGGAAGTGCAATGGCAATAGGGAATTCCGAAATTCGCTATTTGGATGACAATCTTATTGAACAGCGCTTTACACCTCGTTATGCCCCAGATAAAGATACACTAATCATTAAAAGCCAAAGAGAATGGATAGAACTAAATCATGCTTATAAAGGTGCAGAGACATGGAGTTACTTGTTTCAAAAAGGAGATACCGTGCTATTCACTTATCCACATAAAACACCTCACGCAACAATAGTAAATCGCTCTGCTAACACTTATGAAACCAATTATAATTTAGAAAAAATAAATAAAATTCATCAAGATAGTTTTTCAGCTTATACTTTATTTTTTCGTCCAAGTTTGTCCATGGCTCGCCACCCGGGTAAAACCATGCAAGAAGTTCAAAATTTATATTTTAAAAAAGCTCTTGCAGAATTTCAAATAGAAAAAGCATGGAGAGATTCTCTTTTGGAAAGCAAAGCAATTTCTAAAAAAGCTCACCAATTTTATGCGCATGAAAGTGAAGTAGAACTTGTGACTTTAAGAAAATACAACTCAATGCGTCTGAAGCTCCCGTACCCGAAAGACTCTTTATTAAAATCGATAAAATTGATAACCAATTTATCAAGTAGTACTCAGATAAGCGATGAAACTTTGCAAAACATGACCGTTAAAGGTTTTGTAACGGGCTATTTTCATTCCATAGTACCTATGATAAGCACATCAAATTCTCGGTTGCCTGATTACAAAGCGGTTTATGATTCGATTAGTAGATCGCCTCTTTTGAGTAAAAAGGCTAAAGAAAGTTATTTATTTGAAACCATGAATTTTCTTGTGCAACAAGGGTCGTTGGAAGAAATTAAAAAATATTCCAACAAATTCGACCGTGACGTGGAAAATGCTGTGTTGAAAAATGCAATCAAGAAAAATTTCAACCTAGACTTTAACCAAGCTAAGCAATTGGTTTTAAAAGACCTGAACGGAGATACCTTATTTTTTTCAGATTTGTTAAAGGGGTTAAAAAACAAAGTAGTCTACCTTGATTTTTGGGCCAGCTGGTGCGCACCCTGTGTAAGGTCTCTTCCTGCTTCAATAGCGTTAAAAGAAGAACATTTAGGTGATGCAGTTGAGTTTATTTATTTATCCATAGACGAAAATGAAGAGCAATGGAAGCGGGCAGCAGCCAAACATAAAATTAATGGACAAGCCCATTCTTTTTTAATTTTGAATAGATACACCTCTTCATGGTTGGATGAATTAAAAGTCAACGCAATTCCTCGTTACTTGCTGTTTAACAAGCAAGGAATTTTAGTCCATAAAAATGCTCCAGGACCAGGAGGAGAAGAGGTGAAAAAGCTTTTAGCAAAATACTTGGCTGAATAGATTTGTCTGTGAAGAAGTGAGCAAATTGCTTGTGTGTTGTGAATTTGTAGAATGGAGTACCAATCCACTCAAGCAAAAGGCAATCGATTATTATGGAATACGTTCTATTCTGGAATAAACAAGCATTAAATTTGGTCAATACCATGATCAATAAAGGGATGAGGATTTTTGACCTACTGGACCAGCGCCAAAAACTTTCTTTAATCAGTGCAACACCATACGAATGTGGCGTGACGGTGCTTCGCTACCAATTGAACAAGCACTAAGGAACTTCCCACAGTCGTCCCTTGTTAGCGCTCAGGACAAGAAAAAACCAAAGCACCTCCAACACCTAACCACAAATGTTCAAAAAACTACTAGACAACAACAAACTGGGCGGCCTCAACTGCACATTTTGGAAAGATGGTCAAGTTTTATACCAGGAAAGTTCCGGATACAAGAATTTGGAGACCCACGAACCAATGACCATCGATGCCCTTTTCAGAATTGCGTCCATGACCAAACCCATTACTTCGGTCCTCGCAATGATGTTGTGGGAAGAGCAGAAATTAGATTTGCAGGACCCAATTACCAAATGGTTTCCGCAGTTTAGGAACATGCAAGTCCTAAAAAATCAACAGGGGGAATCCGAGGCTGCCAAGCGACTCATCACCGTCCTTGATCTACTCACCCATCGCGCAGGTTTTACGTACAGTGAATTTCAGCAGGGAAAACTTAGAGCCGATTACCGTAGGGTTTTAGGTGGCGACATCGATTCAGAATTGACCAATGACCAATGGATCAATGGATTGGCGAGTTTACCCTTGGTCAATCAGCCAGGTGAACTGTTCAATTACGGCAAATCAACCGATTTATTGGGTATGCTCATCTCAACCATCGAAGGGAAATCACTGGGCAAAATAATGGAAGAAAAAATATTCCGGCCATTGGCAATGACCGATACCTTCTTTGAGGTTCCCAACCACAAAAAAAGCAGGTGTGTCTCTAATTTTGGGTACAACGAATCCGGTAATTTGGTGAATCTTGAAACCGTTCCCTTACAAATGGCCTTCAAAGAACGCCCCAGCGGTTTGGAATTTGAATCAGGCAGTGGGGGACTTTGGTCTACCATTGGCGACTATTTGAAATTTGCCACACTTTTTGTACAAAACGGAAGTTCAAATGGCATTCAAATCTTAAAACCGGAAACCATGGACTTCATGTGTCCCAACCAATTGACCGCCGCTCAAAGAGAACAGTCTACCTTGATGGGTACACCAATGTTCAAGGAGCATTATGGCTTTGGTTTGGGACTAGCGGTGGTGTTGAAAGAAACCCAATACGGCTCCATTCCTTGTGCGGGTTCTATTGGCGCTGTAGGTTGGCCAGGTGCATATGGTGGTTGGTGGTCTGCCGATCCCATGACAAAAACCATTTCCATATTTTTAACGCACAGCATGACCGAACCAAATCAACTTGCCCAAGGTATTGGATTTGAGTTGTATGAGGCCATTGACATTTTTGCGAATTATTGCAGAGCGCATAGTTAAGCACCTTGTCTTGTTGGAGTCCCTGCGGAAGCGGGAGGAGGAGTAAGAATGTATAATTGGCGTTTTCGAATGCCCCTTAAAAGTGTGCTCAAAAATAAAGTCTAAAACACCATATCTTTGTACAAAAGGTCAAAATAGGTCACACTTCAAGATCAATGAAATGATTGAAGAAAGTGGGAAAAATTAACCAAACTGCTTGACGAAATGGCTACAATCTACCCTTCCAAAATCGGTCCCGAACTCCTGCTCCCGATCCTCTTCATTTTCCTGAGTACGGGTGGCCTCATGGTCACATCCAAGTCCTGGCTCGGATTATTGATCATTTTGGCAGTATTGGCCTTTA
Organism: Saprospiraceae bacterium; assembly: GCA_027486765.1. Taxonomy (GTDB): domain Bacteria; phylum Bacteroidota; class Bacteroidia; order Chitinophagales; family Saprospiraceae; genus Haliscomenobacter. Next base: position 7,141 of record JAIXOO010000003.1, read on the forward strand.
TCTTGCACCTGTTTTTGAACACCAATTACACCATCGAAGGCCATCAATTGACCGTCAAATCCGGCTTTTTGTACCATTCGACCATCGATATCCATACCATCACCAAGGTTTCCGAAACCAATAACCTGCTCAGCTCCCCCGCGATTTCGCTGGATCGTTTGGAAATCCGTTATGCTGCACACAACAGCGTGATCATTTCCCCACGAGAAAAACAAGCTTTTTTAGATCATCTCCTTCAGATCAATCCCAAGATCAGTATCCAGTACAAGAAAAGATAAATCTATTCCGATACCGCCACCCCCACAAACGAATCCGCCGTCCCATAATACAACCACCACTTCCCTTTAAAATAAACCAGCCCTTCGGCAAAAGTTGTCCCGGCCAGGTATTGCCCACTCACTTCGTGGGGCAAACTGGGTTTTAGGAAAGGCTCGTCCAGACGGCGCAACACCTTCTCGGGATTGCTGGCGTCAAAAGTAACCCGGCCTACTGAGTAAGTACCCTTAGGCAGTTTGGGATCCGCCTTTTCGTCGGTGCTGTTGCGGCCATTGTAAAAGAGGTTGATTTCGTTGTTGATGATGATGGCGGGTGGGCCACACTCGGTGAGGCTGCTGTCGAACATGCCCGGGCGGGTGCGGATGACGGCCTTGAGTTCCGTTTTTTCGTCCACGGCGGGGTACCAATCGTAAAGGTTATCAGACCAGGCCAGGTTGACAAATAATTCCCCCCAATACATCCAGTACTTGCCGTCTATTTTGGCCAATACTTGTTTGCCCTTGACCATTTTGGTGATCATGGAGCCCGATTTGCAGGCCATGTCCAGGAATTTTCCGTTGTAGGCTTTGGCAAAGGCGGGGCCTTTCTTTTCCCAGGTTTCTAGGTCTTTGGAAAGAGCAATACACAAGCGGGGAGTTTTGTAATTCCAGGCAGTATAGGCCACTACGTACTGCCCATCCTCGGTTTGGGCCAGGCGGGGATCTTCACAACCACCGGGGAAATCGTATTGGTTTTGAGCATCGTTGTCCGGGTATAGAACGGGCTTGGGATGTTTGGTAAAATGGATGCCATCCGTGCTCTCGGCCAAACCCAGGCGTGAAGTGCGGCCACCCAAATGCGCAGCGGGATTGTCTTCACAGCGGTACAACAAAAACACCTTGCCATCCTTGACAATGGCCCCGGGATTGAACACATCCGCCCTTTGCCAACGCACCGTTTGTTTTTTGACGGGGTCAAAAAAAGTAAAACTGGAATCGGCCTTTAAAATGGGATTTTCAGCAGGTTTGTAAAAAGACAACTTTTCCAGACCGCTGTGCATCTTTTGGACAGCACAGGCCGAAAACTGTAGGGCAATGAGTAGAAAAAGGCCGAACTTGCGCATGTTGAATAGGTTTTGCAACGAATGTAGGCATAAGCTTACCTTTTTTATGATAACTGTTGAGAAAGTTGAGGAAGGTTGAGAAGGTTTAGGCTACTGCGAGTAATTTTGACAAAGTCCTTGTCTAAGTCGCTCGCGGTAGCCTAAACCTCCTCAACCTTCTCAACATCCCTCAACCAAATCAGTACCAATGATCATCGAACACCTGGCCATCTGGACCCAAAACTTGGAAGCACTAAAGGATTACTACATACAATACTTTGGTGCCCAAGCCAATGACAAGTACACCAATGTTCAAAAACAGTTCCAGAGTTATTTTTTGAGCTT
>JAIXOO010000325.1 GCA_027486765.1 Saprospiraceae bacterium
CCTAAAATTATTGAAACAGAAATACGTTTTTATCATACGTTTTTCTAACCCGGAAAGACCGAACGACCACACCGATTATGCGCATTGTCTTTGTACTTTTTTGGGGATTGTGGGCTACCTGGCTGGGTGCACAGACCTTTTTTCCAGTCAAAATCAGCAACCGTTGGGGTTTGATCAATGGAGAAGGGAAACTGGTCATTCAACCCCGGTATGAAGCCATCGGCGACTTCAAACTCTACGGCTATGCCGTCATGCAACGCGAAGGCAAAGTAGGCATGCTGGATCGGCAGGGTAGGGAAGTGGTAGCCCCCCAATACGAAGACCTGCGCGTACTGGACTCTCTGCTGGTAGCCGTGATGGATCAGGGGCAATGGATGGTGGTCAACCTGCAAGGGCGGATCATCCTACCCAAGGGTTATGACCGCCTCTTGGTATGGGAAGGTGGCTTTCTGGCCTATCGGCAAAACCAGAAATGGGGCGTCATGAACCGGGAAGGCCGCAACATTGTACCTGCCCAATACGACGAAGTCCAACTCAAACAAAATCGCTTCGTTCAAACCGCCAACGATGGTCATCTGGGTTTGTACCTGCTGAATGGCAAAGAACTCCTCAGCCCCATCACCGAACAAATTGACATCCTCAACGACAGCCTCTTTTTTTTCCGCCGCAATCAACTCTGGGGCGCCATCGATCACCGGGGCAGCCAAATGGCACCCAACCGTTTTCAATCCTGGCGCCGCCTCTCCGATAGTTATTTTATTTTCCAAAACGGTGCCCAAAACCTGCTGTTTTCCTCCATTTGTAAAGGCATTGTGACCGACGGAAAAACCTACGACGATTATTACCCCCTCACCACTCGCTACATCATCACCCGCAAAGACAAAACACTGGGCTTGATCGATTGGTGCGGCAAAGCGATTCTTGCGCCGCTCTATGATGAAATTTTGCTGCACTCTCCTTCCGTATTCCGGGTCAATTTGAAAGGGCAATGGGCCTTGCTAAAGGAAGGTGACCAGGAGTTGACTCCCTTCAAATACAGCTACATCGCTCCACCCAAAGGCCCGGTGAGCATCGTCAAACAAGGCCAGGACTTTGGCCTGATCAACCTGGCGGGCAAAGAACTCACCCCGGCCCGCTACCGCAAAATCACCCTGGAAGGCAACCAAGCCAAAGCCTACAAAAAAACAACCAATAGTGGGCAAGCCGAAGCCCTCGACCTCCTGCGCTTCAACGAGGTTGGAGAATTGGTGGCTGACCAAAGTTTGGAGCGCCACTTTAAAGTGCGCATCGGTACTCCCAACAACAGCAATACGCGCATTTTGGAGAAAGACGAAGCAGGCTATGTCCTGGAAAAATACGAGTGGTTTTATGCCGCCAAAGACGACCGCTGGGGGCTGCGCAACATTGCCGATGGCAGCATTCAAATCCAGCCTACCTTTCGGCGCATCAAAGTGGAGCCCGAATTGGGGCTGACCCTGGTGGGTATGCCCAGTTCCAAGGACTACGAATTTGAACGCACCACTTACCGCTTCGAGTACATCTATGGCCTCATCGACAACAACCTTGGAGCCTTGGTCACCGAAATCAGCGCAGTCCATTTTTTTCTGGAAGATTTCCGCCGTGGTAGCACCTGGGCTCGCTGCTGGATGCAATCGGGGCGTTTTGGACTGGTCAACCGTCGGGGGCAATTCCATCCCGAGGATTTTTCGTTCATTGGCCCCTTTCAGGATGGTGTGGCGCGGATGAGCCAGGTGGGGCGCATTTCCGGTGCCTTAAAACCTGCTCAGGACCTGGGCAAACTCCAGGATTACCTTTCCGACCTGGCCTCGCCCGTTGCGTTGGCCGACGTGACCCAATACGACCAGATTTTTCGCGACAACGCCTACCTCACCTGTGAATCCTGCACCTGGGGCTACGTAGATACCTCCGGGCAAATGCGCATGAAACCGCAGTTTACTTTTGCGCGCGATTTTGTCAACGAAGTGGGCATTGTGCAGCGCGACAACAAGTGGGGCGTGGTCAACCGTTTTGGCAAACTCGTGATTCCCTGCCAGTACGACGACATCCATTTTTTGGAAAATACCGAAAATAAAATCATTCGCCTCTATGTGCAACGGCCCAAATACGGCTTGATTGACACCCTGGGGCAACTGGCCGTCAGTGCCGTATACGACCAAATTGGCTCCTTCCGCGAGAACCGCCTGGCGGTGATGCGCGATGGCCTCTGGGGTTTTGTGAACAACGAGGGCCTGGAAATCATCCCCTGCCGGTTTCGGGAGGTCAGCGACTTCTATGAAGGTTTGGCGGCGGTGAAATTGGGGCGCTACTGGGGTTTTATCGACAAGTTGGGCAACGTGATGATTGATTTTCAATACAAACGCGCCGGAAACTTTCGCGACAAACTGGCCTGGGTAGAATCCGACAAAGGCATCGGCTACATCAATGCCCACAATAAACTGGAGATCCCAGCGCAGTTTGAACAAGCCCAGGATTTTGACCGCGGGGTAGCCAGGGTCAAAGCCGAGGGGAAATGGGGCTTGATTGACGCCAAAAACCGCTGGATTTTAAAACCCAAATACGTAGACATTCGCCCTTTTGATCAAACTGGTTTGGCCGTTGCGGTACTCACGCCCGATAACAGTCGCCTGGGTCTGATCAATTTGCAAGGGCTGGCTGTTGGCAGCAGCAATTATACCGAAATCTACCCCTTCAGTGAAGGACTGGCGGTGGTCAAGGATCGCAGCGCTTATGGCTACATCGACACTACGGGAAAATTGCTGATCCCTTGTAGTTATTCCCGGGCTGAACCTTTTTCCGAAGGCCGCGCTGCCGTATACAAAGATGGCAACTGTGGCTACCTGACCCAGGAAGGAGCTGCCTTGACGGGATTTGTGTTCAAACAATGCCAGCGTTTTGCCGATGGGCGTGCAGTGGTATTTCAGGGGAGTTTGCGCAAAGCGGGTTTGTTGGATACCTCGGGTAAATTGCTCATCGAACCGAGCATCAATCGCCTGCTGGATTTTAGCGAAGGCCGCGGACTGGTGCGCGACGAACAGTACCGCTTTTATTACATCACCGAACAGGCGGGCATGTACAATGGTTATTATCAAAAAGCGGGCAGCTTCAACCACGGGGTGGCGGTCGTTCAAATCAATGGCAAGTGGGGCGTGATCAATCGCCGGGGCATGGAACTGGTGCCGCCCAAGTACAGCCGCATCGAAAGTTTTGAAAATGGCTACGCCAAAGTGCGGATAGATGGTTTCAGCGGTTTGTCTAATTTGCAAGGCGATTTGATCGTCGGCGCCGATTTTGAGTACATCCGATACGCTGGACAAGGCGTTTTTCGGGTAGAACAGGGGGATAAAATTGGTTATTTTGATACGGATGGAAACTGGATTTGGACACTGTCTAATTGAATTGAGCTAAAATTGAAGTAATTTAAATATTTGATTTATAATAAATTGAATCATTTTAATAGAAAAATACTCACCATTTTTTTGTGATCAAAATTGTGTTTAATGTCATTGGAATCCTCCCCCAATGCCTCTACTTTTACATTATCAAAAATGCAGGACGAAAGTCTTGCCGGCTTGCGCAAGCGAGCCCCATAGGTTTAAAGTGATTATGATTCATATGGCGAGGCTTGGGGTGAAAATCCCAAGCTTTTTTTTGTTTAGAAATAATTTTACCTTTGCAATCTTAGTTTTCTGCGTTATTTAACTTGCTAATCCAAACAGACAAAAAATGAAGTTTTTTATCGACACTGCCAACCTTGATCAAATCAAAGAAGCCAAAGACCTGGGTATCCTGGACGGCGTAACCACCAACCCTTCCCTGATGGCCAAAGAAGGCATCTCTGGCACCGACAATATCCTCAACCATTATCGCGCCATCTGCGAAATTGTGGAAGGCGACGTGAGTGCTGAGGTGATCTCTACGGATTTTGCGGGCATGATCGAAGAAGGCATGCGCCTGGCCGATCTCGCCCCCAACATCGTGGTGAAAGTGCCCATGATCAAAGACGGCATCAAGGCCATCAATTACTTTACCGAACACAGCGTTCCCACCAACTGTACCCTGGTGTTCTCGGCTGGTCAGGCGATCCTGGCGGCTAAGGCTGGTGCCACCTACCTTTCTCCTTTCGTAGGCCGGGTAGACGACATCAACTGGGACGGCATGGCACTGATCCGCGAAATTGCGGAGATCTACGCGATCCAGGGCTTTGACACCCAAATCCTGGCTGCCTCTATCCGCAACTCCAAACACATCGTGGATGCGGCCAAATCGGGCGCAGACGTGGTGACTTGTCCTCTTTCGGCCATTCTGGGCTTGCTGAAGCACCCACTGACCGACATCGGCCTGGAGCAATTCCTGGCGGATCACGCAAAAGCGAACAAATAATCAAAGTGCTAAGCGCTTTGGTTTAAGAATAAAGAGAGGTTATCTATATACCAAATTTAGAAAGGGAGCGGGGTAAATTCTGCTCCCTTGTTTTTTGGTAAAAAGTTTAGCTTTACAGTCTTGTCTAAGGTGTTTCTTAAGTGCCTTAGGTTTCTTAGGTGGTGAAAAATATGCTCTGTTCAGCTTTTTTTCACCACCTAAGAAACCTAAGGCACCGAAGAAACACCTCGGTTAATTGAGTTTAAGATTCTTGGTAAGCGCTATAAGCATCACCAACGCCATTTTTCTGTTTAAACACACCAACACCGTGAGTACCAAACGCTCTTCCACCAAAGTCAACTACTGGGCCGCCATCCTGCGCGCAGTGCCTCTCGCCGGCATCTTTTACGGCATCCTGGCCACGGCAGGCAACCTGCTGATTTACGTCATCTTTGATGGCTACACCAATTTTGCCCAAAAAGTCATCACCGGCCTGCAACTCTTCCTGCTCTGGCTGATCGTGAGCAGCGCCGTGCGCACCCTGCACCTGCTGGCCAAAGATATCCCCGTACTCATCCTCTGGCTGGCCGGAGGCCTCACCGCCATCGTGAGTGTACTGCTGGCCCCGATCATCATGAACCTCTTTTACCAAATGGGCCTGGAAGTGGGCCCAACGATTGCCGAGGCCTCCAAGTTGCGCTTTTTTCTGGCGCTGGGGCTGGTGTTTTCGCTGATCGCGATCATTCATGTAAGGGTAAAGAATAAGGCGCTGGGCGGCACACTGGAGTGGGTGATTGTGCTGGGATTGGGGGTGGTGTTTTATTATTATTACTTGCGGTAGAAACGAGGGAGTTGCTCTCCCACCACCACCAAAATTCATTCCTTCCTATACCCCCCCTTCCTCAATTTATTCCCTTTCAAATAAATCACCCCATTTTTCAAATCAAATACAACCTGAAACCGCTTCAGTACATCACCCCCCATAATGCTCATTTTTTGCCGACCAATGGCACCCTCAAAAAAGCCGACGGGCACATTGGACAAGGTATTGGTTCCGATGCTTAACCCCGGCAAAATGGCTTTTTGGGTTCTGATGACATTGCCATAGGAGTCTTTCAAGTCCTTTGTGCCGATGATTTTAAGTCTTTCGCCCAGTTTGTTTTCGTTGGCAAATTGATCGTCCAATAAAAGGCCCCCGGAGTAGCCCGAATGGATCAAAAAGGGGTGGGTGATGACCGTATCCCCGAAGGCACAACTGGCTTCGATAAACATCAGGTCGTCCTCGATGGTCAATTTAAATTGCTGGTATTTTTTGAGCTTTTTGGGCAGGGTGGGGGAGACCAGCATGATTTTTTGTTCAAAATCCAGTTGAATGCATTGGCCTTTGAAGAGGTCGAGGCCAAACTTTCCGTCTGTATCGGGGCCGGAGAACTTATTTTCCCAAATCTCAATGCCGCTCAACAGCAATCCACCAATGCGCAGGGAGTTGTCGGCACTGTACCTTGCGGAATTCTCTGCGCCACCCCAGCTTTTTATACCATCGGTGGTTCCATTGAAACGCAGGCTTTTGAGTTTTTTAGTGGCATCTTCTGTCAGGGTAACATCACTGGCGGCGGTGTGAAACATCAAGTGGAGCGTATCCGTATCGTTCAGGATTGCGGGCACGGCGATGTTGTTGTGGGCAGTCAATTGGAAGGGAATGCGGAGGGTTTGGGTTTGGCCGGTGGTGATGGCTGCCAGGGCAAACAATCCGGTGAAGAGGTGTGATTTAAGGTGGTGCATGGGTGGATGGGAATTTGATTAAACAAAAAAATAACGCTAAGGGTGGTGTTGGATGGTTTGGGCACCTGAATGTAAACATATGCTGTTATTTTTTTTTCAAAATCTTCTATCACCTTTGTTTTTGAAAATCAAACCTTTTGGTATGCTCCTCAAAAAAAAAATGCCAGGTGCGGGAATTTTTTTTCAATTTCATTTGTATTAATGGCAGCGGCATATATCTTTGCAGTCGCTTCGAGAAAAACGCGGTTGTTTAACGAAATAACTTGTTTTTCTTGCTCCAAGGTGGAGTGGGTGAGTGGCTTAAACCACCAGTTTGCTAAACTGACGTACTGGAAACGGTACCCCGGGTTCGAATCCCGGCTCCACCGCCAAGGATTCACGAAGTGAATTTTTGTACACACCCACACTACCACACACCCACACTAATTTTTCGGGGCGTAGCGCAGCCCGGTAGCGCACCTGCTTTGGGAGCAGGGGGTCCCAGGTTCAAATCCTGGTGCCCCGACAAATAAGAGGCCATCCTTCGGGGTGGCCTTTTTCTGTTTTAACGTGAATTTTGAATTAACCGCGCAAAATGTGCGACTTCTCCGAAGTCGTAAAAAATTAACTACCAACATGTTCTACAAATGTGTGACCTCTCCGAGGTCATCAGATCGACTTCGTAGAAGTCGCACATTGTATTGTCAATGCAGTTAATTCAAAACTCACGTTGTTTTATTAATTCACATTACGCATTTTATTTACCGCTCACGAAGGGTATGAACAGCATTGCGTAATGTGAGGTATTAAACTTCACTGATGGTTTATACTTACGTTCTACAATCAAAAATCATCATTTCCTGTCCACTGAATAAATCACCTGCCCTTCCCCCATACGCCCATCTCCCCCCTGCACGATCACCTGTATCCGAAACCTGCTCCAATCATCCCCCTGCAAAAAGGAAAAATCGACTTGCCCCTGTGCATCGGTGCGCAGGTTGGCCTGCCAGTACAGTTGTGGGCGGAAAAAAGCCTGGGCGGGTGCGGCTTTGAGCTGCTCCGCCTTCAGAGCCGGGAAGGCTGCGGCTGCCTGCAAACCATTCAAGTGAAAAATATCCTCCGCTTCGGCTGCCGGGATGGCGATTTCTGCTTTGCTGCGGATTTGCACCACCCCACTGCGCCCGATGGCTTTGAAGTAGCCCAGCAGTTGGGTCGGTTGATAGTACAAGTCGATGCTTTCGATTTGGCTGCACTTGAGGCGGGCTACAAAGTCGGCATCGCGGGTCATTTTGCCATCGATCACAAAAACGGGTGCGCTAGGATAATCGGTGAAGGTGCCCGGATTGTACATTTTGGCGCTGTACTGGCCCGTTTTGCGCTCCTGTTTAAAACTCAGCGGGGTCGAGATTTCGCGAAAAAAGGTGGCCAGGTCTTCAAAAGCTTCAAATTCGGCGGGGCGTAAGCTGCGGTCAGCCTTGAGCGGAATGCTGTCCTTGATGGGTGCGGTGCCGGGCAAGGCCATTTCCAGCGCATTGTATAGTTGGTATATCTTTTTGCGCATGCGGCTCCATTCCAGGTATTGCCGGATGCCAGGGGTGTAGGCGAGGGGCGGACTGGCCTTAGCGGGAAAGGATTCCAACAATTGTACCTGCACTTCAGGATTGGGATGACCCAAAAACTGCACCTGTTTGCGGCCAGTGAAATTGGGTACTTCCACCCAGTATTCGGGCCGTTGGGAGGAGGTGTAGAGGAGTTGCCAGTTTTGAGGGAAAAAAATGCCCACCAGGTTTTGACTTTGGGTGGCGCTATTGCTTTGGAGTTTGACTTGGGTGTACACCTGTTTGCTCAGGGTAGTTGGAGTAATTACTGGGCCCAAACTCCAGTTGGCCTGCGGCCATACCTCCGTGCCGCTCAATTCCCAATCGCTCACTACAATCGATACTTGCGCGGCAACTGGAGTACCCTGGCCGTTTTTGACCTGGATTTTACCCTGAACCTGCTCGCGGGCTTGATAATTGGTTTTAGGCAAACGAATCTCCACCTGCAAATCCTGCAAAGTTGCTGCTGCATCACGGCCTGAATTGACGCTATTAACTACCTGCGCATCCACTTTTTCCAAATCGTTGTAAATCGGAACCAGCACTTCGGCCAGCAAGACCGGGCGTTTGGAGGCTGCTTCCAATGCTGAAAACTGCAATTGATACACCCCGGCAGGACAATCAAAGGGGATTTTATAGTAGCCACTGGCCTGATTTTCGCCCTGACTGTTGATGAAAAAGGATTCCAAAGGCTTCCCGGTCGGGTTCAGTACCCCCACCTTGATGTTGAAGTTTTGTTCGCGCAGTGAGGCAGGCAGGTATACTTTGAACCAAACGAGTTCGCCGCTCACGTAGAAAGACTTGTCCAGATGCACCAGGCAGCGGTTTTGCAGGTCGCTTTGGGCTAGCGATGGAGCTACAAAAGCGAGGGAGAATACCATTATTTGAATCAAAAATCGTGTTTTCATGCCAGTGCTTATTCAATCCAGAAATTGGGTTTAGTCAAGGAGCTGCCCGTTTGCAGCAAACAATTGTCGCAGATGGTTGGGCCAATCCGGGGCTGGGGTGGTTGTGGGCAGTACTTGGTCGGCATCCCCACCTGCTCCGGGCGGATGTACATGCGCAAAGTATCCTGAGCCGTGGCATAAAAATAGCCGTACACTTCCTCCGCTGGATTTTTGCTGCGCAGGTTGCTGACAATTTTGCCCGCAGGTTCTTCAAACATACTGCCACTGCGTTCCGCCAGGGTTTTGACCTGATCCCAATACGTAAAAGCCGTCGGGCTCAAGGATTCCTGCAACACCGTCAGGTAAAACCCCTCGGCAAAGCGGTGATCCAAGCGCACATCCGCCAGGTAAAAAGTATCCAGCCGCTCCAGTTGAAGGCCCGGACCTTCGTAAATGAACACCTTGTCAACCCGTTGCGGCTCGTAGTTGTAGCAAACCTTGGGGATGTTGTCGCTCAGGCGGTACACTGCATTCAACTCCCAGCGCAACCGGGATCGATCGGGGTTATTGGCAGCCTTGAGCTTGCTGTTGACCCAAAAACGGAGGTAAGTAGCCTTGGTGAGAAAGCCTTTTTTATCCGGCAAGGTCAAATCCTGGATCGTATAATTGGTTTTTTCCAGTTCGGGCACGGCCAGGAGGGGTTCAAACTCAGACTCATACTGGCGACCATCCAACAAACTCACCTTGATGCGGTAAGTTTGCCCCGTTTGGACTTTAAACGTACCTTGATTGGTGGGTATACTGGCGCGGTACAATTTGGCCGTATTCACTTCAGGCACTTCAATGCTTGTCCCATCGGCCTGCTCCAAAGTGACCTTGGCCGAGCCAATGTGGATGGCGGTTTCGGAGCCATCGATGTCCCCGACCCTTTGCACACTGACTTCCACCAGCGAGGGAGCGCCCAGGATCAAACGCCCCTGGATGATCACCGCCTTGGTCTCGAAGCGCTGGTTTTTTAACTCAATTTCGTCCAAACAACTGCTCAGCAACAGGCTCAAGCCACACAACATCGGGATATAGTGGAATTTTTTCATAAGGTTTCAAAATTGAAGGTGACCGAAGGAAATACACTGCCCAAAATCGCCAATCGGTTGGCTTGCGCCGCCGTAAAGGGCGTTTGGGTGAAATACACCGAAAAGGCGTTTTTGCGGGCGTACACATTGTACAGCGAGATGGTCCAACTGGTCTTGAATTTGTTGTTTTTGCGATGGTCTTTGCCAATGGTGTAGGCCAGATCCATGCGGTGGTAATCGGGGATGCGGAGGGCATTGCGCTCCGAGTAGATGGGCACTGGAACCCCCAGTTGGGTGCGGTAGCCCCCTTGCGGAGCGGTGGTGGGCCGCCCGGTGCCGTAGGTGAAATTCAGGGTCAGGGTATGGCGTTGATTGTATTGGTAGTTGAGCACGAGGGAAAGGTCGTGGGGTTTGTCAAAGTTGCTGGGGTACCATTTGCCCCGGTTGATGCCTTCGATCTGCCGTTCGGTGCGCGAGAGGGTGTAGCTGAGCATCCCGTTCACCAGGCCCCGGCTTTTGCGCAAGCTCAACTCCATCCCATAAGCCCGCCCTTTGCCCTTGAGCAGTTCGGTTTCCAGCTGCTCGTTGACCACCAGATTGGCAAAATCGCGGTAGTCAAACAGGGCATCAATGGCCCGCCCGTAGATTTCGATGGAACTTTCCCAGAGGTTGTCTTTGAAATTTTGGAAGTAGCCTAGGGCCACATTGTGCGAGCGGGTGGGCTCGATGTAGGCCGTACTCAATTGAAACTGGCTGGTGGGGGTGGGAGAGTCGGAGTTGAAAATCTGGTTGATGAATTGCGCGGTGCGGCTGTACCCCAATTTGACTGACACGGCAGGACTGAAGCGGTACCGAGCTGACAAGCGGGGCTCCAAACTGCTGTAAGTCGCAATGGTTTTGCCTTTGCCATACACTGTGGTATCAATCAGGTTCAAAAGACTCGGGATCTCGTTTTGGTATTCAAACACCGTTTTGGGCCCCAAAAATTGGTAAAAACCCAGGCGCAGACCACCGGATATTTGTAAGGCAGAAGAAACACTCCACTCGGCATTCACAAATGCAGCGGATTCCAGGCCCCGCTCTTTTTCCAAACTTTTGGCAAAAACCTGCGACACCTCATCCAATGGCCGCCGGGCACCGGGTAAACTTCGGTACAAAATGCTCGACAGTCCAGCATCCAGTTGCAAACCCGCTCGCGGCTGCAAACTCAGTTGTTCTTTGATGCTCAAAAATTCAATATTGTTGTCCAGTTGGGAAGCATCCAGCCCGGAATAATCGTATTGAGTGCTTTTGTACTGACTCAGCGTAGCCGAAAATTTGGAGTAGAACTTTTGGGAAAAAATCTGCTTCAAAGTGGCTTGCCCCGTGGTGGTTTGGTAGTCAAAGCCAAAATTATCGCCGTAAGTAAACTTGTCTTTGGCGGCATAACCGGCCAGGATCAGGGTGTTTTTTTCGCTCAATTTATGGGTGTAGCGCAAATTGGCGTCGTAAAAAAAAGCCGAACTGTTGCGCACATCGAGGTCTCGAACGGTTTGTAAAATCCAGTCGGAGTAAGAGGAGCGAAACCCGGCAATGAACGAAGCTTTTTTGGGAATCACTGGCCCTTCCACCGCAATGCGGCTGCTTACCGGGCCTACACCGCCCTTGATGCGGAACTTTTCAAAGTCGCCATCGCGCATTTCCACGTCCAGCACCGAGGCCAAACGGCCACCGAATTGGGCCGGAATGATGCTTTTGTACAAGGTAACCCGGCTGATCAAATCGGAATGGAAGGAACTAAAAAAGCCCAGAGCGTGCGAGGAATTAAAAATGATGCCCCCATCTTGTAGTACCAGGTTTTGATCCACTTCACCACCGCGCACGTTAAAACCCGTGGCCCCTTCCCCAATGGAACTAACCCCGGGAGCGAGCAACAAGCTCTTGATCACATCTGCCTCACCCATAAAAGCGGGGAGTTTGTTGATGCTGCGCACATCCAGTTGGGTGGCACCAATTTGCACGTTCTCCACGTTGGCGTCCACGGCACGGGCACCTACCACTACTTCATCGAGGTTGACGGCGGCATTTTCCATGCTCAGGGTGATGTTGCCATCGCTGAACACCTGAATGTCCTGGGTCAATTCGGCATTGCCTACGTATTGCACCAGCAATTGGTGTTTGCCCACCGGGAGCTCCAGTTCAAAACGGCCATTTTCATCACTGACGCTGCCTTTATCGAGTTTGAGTACCCG